>JBDOMT010000356.1:0-5172 GCA_039831705.1 Pirellulales bacterium | reverse complement strand
AAAACCGGACGATGATTTTCGTGTTGAGGGTGGCTAATATTAAAGTCGGGCTTTAGCCGACTGTCGGCGAACCCTCCGCCTTCAGGCGGTGGTCTTCAGTCTTGCTTCAATTCCAGTCTTCGATCAAATACAAAAGGTTGGGTCTCGTCGTCGGTTACGGTGATCTGAACAGGTGGGGCTATCGATCCCTCGTCAACTTGAACCGCCAGCAGGTTTTCGGCTTTCCAGGGATATCGCTTAGACCAGCGATGTCCATCTCCATGCAGATACAAGACAGGCTTGCCAAATTGTTGAGCCTGCTTGACCAGGGTGGAGAAATAGTCGGTGTTATTGTCGGTGATTGTGGCGTGTCCAAGTACCACCACACGTTCAGCGTTAGCTCCAAAATGGCGAAAATTGAGGCGAGTCCACTCTGCATTGTCGGCGAGTCGCAACTTCCATTCCAAGGAATCGTGGACTCGGCCGCCTACCAGGTTCAAGCCAATGAAAAGGACATCACCATGGACGAAGGAAAAAAGCTCGTCGCGTTGAGGGAAACGGGTGAAAGGAAATTCCAACTCCCAATGCCGCTCAAAACGAGAAAAATACTTTAGCCAGAGTGACCAGGCGCTGCCCGGATGTTCGCAGTCATTCCACTCATTGTCACCTGGAATAATCAAAACGGGCACCCGCGAGGTAGCAAGCAAGCCGGCTACCTTCAGGTAGGTTCGTTCGTCGCAGGCCGTACTGCCAGACTTAATATCTCCCAAATGGACTACGAATTCGATATCAGACGGCAAATCCGCCAGTTGACGTACCAGTAGCCCTTCGTCTGCCCGTTCTCGTGGGACATCTCCCATTGCAGTGAACGTAACCAGAGCGTTGGGGGAATTCTTCGGTGCTGGGACTACCGAGGATGGCTCGGTTTTGATGGGAGCCTGTTGAGCTTCCTGAGCTGACAGAGTGAGGTGCGGCGAAAATTTGAAAAAACAAAGGCAGCAGGCCATGAGGCGAAGCAATGGAAACATATCGAAAGGAGTCCTCAGTTGAAATTGGATCTTGAAAATTACAGTAAGTGACAATGACTGGACTTTGGGAGTGTCTTATGAAGATTCGCGATGCTGCTGGTCGGGGACGTTGTCTGTCCGTGGGTTCATGCCCCGCAACATCATGCCTTGTGCGTGGGAAGGGTGGCTGTCATCCATCGGCAGGTCTTCCGGATTGCGCACCTGAATCAAGACGGTTTTGCGCGCCTTGTTGGAGCTGTTCACACCTGACCCATGAATCGCCAGGTAATGAAAAAACAAAACGTCGCCGCGACTGGCTTCGCACGGTGAGCCAGCCTCAACGGGGTACTGTTTGGGGTCAAGATAGTGCGCTTGTGTATTAAACTCAGGTAGTCGTCCGAATTTGTGCGAACCGGGGATAATTTGGAAACAGCCCATTTCCTCCGTTGCATCGGTCAGGTGGACAATGGCCGCCATCATGGTGTCTTTCGCATGCGGGAAATAGGGTGCATCCTGATGCATGGGAAATCCACCACCTTTACCGGCAGGTTTTTGGAACAATTTGGTGTGATGCAGCTGAATATTTGGCGATCCCATGCAATCGCTCATTGCTTCGGTCAATCGAGGATGTACAATCGCCCGCGCCCACGCAGAGGAGAAGGCTTGGACATCGTGACAGTCTAAAATAACATGATCTGCAGGCTGATCTTTTTTCCAATCGCCGGGCCAGGTGGCGTCAGTGGCGATCTGGGCATGGATTCGCCGTTCGACAAGTTGGTCGAATTCTCGCTCCAGTTGGTCCAGTTCTTCGTCGACAAAAATCCCTGAGACAAGGACAAAACCCTGCTTTCGAAAATGTGAGATCTGGTCGGTGGTTAGCATAAGAGGATACCTGTGCAGTGATCACTAATTTCCCAGAGAACCGATAGAACTTGACACCCCCATTGTAGATTAGAATTAATCGCTATCGAATTCGCTATGAACTGGAAGTTGAATATGGCGATCCCAATCCCAATCCAGATGATTGTAATAAGGACTTTGGGCTGATGTCTGGAGTTCCCATCTGGAATTTCCCCAACGGCCTCTTTTTACAGCCTGCCAAAATGGCATTCACGGATATAGCCCATTTTACCCTTGGGCCCGGTCTTTGCCCTTGTGTTTGACGTAAAGCGTTTCAGAATAGACATTTGCGACATATGCAGGACTCTTGGCACGATGCTTGCTCCTATAGGCTTGGATTAGATAGACACCCTGCCAGTTTTGTTACTGCAGGTTTAATGATTTTAGTATTCCACACGCGGTTACTCTAAACGCAGTGAAAATTAGGAGGAGTCAAAGTGCCCAAGCAGATGGTATTTGAGGACGACGCACGTAGGCAACTGGCCGCCGGGGTTGAAAAACTGGCACGCGCAGTACGCAGTACTTTAGGCCCACGGGGTCGTAATGCAGTGCTGGATAAAGGCTGGGGTTCGCCTAAGGTGACCAAAGATGGTGTTACCGTGGCGGAGGATATCGAATTGGAAGATCCCAATGAGAATCTGGGTGCCCAGTTGGTAAAGGAAGCCGCGAGCAAGACGAACGATGTGGCCGGTGATGGTACCACCACGGCAACGGTTCTGGCTGCGGGGATCTTCCGTGAAGGAGTGAAGATGCTTGCCGCAGGGGCAGACGCAATGGCCTTGTCTCGAGGTGTCGCCAAGGGCGTGGAGGCGGTAACTGCCGCTATCGCCAATATGGCGGAGCCCATTGATGTGAAGAGCAAGAAAAGTCTGCAGCAAGTGGCCACGATCGCAGGCAATAACAACCCGGCTATCGGCAGTGTGCTTGCCGAAGCCTTTGCCAAGGTTGGCAAGGATGGGGTGATTACTGTCGAAGAAGGACGCAGTAACGAGACGGTAGTTGAAGTCGTGGAAGGAATGCAGTTTGATCGTGGCTTTCTGTCCCCTCACTTTGTAACGGACGAAGACAATCAAACCGCCGAACTGGCTGGTTGCCTGATCTTGGTTTTTGAAGAAAAAATTTCCAACGCGAAAGATCTGGTGCCACTGTTAGAGGCTGTTTCCAAATCGGGTAAGCCCCTATTGATTATTGCCGAAGACGTGGAAGGCGAAGCGCTCGCTACTCTGGTGGTGAACAAGCTGAGAGGAATCGTCAACGTCTGTGCGGTGAAGGCGCCCGGTTATGGCGACCGTCGCAAGGCGATGTTGGGCGATATCGCAACCTTGACTGGTGCTACAGCGATTTTCAAGGATTTAGGAATCAAGCTCGATGCAGTACAACTGTCCGACTTGGGTAAATGCCGCAAGATAAGCATCAGTAGTGATACGACTACGATGGTTAGCGGAGGCGGTAAGAAAGATGAAATCCAGGGCCGAGCAGAACAGATACGTCGTGAAATCGAGACAACCGATAGCGATTATGATCGTGAAAAACTTCAAGAGCGCTTAGCCAAGTTGGCTGGTGGAGTCGCTGAAATCCAATGTGGTGCAGCGACTGAAACTGAAATGAAGGAACGCAAGGCATTGCTGGAGGATGCCCGGGCTGCTACGCATGCGGCATTGGCTGAAGGCGTGGTTGCAGGAGGTGGCGTTGCCTTGCTGCGTTCGGAAAAAGCACTGAACAAGATCAAGCTGGAAGGTGATGAATCGCTGGGAGTGGAAATAGTGCGAAAGGTGCTTGACTATCCACTGCGTTTTATTGCTGAAAACGCTGGCGTTGATGGGGCCGTTGTGGTCAATCGTGTACGTCAACTCAAAGGCAAGTACGATGGCTACAATGCGGATAAGGATACGTATGGCGACTTAGTGGCTGAAGGGGTTATCGATCCTGCGAAAGTGGTTCGCGCCGCCTTGCAAAATGCCGCAAGTGTGGCCTCACTGCTGTTGACCACCGATTCGTTGATCACCGAAATACCTCAAGAGGAAGAGCCGGACGCGGGCGGTCATGACCACGATCACGGTATGGGTGGTGGTATGGGTGGTGGTATGGGTGGTGGTATGGGCGGCGGCATGGGTGGCATGCCGGGCATGGGTGGCATGGGTGGCATGCCGGGTATGATGTAGCCCGCAGCCACGCAAAGCTGGGGTCAAAATGAACTCGTTAAAACATTAGATAAATACACGTTAAAAGGAAAATAGCATGGCAAAAATTAGTCTCCGTCCATTGGATGATCGTGTCGTCGTTAAGCCCTTAGATGCTGAAGAAACCACGGCAGGTGGTATCGTGTTGCCCGATGCGGCTCAGGAAAAGCCACAACGTGGCAAAGTGCTGGCTGTGGGGGAAGGTAAGCTCATGGATAGCGGTACGCGAGGAGAACTCTCGGTTACTGTGGGTGACGAGGTAATCTTTGGTAAGTACGGTGGTTCAGATGTTGAAGTCAATGGTGAGGAGATGAAAATCCTCCGAGAGAGTGATATTTTGGCCAAGGTCGTATAGAGTCTGGCCAAGCCAAATTTTCCGGGTGACTGGGAGAGTTGGCTGTTAGGGTTGCCCTTTTGCGGTACTCAAGGGGCCGAAAAGATTTGTTTGGCGGGAGGGGGCCAGTTCCTTTCCCTTTTATTCAATTACAATATTTTCAATTAATTACTGAGAGCGGACAGCGGATGCTGGCTGTTTCTTGCCAAATCTAAATAGGAATCCAAACCGTGGCAAAACAATTAATGTTCGACGATACGGCGCGGAGCAAGTTGCTCAGCGGCGTAGACAAGCTGGCTGATGCGGTCGCCATCACGATGGGGCCAACCGGTCGCAATGTCATTATCAACAAGTCTTTCGGCGGTCCATCTGTCACTAAGGATGGGGTAACCGTGAGTAAGGAAATAGAGTTAGAGGATCCATTTGAAAATATGGGTGCCAAGCTCGTTCATGAGGTTGCCGATAAAACATCTTCGCTGGCAGGTGACGGCACTACGACCGCAACGGTATTGGCACGTGCTATTCTGCGTGAAGGAGCTCGTAATGTGGTTGCTGGTAGCAATCCAATGGCAGTTCAGCGTGGTATCCAAAAAGGGGTGAATGCGGCGCTTGCCCACTTGGATTCGATGTCCAAGAAAGTGTCGACCAAGGAGCAGATAGCCCAGGTTGGTACCATCAGTGCCAACAACGATCCGGAAATTGGCGATTTGCTGGCTGATTCGATGGAGCGGGTTGGCAAAGATGGTGTGATCACAGTCGAAGAAGGTAGCTC
>JBDOMT010000226.1:0-5178 GCA_039831705.1 Pirellulales bacterium | reverse complement strand
CAGACTGCACAATTTGACCCTCAATGTATAGACAATACGTATCCGGTCAAATTGATTGCCCTTGTTTCTAGTAAACGGGGCTTGCCAGACAAGGACTTACCACCGCTCGTCGACCATCAGCCGAAGATGGTGCCCGAAAGTGTGAAAAATCCAGGCTAACCCATAGTCGAGATGTGGCTGACGCGTCACAATCGATGGTATTGTCACAACCCTTGTAATAATTTGAGGACCAGTCATGTCCGCCGGACGCACCCAGCAGCAGGTAATGCAGCGAGAATATTTGCCTGTCCGCGCTAAAATTCTGGAAATCGCCGCCGCCCTCGATCGGATCGATCGGGCATCCGCCAAAAGTGTCACTGAGAGTAAGACCTCGGAGAGTGAGTCGTCACGAGAGCAGTTACAGCAGGCACTGGGCGTGCTACTGCAAAGTGAGAGTGGCCGTGCCGAAAGAGTACAAAAGATTTTTAGCCTCCCGTACGATCAAAAATGGCAGCAGGCGTTTGGCCTGTCCGGCCAATGATGCCTGAACATTCAGTGTAGCCTGAACATTCAGTGTAATAGGCTCCCATATTATCCAGCAGAACTTGAGCACCGACAACTGACATGGTTTACATCGACCCACATATTCACATGGTCTCACGAACCACTGACGATTACGAAACTCTAGCGCGGATGGGTTGCGTTGCCGTGAGTGAACCGGCTTTTTGGGCCGGTTATGATCGAGGAAGTGTACATGGCTTTCGTGACTATTTTGAGCAACTCACCACTTTTGAATCCCAACGGGCTGCCCAATACCACATTCAGCATTACACCTGGCTATGCATCAATGCCAAAGAAGCGGAAAACGTTGAATTGTCTCGGGAGGTGATTGCAATGATTCCAGAATTTCTGGATCGACCGGGAGTTCTGGGGATCGGTGAAATCGGGCTTAACAAGAACACTCGCAACGAAGTCACCGTGTTTCTGGAGCATCTCGACTTGGCCGCACGAACGGGAGAGCAAATTCTCATCCATACTCCCCATCTGCAAGACAAGTATCAAGGCACCCGCATGATCCTCGATATGCTTAAGGGCGACCAGCGACTGCAGCGTCACCGTGTCTTGGTGGACCATGTCGAGGAACACTCGATCGCTGCGGTGTTGAACGCCGGTTTTTGGGCCGGCATGACCTTGTATCCAGTTAGCAAGTGCACTCCTGAGCGGGCTGTCGACATGGTCGAAATGTATGGGCCGGAACGTTTGATGGTCAACTCGGCGGGCGACTGGGGACCTTCGAAACCAACAGCAGTCCCCGACTTTGTCATGGAAATGCGTCATCGGGGTCACGCCGAGAGTCTCATTCAGCGCATTGTGTATGACAATCCATTGGAATTTTTCCGTCAAAGCCGCCAGTTTGATTTTACACCGCCTGATGGAATGTAAGAGTTGAGAGTGGCCTGTCGACTAATCTGATTTTTGAAAAAATTTTGACAGGATCAACAAGATTTACTGGAGAGGAATTTCATCGTTTAGAGATCTACGATCGAAAGTCGTCTAGGTCACAATTTCATAAAAATACCGAATTCTATATTCCTCACTTGACAAATGTATTAATACATAGATACAATCTGCCTGAAGGCGAATGCTTCTCCTCTCGAGCTGGCAATTTCAGGCATATGCAAATTCGTATTTCATCCGACGATGGTTCTCCGATCTATCTGCAGATCGTGAATCAAATCAAGTATCTGGTCGCTGCGGGACGTTACGGTGCGGGAGACCGTTTGCCACCAGTACGAAAGTTGGCCGAGCAGTTGTTGGTGAATCCCAACACGGTAGCCCGCGCATATCGAGAATTGGAATCCGCCGGCCTCATCACGACCCGGCAAGGCTCAGGCACAACCATCGCGGATCATGGTTCGCCGCTGGCCAACTCTGAGAAGGTGCGGATTCTTACCGAACGAATCGACATGTTGCTGGCCGAATCGAGTCAATTGGAGGTGCCATTGGAAACGCTATTGAAGCTGATCCGCCAGCGTCAGCAGACTTTGCAACAGGCGACCAAAAAGAGATCAATTTCCAAACGTAAAGGGTGATCACGATGGACGAATCGGTGATTCGGGTGGAAGGGCTTTGCCGCAGGTTTGGCAAACAGAATGCATTGGAGCAAGTCAATATAGATGTTCGTCCTGGCATTGTGTTTGGTCTGGTAGGTGAAAATGGCGCGGGCAAGACCACACTGATCAAGCACCTGTTAGGTCAGCTGGAGGCTCAGCAGGGATCGGTGCAAGTGCTGGGCTACGACCCGGTGCAGAATCCGGTCGAGGTGTTGGAAAATATCGGCTACCTATCCGAAGAGCGTGATTTGCCCGATCGGATGACCATTGGTCAGTTAATGCGTTATCAGCAGGCCTTTTTCCCTAACTGGGACGAGACCTATGCACACCAGTTATGTGAAACGTTTCAACTCGATGTGACGCAACGGATCCAACGATTGTCTCGAGGGCAGCGGGTCCGCACTGGCTTGTTGGCAGCTTTGGCCCATCGACCGCAACTGTTGATTTTGGATGAGCCTTCTTCAGGACTCGATCCGGCGGTGCGTCACGACATTCTGGGAGCCATTATCCGTACCGTGGCGGAGGAAGGTCGCAATGTGATGTTTTCGTCGCATTTACTCGACGAAGTGCAGCGGGTGGCTGACGAAGTGGCCATTATGCACCGCGGCCAAATCGTCATGTGCGACCCACTGGATCAGATTCTCGGCAGTCACCACCGGCTCACCATCCGCTTTGATGAGCCACAGACCGTGGCTCCCGACTTGCCCGGAGGTGGCCATTGGAATGGTGAGCGGCATGAGTGGACGACGGTTTGCAACGGCGATCTGGATCAGTTGAAAAAGGCGGTCGCAGCAGCGGGGGCCCAGATCGTAGAGCAGGCCCAACCTTCATTAGAAGATGTGTTTATTGAAAGTGTGAGTCGCGAAAGTTAGGCGGCAAAGTTCAGGAGAGCGGGGTCTGGTACGATTTTCGGCCAACCAGGTATCTTAGCCGACAGACGCGCAAGCCGAAAACTTGTACCTGACCCCTTCGGTGCGGACAGTTGAGCATGAACTACATAAGACGTAGAGCGCAGGAGGGTGGCGACAGTGGGCAGTGGTAAAATAAAAGTTATCCAATTAACCGAGGCATGACCCAAGGACCGAGCAATGTGGGCACTGACCATCGACTTTTGGCGAACGCGCGGGTGGCAACTTGTCGGCATGCTGTTGATGCTGACGCTGTTGCCAATGATTATTTATGGATCGCTGTTCGCTTTGGCCAATTATGATTGGCAACACGATCCGGCCAATGTGATGCTGCATGTGGTGCTTACCGGCATTGTGGTGCTTGGCATTGTGGGGAGTCTCATGACCTGGCTTCCAACCCAGGGCCGAGTGTATACGTTACCGATCACGACCTGGAAGCTGGTTATTACCCGTTCGCTGATTGGCACTTTGACTAGCGCTATCGCCGTCACCCCTTTAGCGGTAGCCTGGAACCGGCACCGATGAATGGGCGCGAGTTGTTAGGGGCGAGGCGCGAGTTGTTGTGTGGAAAACGAATAACTCGCGCCTCGCCCCTAACAACTCGCGACTCATTTTTTAGCGTCTCTTAGATCGAGTTTTCCGCGATTTTCCCTTCGCCGTTTTTTGCGACATCTTTTGCTTCTTTGCCGCCTTGGCAGTTGCTTGACGTTGGGCCTGTTGCTGTTTCCTCTCCACGATCGAAGCCACTCGCGTGGCATTTACCAGGTAGAGTTGGGGGTCGTCGATCACAAAAGGGGTCGACCAGGTTCGTCCGTCGTTCTTGTTGCAGACATCAAAAAAGTAGGTGCGGAATCTTTGGGCCCGATAACCGTAGGGAAATTTTGATGCCAGGTGATCCTGGGCTGTCAGGTCTTCAACTCCAGCGTGGGCATAATAGTGGACCATGCCATCGGCCGTAATTGACATGCCCAACGTCCACCAACCAAATTGCTCGGCGGGTATTTTCAAAGCTCGAAAATCTTGCCCATTGGTATTGCTGCGGATGGTTAGAAAAGCAGGGTCTTCTTTGGTGCGGCGGCTAGTTTCGCTGCGGAAATGAATCCACATACCGGGCCAATAGGGTTCGTTGGTGGTTTCTGAACGTGAGCCAAAAAATCCGAAAGACTTTTGCTCGGTCGCCATAGTTGAAACACTCACACGAAAGCCAAAATGAGGACCAGTGCGATTTTCCCACTGCTCAGCTGGCGGCAGGTAAACACGAACTACCGCGCTGGGCATTTCAGCCACACTGATGCTGCCATTCAATCGAGACACACAACTGGCAATCAGATCGTCCTGTTGCACATCGTAGGTATTTCTGCCTGGCACGCCTGAATTGAGCGTGCGCACCAAAAGTGCCTGCTCGCTGTCTGGCAAACCACCTTCGGGGGTAGACACCACCCGCATGTGGTCAGGCTGTCCCCGTTCGGGGCCTTCATGCCAACGTCCATTGGTAGCATATCCAGAGGGTGAACGTACGCGCTCATCATTCTCGCGCGAACTCTTGGGTAAGTTATGAACGAAGCGCCAATTATCGGTCTCAAAGTTGTCGCTTACGTAGTCAATGAGCGTACCGGTTCCCGGCACAAACGCTCGTGTGCTGAGTCTACCCGAGGAAGATCTCTGAGCATGACTGGTTTCGATAGGAAAGCCGACCAAGACGAGGACGAAAGAGAGCCAATAGAGACGATTCATGACCGGGGCCCGTGGGGAAGGGGGTGCTAGCGTGACTTGAAGGACTTTCAGGTATTTCGAGGCTATTCCAGAACTGGCCAACTTAGCCTGGGTTTCGGTGTGTTGGAGATGATGGAATAGTCCCTTAGAACCAATTATCGGTAGGCTCCAGCGATATTTTCACGGGAACTGATGCGACTGGCATACTTTGCCCAGGTAGGATGATTGGCGCTAGTGCTTTGTCAAACTTATCTTTTCGGGTTGACGCAAAAATAAACCTTTGCCCTGCCAGTACTTATGGCTGCGGCTACCCTAAAAGTAAGGCTTGAGCAGACGCTAGCCCGCATATTTCATGGATCGCCCAGTATTCGTTGTAAGTACTTTCATCATAACGAATTGCAATGTGATCTGGGAAAACAGTGTGTCTTATCAGCCGTCACGCGTTAGCGTCCGGTTTATCAAGT
>JBDOMT010000483.1:0-5183 GCA_039831705.1 Pirellulales bacterium | reverse complement strand
CTTCAACCGGCTGTCAAATCCGACTCGCAAATCGTCCATTTTTGCGTCACCCATTGGGTTCCCCTGTCACATTGGCGTGAAACGCGTCAAATCCTTTGTCTTCAAAGGGTTGGCGCAAATCTCATGCCAAAACGTATCGGGTCAAATGGGAAATGCGGGATTATGCTTTTACGGAGTGGTGGTGTTGATTCTATACTGAATGTGGCGATCTAACGGGGCCATCGATATGTCCGAAGAAAAGAACCTCAGGGATCCGGTATGCTTGGGGGTCTCTGGTCGTCTACTAGCGTCATCGCGCCAACAACCTGGGAGAATTTAGAAAATGATAGTATCCACCGAGCAAAACGCCCTTACATGCAATCGATTGACCTTCTCTACGTTCGTGACACTTTGGTTAGAGTTGCTCCGTGGCCCACGTGTGGGGCTGATCATCGCAGTTCTGGTGTCAGTGATTTCTCTTCACGAGATCGAGAACTTGGAGGCTGCGGACAGAAAGTTCGTGTCGCTGTTTGATGGAAAGAGTTTCTCCGGATGGGAAGGTGACACAACAAACACATGGCGGATTGAAAAAGGAATGATCACCGCCGGTTCGCTTGATGAAGTTGCATCCCGCAACGAGTTTCTCGCGACGAACAAAAAGTTCGAGAATTTTGAACTACGACTGAAATTTAAAATCACCGGCAATCACAATGTCAATGCGGGAGTGCAGTTCCGAACCCGACGAATTCCAAATCATCACGAAGTCAGCGGTTTTCAGGCAGACATTGGCCCGAGCGTGGATGGTCATCTCTATGACGAAAGTCGCCGTCGACGCATGTTAGCCAGTCCGGACAAGGCGGCGCTGCTGGAAGCTCAAACAGCAATCGCAGCGGATGGATGGCAGACTTATCGAATCCGTGCCGATGGAGATCACATTCAGCTATGGCTCAATGGCGTGCAGACAGTTGACTATGTCGAGAAGGACAACGCGATCGATCGTGATGGCATTATTGCGGTACAAATTCATGGCGAAATGAAAGCGATCATCTATTACAAGGATATAGAGATCAAAGAACTTCCATCGGCCCTAAAGCTGAAACTGAAAAATATAGAGGATGCCAATACGCCCGCTGTAAAGGTGATCCAGGGCGGCAATCCTGCCGAAGACTATCGCCACTGTCGGCGCATGCTAGTTGGGCCTGGCGTGAACCAACCTGATCCCTACCCCGGCTATGGTGGTTTCGTCGGTTGGCAGTCACCAATCGTGCTGCAGGATGGCACGATGCTCGTTGGTTTCTCCTCAGGCTACTGGCACGCATCCCCGCCGACCGCCTACTTCGAGGGGAACCCGGCAGTGGTGGAGGAGTGGAAAAAGATCGGCATGCCAACCGACATTGACGCCCCTCGTGGGGGCCGCGCTGAGCTCATCCGCTCCACCGACGGTGGGAAGACTTGGTCCAAGCCCACGGTCCTCCTGGACACACCCTGGGACGACCGCGCTCCCAACTTTTGTCAACTGCAGGGCGGCACGATCCTCTGCAGTCTCTTCACATACGCCGGCCCGACCGGAACAGACCTCGCGCGTGATCCGAGCAAGACTACACTCACCGGGATCATCCGATCCATCGACAACGGCTTTACCTGGGAGCAGGAGCCAAAGCGACTGCCAGTTCCGTTTGTATTTGACGCCACGGATGGCCCGATCATCGAACTTCAAGATGGATCAGTGCTCATTTGTGTTTACGGCAGGACCGTGGACGCGCAACACGATATGGTCGCCTTTTGCCGTTCGACTGACAGCGGCGATACCTGGGAATTCCTCTCGACGGTGTCTGCAGACCACGAGATGTCAGAGACAGCAGTGACGCAGCTCTCCGATGGCCGACTTGTGCTCATTGCACGTCCTGAGGGTGACATCGCCTGGTCAGGCGATGGAGGTCGGTCGTGGACCAAGCCCATTCCCTTCGGCATCCGCCTTTTCGAACCACGGTTGATGACCCTGCAGGACGGTACACTATTGTGCCTCCACGGATCCTACGGCGCAGACGGTCTCCGTGCGATGTTCAGCATTGATGGCGGCGAGACATGGACCTGCCCTCATGAGGAGTGGGGCTTCCCGGTCGACCCATCTGTCTACGGCTATGGCCAGGCTGTAGAGATGTCAGACGGCTCCGTTTGGGCAGCCTACATCCATACCGGTGGGCACTCGAGGAAAGACGCGAAGTCCGAAGCCCTCTGGTCTATTCGCTTGCGAGTGCGACCCGACCACGACGGAATTGACCTGCTACCGGCACCCGGCGAATAGGAAGTGGTGAAATCGCGAAGCTGGTTGGTGCACCTTACAACACCATGCCATCCGTCCCGAATAACCACCCCTTTTGACATAAGCTCCAATGGGTGAGTGGCTCCAGTAATGCGCAGCCGCCCAGAGCCTGTCTCTAAATCTCAATTCTGACGTTTGTTGGGAAGCATCAGCAAACCAAGGGAATTGGCACTCATTCAGTCAATTGCCGTGGGGCGCTGCACTTTTCGACGGGCATTCACATCCGGAATGCCCGAAGGTAAAATATATCTGTTTTTCCAGCTGTTTTTCAAAGTGGCGGGAGCCGGATTCAAACCGATGACCTCGAGGTTATGAGTGGGCATCACTGATCAACTAGAACTACCGTAATACCGCAGTTACAGGTATTTTTGGATAACTGAAAAGGGGTCATCAGTGATCATTTGGGTTCAATGTTATTCAAAATGTTATCCATATTTCCCAGCAATAATGGCCTCAATTGCCGGAGTTACGTTTCGCTAGAATCCCCAGTTCTGAGATACAAACAGGGCAAAATTTGCATTGTAAAGAGTGGTTAAAACGGAAAATTTGCGTTTGCCAGTTGCTCGCTGATCTACGACATACGACTGATGACCAGTATTATTAGCACATCACCTGTCTGTCAATTAGGACCACCTCAAAGGTCATTTGCATGGCTATGCACTTATGCGCAGATTTTTTAAGCAACTCCACAGTGCGCTAAGGTTTAGAAACTGCGTAGAGCGCCTCGAATGTGCGCAGATAAATACGGCCGTCAGAGATAGCTGGAGAAGCGCTGATAGGCTCGTCGATTGTGTTAGTAGCGAGGACTTCAAATCGTTTACCGGGTTTGATGATCGTGACGGTGCCGTCGCGGGCAGTCAAATAGATACGGCCGTCGGCGTAAACAGGCGATGCATGATGTGTGTGTCGGTGGAGGGCTCGTTTGTAGTGTTGCTCCCCAGTTTGTGTGTCAAGACAATGGAGCACACCGGACTCTTTGCAAACGTACACTTCCGAATCGAAAATCAAGGCTGAGGGACGCTTGGGCGAAATGTAATGGTTCCAAAGCCGATACTTCGAGTTGGTGGCAATAAGCCCAGAAGCGTCAGAACGCAGGGCTTGAAAATTTCCGTTTGCTCCGGAGGGAACTAGGATAACGCCTGAGCCAATGACTGGCGACGACGAAATATGCATCATCGGATCGTAGCCGCTGCGGGGGTGAAAATCGCCGCAGCGCCAAAGCTCGCTGCCGTCAAGCAGATCAAGAGCAACGATGTAGTCTTGTCCATGAGTGAGTAGATACTCGCGATGGTCGTCGCGATAGATGAGGGGCGTGGCATAAGAACGCATACATTTTCCTTCGGCATCGGTTTGCCGTTCTACGTTCCATACTTCTTCGCCGGAACTCTTTTCGACAGCAATCACTCGACTTGAATTAAGATGGAATAACTGAATGTACAAGAGATTCCCATCAAGCGTTGGCGATGAAGCAATACTCCAAGGCATGTCAATTTTGCCATACCGATCCTCTATCTGAAATTGCCATTGGCGACTGCTTGAAAAATTGTAGCAAGCGACAGTACCGTTGCCAGTAAGAGTCCAAATATGCTTACCATCCGTACATGGAGATGGGGCTGCCAGGTTATTCTTTTCTAGCTGCTCCGAATCGCCATGGCCGATGGTTCGCTGCCAGAGCTGCTTTCCCGTGGCATCAATGCAAAGCAACAAAATTTCCTTATTGTTGCGGTTGGTGCTCGTGAGAAAGATTTTCTTATTCCAAACAATAGGCGTCGAAGGAGCAACACCAGGGAGCGGTACGCGCCAGGCGATATTTTCGGTTTTACTCCATGTGAGCGGCAAGCCTTGCTCACGACTGATGCCGTTCTGTTGCAGGCCGCGCCACTGCGGCCAGTTTTCAGCGTTGGAGGTCGATAAGCCTACAAGCGTAATAACTAGAAAGAAAAGCAGGATGTGGGTGCGATTCATAGTCTGGGATTTCCATATGGATCTACCTGGAACCACCGCCAGGCTCGAATGTCGCTTCTCGAATGTCGCTTATTGTAACAGAAATGCGTACCCCCTCCCGTGCCTAGCGCATCGGAAATGTTTTCATTTTTTGACTCTCGACCCCATTCCCTGGGCTCCCATCACCCTAGTGGAAGGTTTTCAAGCTCCCTGGTCGGGCTTCGTGCCCTTCCTGCGCAGACTTTTCTCCCGACATACAGCATTTTGCCACCTCATACTCCTACTCGCTGCACCGATTGACCACCGGTGGCGGCAGAGCGAGTCGTTCGATGCGATCGAGGATCGCTGCTAAAAACTTTTGTGTGATCGCCACTTCAACAAGTTGGAGCGTCACGTACTTTACATGCCGGGTACCCAGTTTAGGAACCCGACGAAAGTGGTAGTTTCTATTCCAGTACGGCCATTCACACTTACGCTGCGGGTTGAACGGTCCCTTTTGGCTGTGGCAGTTAGATCTGAAGACCACCGCCTGAAGGCGAAGGGTTCGCCGCCAGCCGGCTAAAGCCCGACTTTCTGGTTATGACTTATTACGAATGAAAAAGCGCAACAGCCACGAAGTGGCGAAAGCATTTAGCCGTGGGTGTGAGCCCACGGTGGAGTTTTCAGATTTTCCCTAGCCCGCATATTTCACCCGTTTCGTCGCGAGGTGTTTTAAGTCCTTTCGTGGCAAGGCATGTGAGGTTTGCGACCGCAATCGTGTTTTTACACGTTGAGGATCGCAAGCCGAAACATAACGCAGCCACGGAAGGACTTGGGACACCGTAGCAGAAACGGGTGACCTATTCGGGTTAGCCCTGAAAGGGCGACAGCGAGTGGCCCAAGCAGAAAATTGGTTTTGTTAGAAACAACTGCTGTCGCCGCTGCGCGGCTAAATTAT
>JBDOMT010000275.1:3663-5191 GCA_039831705.1 Pirellulales bacterium | reverse complement strand
TAACGTTTCACCAATAGACAGTGAACGAGTTCCTATTGCATGAAAATTCAGCAGTGCCACAATACGTCAAGTATGAGTATTAGCGTTTATTTGCGTTCATTAGCGGTTTTTAATTCTTACTTTGTAGGGGCCTAATCCAGCACGGTGGTACCAGTTTGAGTAATTCTATGAAATCATCCATACTCGTCGCCGTCTATCTTTCTGTTGTTTCAGTTGGCTATGCTGCTGAATCTGACGTGTTGCCATCTGATGAGTCAGAATCTCAAGAAACCACTATTCAGAACCCAGTACCAAAGCGGTTACCTCTGCTGCGCCGGTTGTCTGCCCAGTTTATGGAAGCTTTCGACGCAGATCGTCAGGCATTGGCCAGCCAATTGCAGCCGATCGAAGTTCCTTACCCATTGGTGCGCGGTACTTTTCACATTCATAGCCGGCTCTCGCACGACAGTGTCGGAACCCTTGAAGAAATCATCCTGGCAGCAAAGGCAACCGACACGCAAATTGTCGGCTTCACGGAGCATCCCAGCCGATCGGTCGATGTTGTCAGGGAAAATGTCAAAGGTTGGCAGGGCGGAGTCTATTTTCTGGCTGGCACCGAGTCCAAGAATCAGCTCCACTGGCCTGACCGGGAAGGTGAAGACCAGCTGCGCTATGTTTGCCATCCCGAAGAGGTTCCCACCTTTGACCGGGCACTCTACGACGGTATAGAAATTTATAACACGCACAGCGATGTGAAGGATGAGCCAACCAGCGCTCTGATCACGGCCATGTTGCTCAACTTGGCTGTAGTCCAGACGCATCCCGAAGCGGCTTTTTGCTCATTTCTCGATTATCCGCAGGAGTTTTTAAATCGATTCGATCGCCTTTCAGCCAGCGCACCGTTTTCCGGCATTGGGGCCAACGACAGTCATCAGAATCAGCGACTCAAATTGGAAGTACATCCCGATGGCACCGTGGTGGCTTACGATGGAACCGGCGACCCAGTCTGGAAAGCCGAGGGTATCCAGGCTCGGTTGGTCATGGTTGCACTGGGGCAAACAAGCTTGCCCGTCGAAAAGAAGATTCTGGCGGACGTCCAACTCGATCCGTATGAAATCAGCATGCGGCATATTGGTACGTTTTTACAATTGGATGAGATCAACGAACACTCCATACGGCATGCCCTGAAAACAGGACGGGTTGTGCTGGGATTCGAACTGGTCGCGCCAATGCCGGTGGCCGGTTTTTGGATCGAAGATGACGGTACGCCGATTGGCACAGTAGGGGATAAGGTGGAGTGGCGAGAAGGAATGTCACTACACGTCAAGCTGCCACTGCCTGCAGAGATTCGTGTCATACGCAACGGCCAGACCTTTCGAGATGCCAAATCGCGTACGTTGGAAATTGAATCGTTACCTGAAGGTATCTACCGTTTGGAAGCTTTCCAGCTCACATTCCGCACATAGCGGATGGGTAGTTTTGGATTTTCCGGTGGTCACTTCAGAGTTATTGTAAACCGTTGTGGTTCAGTCTACGAGTGGCCCGTTGG
>JBDOMT010000275.1:0-3653 GCA_039831705.1 Pirellulales bacterium | reverse complement strand
GGATACGCGGAATGTCAGTTCCAGCAGTTGGCCGGGCAGCGTTATCCGTGGGTGCTGAGCAATCCAATCCGAGTGACAGGCAAACCGTAAAAACACGATCATGGGCCTTTACCGCGACATAATTTTTCCTCACCTGCTCGATTTTGTCATGAGTCGACCGACTGATTCACCAAGCTGGACTCGAGATGACTCGCTTGGAACGGTACCTCATGCTCAAGTCGCCACAGGTGCTAGCCGAACTCTACCGCGGTGCGGCGGTGGCACCTTAATCTGGGCTCTAGACTCGTAACTCTTAACTCGCCACAATGGCCTCATGGAAAATTTTCAGCGTGAAAGCCTGTGTCATGATCCCATTCATGGGTATATCCCATTTGTCTCCGTAGTCGAACCGGGCGAAACTTCGGAACGTACATTGCTGGATCACCCGTGGGTTCAGCGAATGCGGCAGATCCACCAACTGCAAACCGCCTGGTGGGTCTATCCGTCGGCTGAGCATACGCGTTTCCAGCATGTGGTGGGGGCAATGCACATGGCCAGTCGGGTAACCGAAACGCTTTATCCAAGCCTGGCTGAAATTTGTCCAGACCTTCCCAGTCAGGCCTATATTGAATGTTTGACTCGTATGGCAGCGCTACTGCACGATGTGGGACACGGACCCTTCGGGCACTTTTTTGATGCCCACTTTCTGCAAGATTTCGGCCTCACCCACGAAACCTTGGGAGCTCATATTATTCGACATGAGTTAGGGCCATTGCTGCAGAACATTCGTTGTTGTCCCAGCCGTACGCTGGCTGCTGACGAAACGATCGATCCAGAACAAATCGCCTGGTTGATTACCCGACCTACCAGTGGCGATTCGGCCGACAAGCCGCGCTGGCTGGCCATGTTGCGCAGCTTGTTCTGCGGTCTCTACACGGTCGACAACATGGACTTCGTAATGCGCGACGCCTACATGTCTGGTTACAGCCAACAGGTTTACGATTTAGATCGCCTGTTGCGTTATAGCTTTTTCAGTGAACAAGGATTGACCATTCACGAGCGGGGATTGGGCGCACTGGTTCGCTTTCGGCGGGCGCGTAGTGAGCTATTCCGGGCCATTTATTTTCATCGCACGGTTCGCGCGATCGACAAGACTCTCGAAGGCCTGTTTCGCGACAGCAAGCAATTCCTGTTTCCAGGCAACCCTCTGGAACATTTGGCTGAGTATCAGCAGTTTACCGAATGGTCGCTGCTGGTCGATGTGGCCCGCTGGCCGCAAAATGAAGACACGAACATGCGGGAACTAGGTTTACGCTGGCAGCGGCTCCTTTCGCGGCAAGTCGATTGGGTGGCAGTTGACGAACGGAGTCTGGTGTACGGAGAAACGGGGACCGAAACAAGCAGTATTTTTAGTGATGCCCCATTGGTGGAGCAGGCGATTCGTAGCCGCTTGCCCGAGGCGCTGCGTACCATCGACATGCAGATCGACCTGCCGCGACATATCGACCGACCCGACCCGCGTACTGCGGCGGCGGGGCAAAACTTTTTGTATCTACCAGCTAGCGGACAAACGGGTGCGCTTACCGATGATCAACTCTACAAGCACCTGCCCGTCAGCCAGTTGGTCTGCCGAATTTACCTACGCAAATCCTCCCCTCAAGAGCAAGCAACGGCCGTTGCACAGGCACTTGACGCATTATTGGGAAGTAGTAGTCGGGACGATTTGACTAACATGTAAGTGGTTACTTAAAAAGCGGTAGTCCAATGTACACCGATGACGTTTCCACCCGGCAATGTTGGCAAATCAAGGCTGTTGTCGATCACCCTGTATGGTTAAAATATGGTCTTACCGTAATTGCATTGAGTGAAGATACAAAAAGAGGTTAAAGCAGGCGATGGCACGACCAATCAGTAAGGTGGCCCCCGGATGGTGGGACTACACCACCTTGGAACCAGAGATTTTACAAGCTGCCGCTCGTCTTACGGCGGCAGACCTGGTAGGTTTATCACGCGACGGTTTTCAGGTTGCTATCTACGACACGCTCGAAGAATTTTATTGCGCTGAAGCGCTGGAGTACATTCAAGTCTGGCGCCAAGCAACTCCGGAGAATCCTGTCGGTATCTGCGGGCCGATTGGCCCAACCGAGCAGTTGCCATTGGTAGCGTGCATGGTCAACGCACTCGATTTGCAATTACACCACGCCCATTTCTGGGGCATGGACGAATGGATTGAACACGGAGTGCCAGTCCCAGTAGACCACCCATTGTCGTTTGCTCGAGCTGACAGGGAGTTGTGCTTCGATCGAATTCGACCTGAACTGCAAATGCCGGTTGAAAATATTCATTTTCCGACCGACTTGGAAGCCTATTCCAACAGCTATCAGCAGGCCCGTTGTCTGCTGATGCAGGGTGGCCAGGGAGAAGTTAAACATTGGGCATTCAACGATCCACCCAAACGTGAGGGCGACTACCAAGATGCGCCTCCACCAGCGGAGCAATATCGCCAATTGGGAACACGGATCACCGACCTGCACCCGATGACGGTCATACAAAACGCGCGTACCTCGGGAGGGGGCTACGTACCGCAGGTGCCCACTTGCGCAGCCACTGTAGGTCCCTTAGAAACTTGGCAGGCCGAATGTGTGTCAATTTGGCATCCCGGACACCATGACAATCCCTTTGGCATACGACTTACCGCCTGGATGATCAGCCAAAGACTGGCTGACAGTTCTGTTCCGATGTCGCTGCTGGCAGATCATCCAAATGTCCGCTTCAACTACTATCGAGGGGGAATTGGTATAGTGGAGACAGAAATGCATTAGGCATGATTTATTTCGCCAAGCCGAACTTGGACAATGCTCGCGTGGTTGGCGTATGAAGAGGCGGAGTTGGATTCGCGAGTATTCTCCAAGATTCGTTTGGCTGAGGGACGCAGGCGATGGGGTGCGGTGTTGTGTAGTGATTGTGTGTTAGGTGTCAGAGCGGGAATTGTTTGTTTCGTTGGCTGGAACGAGCGGTAGCGCTGTTCTGGCGGTTTTTTGCTGATTTTATCTTTATCATTTATCAATGGTCTGATCGGCCGTTCGATGTACACTTAATTTGAGCTCAACATTAACGTAAAAAATGTTTCGTATTGAAAGGCATTACCATGCTTCGTCCACTCAATATTTCCAAACTTCTACTTTCAATCTTCATTCTGACCATTCTCATCCTGGCAGGAGGGACTTACTTCATGTCGACATCTCATCGACCATTGCAAGCCGCAGAGTCCGAGCAGCAAGAAACCGGGTCACAAGATAAGACAACTCCGTTGGTGAAGGTCACTTTTGGCGGCGGCTGCTTCTGGTGTACCGAAGCGGTCTATATTGAACTGGCTGGTGTCCATAAAGTAGTATCCGGCTACAGTGGTGGGCAAAAAGAGAACCCTACCTACGAAGAGATCTGTACGGGGCTTACCGGCCATGCTGAGGTGATTCAAGTTACCTACGATCCGAAGCAGGTTTCTTTTGAACAGCTTCTGGAGGTGTTCTGGAAAACGCACGATCCGACCACCCTCAATCGGCAAGGTGCCGACGTTGGCACACAGTACCGGTCAGTGGTTTTTTATGCCGATGAAGACCAACAGCGCCAGGCAGAGGCCTACAAGAAAAAATTGGATCATTCCGGCGCCTTCA
>JBDOMT010000503.1:0-5219 GCA_039831705.1 Pirellulales bacterium | reverse complement strand
TGGGGCTTTGGGATGACTGGTCTCCCTTGCGGGCTCGTTATAAATTTCTTTTGCAGATTGTTGCCACCATACCTTTTGTGGCACTTGGACCGTCGATTGAATCGCTGCAATGCCTGGGAATTCGACTCGATCTGGGGCCGATGGCAATA
Source organism: Pirellulales bacterium (assembly GCA_039831705.1). Classification (GTDB taxonomy): domain Bacteria; phylum Planctomycetota; class Planctomycetia; order Pirellulales; family Lacipirellulaceae; genus JAJRWS01. Next base: position 5,070 of record JBDOMT010000503.1, on the reverse strand, counting down.
CCCTTCACCATTCTATGGATCGTGTCCTGTGCCAATATTTTGAATCTTATCGATGGGATGGATGGACTTGCATCCTCGGTCGGTTTAATTGCAGTTGCGACCCTTGCAACGCTCGCCCTGTCTCACAATCATCTTGGGCTGGCCGCGATCGGTTTTGTATTTGTTGCCTGCCTTTCCGGTTTTCTGCTGCACAATTGGCCTCCCGCAAAAATCTTTCTCGGCGATTCCGGTAGTTTGACCATCGGTTTTGTGGTGGGAGCTCTTTCGACTGGAGGGGTTTTAAAAACCGCCACGGGCTTTGTATTAATTTTTCCCATAGTGCTGCTGAGTATTCCCATTTTGGACACGGTGTTGGCAATTCTTCGTCGCAAGCTGATGGGGCAGAGTATCGGGGATGCCGATTACGGACACATCCACCATCGGCTGCAACAGCGGGGCCTTTCGAAACTACAGGCTTTGCTGGTTATCATCGGATTTTGCATGACGATGGCGGTTGGCGTGATTGTTGCCGGCAAGATGGGCAGTGAATGGCTTGCACTCAGTTTCGGTAGTGTTGTTTTGTTCGCGATGATTGTTGGTCGTGTTTTTGGATTATATGAATTGAATCTCATCATCCGCAGTCTGCAAATCGTACATCAAGTTATGCAGATTGCCGTTAAAGGGCTCCGGGCGAGAATGTCATTCTTGCGTTTCGAGGCAACGAACCCATCTGACTCTCAGCCCGACTCTCAGGCACTCTGGAGTCTTGTGGAGTCTAGTGCAGAGGCTGTCGGAGGAACCCGTGTCGAGTTGATTGTTGAGGACCAGAGTGGACAGCCAGCGACTACTGTTGCGCAGTGGCAGAAACAGGGTACAGATTCCACTCAACAGGCAGATTGGGATGTTCGCTATAGTGTTCCTCGAGAAGATGGAATGCGAGTTACATTCTTCGCCAGAGGCTCGTTTCCGAAGGGTGAGCACACACAGCAACTGGAGAACTTGGTGCCATTAAGCGCGCAGATCTGTCAAATCTGGCCTGTGGAACAACCCTCTGTGCTTCCGATGGAAAAACATTTCCTTGCAACAGATGTCAGTCAGCCCGATGTAGAGCGAGAATGGGTCACCGAACAGCGGGCAGCGTAGAACCAAATTGTTTTGCGCTGTTTAGAGCATCTGTTGCTGGCGATTTCGTAGCCAATGGTCGGCAAGGACAATGGCTACCATTGCCTCGGCCATCGGTATAAAACGGGGCAGTAAGCAGGGGTCGTGCCGCCCTGGTGTGCTGATGGTCGCAGCGTTGCCATGGCGGTCCACCGTGTCTTGGTCACGTGGGATACTGCTCGTCGGTTTGACCGCTGCACGGAGGACAATCGGCATTCCAGAAGAGATCCCGCCTAGCATTCCTCCATGGCGGTTAGATGCTGTGCGGATCTCTTTGCCCGCATCGCCAGAGACAAAGGCATCATTATTTTCACTGCCTCGCATCGTGGCACTAGCAAAGCCGCTTCCGTATTCTACTCCCAGAACAGCGGGCAGACTGAACAACCCCTTGGCTAGGTCGGCTTTGAGTTTATCGAATACCGGCTCGCCCAGCCCCGGCGGGACGCCGGTGGCAACAATTTCTGCCACGCCTCCTAGAGAATCTCCCTCTGCCCGCACTTGTTCAATCCGCTCTTTCATCGCTGCTGCAGCCTTGGCATCTGGGCAGCGTACTATGTTTGGTTCCCCATCAGCGAGTTCCTCGACCGCCTCTGGGGTTACTTCCGCAGGGTCGGAAATGTTGGCGCGAATGTCGTCAATCTGAACGACATAGCCGACCACCCGGCCTCCAAATGCCTTGGCAAGGATTTTTTTAGCGACGACTCCAGCCACCACACGGACAGCGGTTTCTCGGGCACTTGAGCGACCACCACCCCGGTGATCGCGAAAACCGTACTTTGCGTCGTAGGTGTAATCAGCATGTCCTGGGCGGTAGAGATCTTTGATCGTGCCGTAATCTTGACTTCGCGAATCTGTGTTACGGATGAAAATAGCAATACTGGTGCCAGTCGTGCGGCCCTCAAAGACGCCAGAAATTATTTCCGGTTCATCCGGCTCGTCACGCGAAGAGACGATCTTGCTCTGGCCAGGCCTACGCCGATTGAGGTCGACCATTAGGTCCTCGACCGATAGCGGAATCCCCGGAGGGACTCCGTCGATGATGACAACATTGCCAACACCATGGCTCTCGCCAGCAGTGGTTATACGAAACGCTTGTCCGAAGGAGTTGCCAGCCATTACCAGTTATATTTTTTGCAATGAGTGTAGCAGCTACTTCCAGACAAAAGTTTGACCGGTTAACTGCTCAAAGGATTCGATATATTTCTCGCGCGTACCACTGACAACAGCATCGGGAAGAGCAGGGGGGGTGCTCTCCTTATCCCAACCGGATTCAAGTAGCCAGTCGCGGACAAATTGCTTGTCAAAGGATGCTTGGCCACGGCCCGGTTTGTATTGGTCCGCAGGCCAGAAGCGAGAACTGTCTGGCGTCAGTGCTTCATCGATGAGTATCAATTCATCGTCGATCCGACCCCATTCAAATTTCGTATCAGCGATAATGATGCCCCGCTCGCGGGAATAGGCTGCCCCACGTTTGTAAATTTCAAGGCTGCGGTTCCGTAGTTCTTCGGCAACATCCATACCGACTATTTCAGCCATTCGTTCAAACGAGATATTAATGTCGTGCCCTGATTCCTCTTTGGTTGCCGGTGTGAAAATCGGCTCGTCGAGTTGATCGCTCTCAACCAAACCTTCCGGTAATCGAACGCCGCATACCGAGCCATTCTGTTGGTATTCCTTCCATCCGGAACCAGACAGGTAGCCACGAACAACGCATTCGATCGGTACCACTTCCGTTTTGCGGACAAGCATGCTGCGACCGACAAGCGGATCAAAATTGATTGCCGAGGGCAAATCCATCGCCTCGATGTCACAGGTAAGCATATGGTTGGATTCTTTCAGAAAATCAAACCAGAATGCGCTGCACTGGGTTAAAACCCGACCTTTGTCCGGGATGCCTGTTGGCAATACCCAGTCGAATGCGCTAATGCGATCTGTGCTGACCAACAACAATTGGTCACCAAGATCGTAAATATCACGGACCTTTCCACGTCGTACGGGGAATGTGTCGAGTGAAGTTTCCATTACAACAGATTGGCTCATGGCGTGCCCTCGTCCTTAATAAATTAGGGTCTAATGCTTACCCGTCTGAAACCTGCATCGGTCGGCAGTGCCCTCAAACGGCCTGTGGCGGAGTATAACGCGCCGACGAGCATCCTGACTAGCAGTGGAAAATTACCCTGTGGAGTTTGGGCCAGATCGGCCGATGAGTTGAACGTCGTGCGTCACTTCGGTAGACTCGATGGCAAAGCCCTCGGGCCCGAGAGACAAGCCGTGTTTTGTTCGTTGGGGTGTGATGGGTGATTGCGGTTGTTTAACCTGAGAAAGCGGCGAAAATGGGATTAATCCGGTTTTTGGTTCCTCGGCCTGACCGCATCCCGCCAGAGGCAGTCTCACGAGCCTACATGGTCGGCATGGACGAGGTGCCCTGGGCGAGCCGTATCGTGGCCACCGAAGAAGTCCTGATTGTTGATCGTCCGGTTGGCGATTCCGGTTGCCTTCATATTCCCTGGCGAGTGGAAGAGTTTGGGGAAATGATGCTCTCAACGGCCAGTCTGATGGAGCGAGATCAAGCCTATTTGCTTGAGGTCGAGTTGGCTCGTGGAACACTCAACCGCATTCGAAATCAGGTCGCTAATTGGGAGTTGGTGGGGATGGCCATCCCAGAACCCGTCCAGACGCGACTGAGCGGTGTTACCGAAGCTTTATCTCGGGCGGTCACTTCCAAGGTTGATGTCATGTTGGCGTCCGATCTGGCTGCTGATGTTATCGTTGAGTGCTTGGCGATTATGCGCTCCCTGAGCGCGTCCTATGCGCAGCAGGCGTTGGCTTTACGCCATTCTTCTGGGAGCCGTCTGGTAACGATGCTCGGTGCGAATCTGGGCACGGTTCCTTTTGACGATCACCATGCTCGCAGTTACTTGAGCGCATTCAATGCAGCCGTTGTGCCCATGGCCTGGCAATATATTGAGACGAGTGAAAGCAAATACGACTGGAGCCTGACCGATAGTCAATTAGACTGGTGCAAGACCCATGCATTGAAAGTTTCTAGTGGCCCTCTCGTCCAACTCGACGGTACTGAAATTCCTGACTGGTTGTACCTCTGGGAGGGAGATCCGGAAACTCTAACCACTTTCGTGACACAGTATGTGCGGTCGGTTGTAAGTCGTTACCGTGGTCGCGTACACGTCTGGCAGGCGGCATCGAGAATCAACTCGGGAAACTTTCTCGGTTTGTCACATCAAGACACAGTGCGTATGGCAATTCAAATCGTCGAAGCGATTCGTGATTTAGATTCGCGAACCCCCGTGATCCTTTCCTTTGATCAGTTGTGGGGCGATTCTCTCTCACAGAAAGACTATGAATTACCGGTCTATCTGGCCGATACTTTGGCGCGCGCGAACCTGGGCCTCTCAGGTATTGGATTAGAGATCAAACTGGGCTATCACCCGGGTGGTACCTGCCATCGCGATGCCCTGGAAATAAGTCGACAATTAGATCGTTGGTCGAGCCTGAGCTTACCATTGCTTGTGTCACTGGTAGTGCCCGGCGGGGCCGGTCCGGATGAAAAGGCTCAATCGCAAGTATCTCCACTGTCCGATGAGTGGGATTCGGATCGACAGAATGTCTGGGTGCAAGAACATCTCCCGGTGATGTTGGGCAAACAAGCGGTGCAGGGGATTATGTGGAACCAATTTTCAGATTCTCATCCCCACTTACTGCCGCACGGTGGCCTCATCGACGGCAATAGCCAACCCAAGGCTGCTTTGGCAAGTGTGTCCGCGATCCGTAAGGCACATCTGAGCTAACCGTGGTTCATGGCTGTTTTTTGGGCCTTGGGACACGCCCCCCTCGTTTCCCCTTGCGATGTCTTCCACGCTTTTTCGAAGTGGTTGCTTCTACCTTTTCTAACGGTTCACCAATTGCATCGCG
>JBDOMT010000271.1:0-5256 GCA_039831705.1 Pirellulales bacterium | reverse complement strand
GAAAAACTCTGGGACGACACCATCAACAGCATGGAAAAAGGAACCCGCAACCGACGAATCGGCAAAAAACTAAAGCAAGTTATCCTGCTGGAAACGTGATAGCGTTTTCAGTTTGAGTATATTACTGCTTCTAAACGATTGACAATTCTTGCTGGTGTGTTTTTTCTCTGACCCTGATTAGGGGTAGGTGTATCACTGGCGTATTGCAAGATTTACCACGCGACTACACAAAAAGTGCGGCTTGGCCAGAATAAGTGGGCGATGAGGGACTCGAACCCCCGACCCTCTCGGTGTAAACGAGATGCTCTAGCCAACTGAGCTAATCGCCCGCCACAGGACAGCTAAACTCTGCACAGCTAAACTGCACAGCTAAACTGCACAGCTAAACTCTGTACTACCAAATTTTTGCTGAAACGCACTCCACCATCAGGTGTTAAAAAACCCCCAACAAAAAAATCCCAACAACAATGAATAGGGAATTTAAATTAGTGGATTGCAGAATCCATCGAGCCACTCTACCGTACCTTATAGCATTTCGCAATCCGTTTTCTATATTCTTGTCCCCTTTTTACCCGCTGAGCTCTGTCGTGAACGAACTGTTCATCATCCCCATTCTGGCGATTCACTTATTAACGCTCAACCTGGCATCCGTAGGACCCGTGATTTGCATCTGGCTGGGCTATGGTAAACATACAACCAACCCATGGAGTGACCAAATCGGCAAACAGCTGGCTTGGGCTTCGCTAGCTGCGCTGTTGGTGGGCATGTTGCTGGGAGGCCTGCTGTGGCTGCCAGACAATCGGGCCCTCCATGCGGCGATAAGTCGCTTTCCAGCCAGGACCTACTGGTACGCTGCAGCCGAGTTGGTCTTTTCCTTGGTCCTTCTGTACGCCTATGCGGCAACATGGAACTGGCGTAAAAATTGTCGCAAGCCTCAACGTTTATTGCACAGTCTGCTGGCTCTGATGACAGTCACCAATTTACTCTACCACTTTCCGCCACTGATGGTGGTAATTGGCAAGCTTGCGGTTAATGCCCACTGGGCCATCGATGTGGTTGCCAGTGGTCCGATCGACCATCAAGGGTTTCTTAAGTTAATGCTACGTGGCGAGGTCCTGGCACTGTCGATGCACTTTATCGTCGCCTCGCTGGTCGTCTCAGCAGTGACCTATCTTGGACTACTGGCACGGAGTCTGAAAGTACTCGATTCTATACCTCAAGACACACCCGAATCAACCGAAATGGGGTCAACCGCTCCAGAGCAAATACAACTGGCAGGACGAGCTGCCAATATAGCGATCCTGGGGACACTACTGCAAATACCCACTGGAATTTGGGTCCTGCTCACGATTCCTCCTGCTTCGCGGCAGGCAGTTCTGGGAAGCAACCTGCCGGCTAACATATGCTTTGGAGTTGGCATCATGACCACTCTCGCATTCGTCCAGCAGTTGCTGTTGATCGCACAGGGAGAATTCAACCGCCCGGCAGCCAAGCAGTCTGCCTGGCTGCTGGGGCTGGTTGTCCTGTTGATGGTGGTTACGTTGCGAACGTAATCCACGAACTCTACTTCTTTTCAGGCTTCACAAACTTTCCACCAGGCAATTTTCCGGCCTTGATCAAGTCGCCATACGTGGAACTATTTTCGTCTTTTGGATCGATATGCATTGCGGCAACCTTCTTCAGTGCTTCGACAACTTTCTCCTTGTTTTTTTTGTCCTTTTTCTTGTCGAGCAGTTTTGAAAGCTCATCCCCATAGCGATTGCGCTCCTTCTTTTTCTTGGGTTCCTTGGCATCATGACAGACAAAGCACTTGGCTTCTTTTACTTTGGCAGCAAATTCAAGCCCCTTCTCTTTGTCCGTGAATTGCTCGCTATCCGAGTAGTACTTTTTAAAAACTTTCTGAAACGGTGGAATCGCCAGCACACTGGATGCACCAAAGCTAACCATGCAGAAAGACAAAAGCAAAAAACTTACCAATAGTCGCATTAAAAGGCTCCTTAAGATGGGGGGAAGGTAATGGGGCGGGTCGATCGGAACCTCGAAGAGTACACCTATGCATCTCCGACAAAAGATTCAAACCGATGAGGAAGAAGTTCTCCACAGTCCTACAGTAGAATCCGTAGGACACCATCTGTCAAGAATTTCTTATGGTTTGAGCCAGAAGATCTAAAAAGTCTGTAATCCACTCATTCTCAATCATCGATGGCTGTAATTCGGGAAACTCAAAACTTGTTTCCGCCGCTTTTTTGTCTGCATATTCCATCCACAGCCCCGCCACCAGCATTACCAACAGAGGAATCACCCAGGGAGCAATCCGCCTCCAGCGAGCCGCGCGTCTGCGGCTGGTCAAGGCCGCCAGGGGACCGAGTGAATGTGGCAACTCGATCTCATGCTCTCCCATGATCGACGCCAAACCGGTGACCAATTCGAGGGGGGTCTGATAGCGATCCGACGGAACTTTCGCAAGCATCCGCGACACTAAATCACTTATCTCGTCAGGTATATCTCCACGCAAAGCACGCAGCTCGGGAGGCTTAACATCCTGGTGTTGCAGTAGCTTCTGCATCATGTTGCCTTCAGCAAACGGCGGTCGACCCACCAACATGAAATACAGAGTACAACCCAAAGAGTAGATATCACTGCGTGTATCGGCACTTCGTGGATCACGTGCCTGCTCAGGGGAGATGTAATCGAACGTCCCCAACGTTACTCCCGTCTTGGTCAGTTCATCGGCACTACTCCCATCAACCTGCTGCAACCGTGCCAATCCCATGTCCACCAGCTTGGCCTGGCCTTCGCGAGTGATCAGAATATTGGAAGGTTTGACATCGCGATGCACCACATCTCGACGCCATGCGTGGGCCAACGCATGGGCTATTTGGTAGGTATAACTAAGTGCTTCGCTTAGCAGTAGAGGCCCTTTTTTACGGACCAATTGTCGCAGATTTACACCATCGATGTATTCAAAAACGATGTAGGGAAGTCCACGCGCATGACCGATAAAGTGGACTCCCGCGATATTGGGATGATCCAGTCGGGCAGTTGATTGAGCTTCGATCAGATACCGGCGTTGTAAATCTTCAGTTTGAACACGGTGCGATGCAACGACCTTGACCGCAACGTCCCGATCGAGCGTTGTATCGCGGGCTCGAAACACAATCCCCATACCCCCGCCACCGATCATCTCCTGCAAATGAAAATGATCGAGCATCTCATCGCGCAAGGCATAGGCAAGTTCTTGCGAAGTCAGACCAGGAGGAAACGCCTCGGCAATGATGGGATTTGAAGACACCGGAGAGGATGAAGCCAAAACGGTAACATCGGTTTCGATGCTTTCTTCCTGCGAACTTATTCCAGAACTATCTGGCAAATCCCTTTCGTGATCAGACTCCTCACCCTGAGCAAAACCGTCACGCTCCGAAGGCAACGACCGCTGGAGCCCGGGCGGCTGAGGGTCGTCACGTTGGTCAGCAGATTCCGAGGGCAGGCTCATACCCTTCCATTGTACAGAGAAATTGAACGGTACGCTGCAAAAATCACATCCCCTGGACTACCCTGTGCCTACGGCCCACTGTCCCTGCCTACTGCCCACTCTTTTTCTTCACATCTTGCCCACCACCGCCTGGCCAAATTCGCTGCATTTGAGCAGGGTCGCTCCATCCATTTGACGTTCAAAGTCATAGGTCACCGTACGAACGCCAATGGCTCCGTTGATGCCCTGAATGATCAGGTCGGCTGCCTCGTTCCAACCCAGGTAACGAAACATCATTTCGCCGGAGAGAATGACCGAGCCCGGATTGACTTTGTCTTGATCTGCATATTTGGGAGCCGTGCCATGAGTCGCTTCGAAAATTGCACGGCCGCTATCATAATTGATATTGCCTCCCGGCGCGATGCCAATGCCACCTACGCAAGCTGCCAAAGCATCACTGATGTAATCTCCATTCAGATTGAGTGTGGCGATCACATCGTACTCCGCTGGCCGAGTTAATATCTGTTGCAACATCGCATCGGCAATCACATCTTTAATTACAATCTCCTGCCCTGTTTCTGGAACCACCACGGTACACCAGGGACCACCGTCCAGTTCCTTAGCGCCAAATTGTTCCTTGGCAACTTCATAACCCCAGTCGCGAAAGGCACCTTCGGTGAATTTCATGATGTTGCCCTTATGGACCAACGTCACTGATTCGCGCTGATTATCAATCGCGTATTGAATGGCTGCCCGTACCAACCGGCTGGTCCCTTCACGGCTGACCGGTTTGATCCCGAGTCCCACAGAATCAGGAAATCGAACTTTCGACCAGAGCTCAGGAAATGCATCTGAGAACAATTCTTTAAACTTGTCACATTCCGTGGAACCTGCTTCAAACTCGATGCCCGCATAAATATCTTCGGTGTTTTCTCGAAAGATAACCATGTTGGTCTGCTCCGGTTGCTTAACCGGAGTAGGGACACCCGTGAAATATTGCACTGGCCGCAAACATACATAGAGATCCAGAACCTGCCGCAAGGCTACGTTGAGCGAACGAATACCACCACCCACCGGTGTGGTCAAAGGACCTTTAATTCCAACCAGCAACGTCCGAAAAGCATCGAGCGTTTCATCGGGCAACCAACTACCAGTCGTGTCAAACGCCTTCTGTCCCGCCAATACTTCCTTCCAAACGATTTGTCGCTGACCGGCATAAGCTTTTTCCACTGCCGCATCCAAAACCAACTGGCTAGCGCGCCAAATATCGGGGCCCGTACCATCTCCCTCAATAAAAGGTACAATCGGGTGGCTCGGAACATTGAGGCGACCGCTTTCCATGGTGATGGCTTGGCCGGAAACCGTAGAGGACATCAATTCAACTCCTTTGGCAGTGTTAAAGGGCTTGGCAGTGACAAAAGTGGCGTAAGTTCGTACCAAATAGTCAATTGTCGCACCCAACGACCAGATGGGCAATCCCCTGGCGTACTTGCGAAGAGTCGCTTGTTTGCCAACTGGTATTCAAGGATAATGGACCCCTTCGGACATTTGCCCTACCGCCAATATTGCAGCAGGAGATAATTCATCATGTACGACATATGCTCTAACGTCCCAAGTGGCTCCAATGATCAAAAGGGGGGCCAAAAAAGGCTACCCAGATCGGCTCCCTCGCCGGCGGACCGCCGCAAATTCCTCAAAACGGCCGCCGTCTCGACTGCGGGTGCCTGGGGAGTCGCTGCGGGACTGGGGCGGTGTGGCTTAGACTTGCCTCTGGACTTCTGAAC
>JBDOMT010000292.1:0-5297 GCA_039831705.1 Pirellulales bacterium | reverse complement strand
TTCTGGATATCGACGGCTCTTAGGTGATGGCTTAGTGGATACGGGGGATTCTGCTTCACTCATGAGGATTCCTTTCAAGGGTATTATTCTACACCCGCTCGGCATCCGTCAATCTTGGGCCGCCGCAGTTGCAGTAATCTCGCCCGATGTTGATATCGATGGTGTACCAACAGTCTGCACATGGAAACTGCCGAATAATGGCCGCATGTCGATACTCACTGCGATCGATCCAACCACTCCTTCACGTATACGAATGTGTGCTGATACTTTGTGAGTGCCATCGGGCCGACTATTGACACTACGGCTAAACGCCCTTCCTGCCGGTTTGTTCTGACGTGGTTGCGTAGTAGATGCCACTAACTGTCCGCGTGCATCAACGGTAAATGTTTCCCGCTCAGCTACTGCATCGTTGTAGGCGTAGGTGGTTGGATCTGCAGAGTAATACTCGACCTTAATCGTACCGTCTGCTGCATCTGCGAGTGCTCCTGCTGGGATATTCCCAACATAGTGCCCAGTGACTCCAACCTCAATAAGCCCAACACTTACCGCAGCGGCCAGTGGAGACACCTCGTACGCATTGCTAACGATATTCCAAAAGTAGCCATCGCTCGACCTGATCAAAACTGAGGTCATGTTTGAATTACCGACAGTCCCTTTTGCTTTTAGTTCAGTTGCCATTTTTACCTCAGTAGAATTGGCTTCAGGTCGCCCATGTCCTCAATCGCTTCAACCATACAGCCCGTAAAGTGTTGCCCCACTGATTGCGGGGATTTTTGCGAACTGACACAAAATGGTCGTGCCGGCTACTACCGGTACTGCCGCCTCGGTGGAGCCATCGCTGTTTTCAATGTCAATGTCACCGCCAACACCGATATAGATAGCTCTGGGTCGCGGGTTCAAGTCGTTGGCACTGGCAGTAATTTTTTTGAAGTAATGGGCCGGGTGTAGTTCCAAGGATGAATTTGTCATTATTTGTTCTCTCTCTATGAGTTTTACAGGCCCAACCCTAGCCCAAGCCTGAGCCCAGATGACTGTGGAATGAAAAATGGATTGGTCTTGAGCTTGTCGATTTCCGCCGGATGTAAGATTCTCGAGTAGACCCGCAAGTCGTCGATGATCGCGTCGGCGTCATTGACCAAGGTCCCACGGCCACCGATGTGGTCGATGTTCAGGTTGCGACTGTCACGATAGAGAATGATGTCCGCCGCCGATGGGATGCCGACGGTCGCAACTCCGTCCAGGTAAAAGATGCACTCGCCGGTGAAAGAGTTTTTCGTTATGGCAACGTGATAGGTCGTGTTTGTAAGGATTGCAGACCCTTGGGTTACCTCGACAACTTTTCCGCCTAACATGATGCGGACAACGTCGTCGCCCCCATTCAAAAAGCCCCAACCATCGGTACCCGATTCGGCGTAGCATAGATACGCCTGGTTCCCGACGGCAGTGAATTTTACAAAACAGGACAAGGTAAAATCGGTCCCGATCGGCACGTCTACTGGCGTGGTCAATTCAACCCGGCCGTTCAACTCAAATTGAATCGCCTTGCCGCTACCGTCGCCTGGCACCAGCGGTGTTACTCCCGGCGTCGTGGTTGCACCGGCCTCAACATTCATGACCGCCGATCCGCTGCCGCTATTGACGGGTGTTCCGGATGCTTCGTCAAACTTGGCATGAAATACCAAATCGGATGAGATATCGATCGGCAGACTGGCTGTCTGATCCAAGGTAAACGAAAACTTGTTGTTGGCACCGGCCAGCTCGACTTGGCCCTCTGTCTCCAACGTGGTGACGTCGACCGTTCCGTCCCAATTAAACTCGTACAGCCGCAACCAGGCCCCACCAGTTCCCAGTCCACTGTTGTAAGTGTTGTTCTGGCTATTGAATAACAACTCATGGACCACACGACCCTTGGCGTTGGTATCATGAATGTAACCGCTGGCCATTTCCCCAAAGCTGGCTTCTTCGTCCATATCGGCACCGGCAATGAACACCGCGTGGCCGTTGAGCACCATGTGTATATTCTCATGCTGGCTGACAAAATGGGCCCACAGGTCATCGCCTGGCCCTGAGGTATCGTTTTGATCGTGCCGCTGGGGAATCGCATAGCCGTCGCTGCCCAGTACGTCAGATTCCCACAGATTTTCATGGGTGACTACGATGACCGTATCGTCGGGAAAGGTTCGCAGGATATCGCTGGCCCAATCGAGGGTGGTATCTTCAGGCCGCCACTCCAGGCACAGAAACAAAAAATCCGTACCGTCGGGCATGGTCTTGCGGGTGTAGGTGTTGCGAATATCATTGGCATCTTTTACTACCTGGCCGGTCATGGTAGGAACGGTAAAATAAGAATTCACCTGCTCCGACGGTCGATCCAGGGCCGCACCGTCCATGTCGTGGTTGCCAGTGACCAGGATGTACTCGACGTTGCCAGCGACCAGGATATCGTTGATTCGCGCTTCGGCTACGATCCAGTTCGCTGCAGAATTCGACGCAGTAATATCGCCCACATGGGCCATCAACTGGATACCCTTGGACGCTTTATTGGCAACGATCCAGTCGCATTGCGATGATAACAGTGCGTTTCGGGTGGCGTTGGCCTGGGTGTAGTTTTGGGTATCTGGCAGGACTACCATCGACCAGGCCACTGTACTCCTGGTGACCGGATGGTCGCTGCTGTCCATTGTGATGGACCCATCGCCGGTAGTTGTCTCGGTGAACGTGGTGGCGACTGCATCGGAGGGTGTCAGTGAATCGTACAGCGGGTGGTAATGAGCCAGATTGCCATCATCCAGAACAAACCGGGCTTGTTTGGTTTGCAAGGCGGTTAATGCGCCGCTGATAATCGGTGGCGTTTCGTCGTCGCTGTCGTCTGGCGGAACTAGCACGGGTGGCCCGTAGCGCCGCTGCGCTTCGGCAATGTCACTTTCTTGCGGTTTTCGAATGTCTGGGTCGTAGTATGGTGCCAAGAGGTTGCCGTCTGCGATGTGGCCAAGCCCAATGCCGTGACCGAACTCGTGGCAAGCCACAGCAACCAGGTCGATCTCGTTGGGCAACACATTGCCATCGTCGTCCCAGCGCTCATTCACATCAAACCAACCACGCAACGGCCGGTTGTCGCCATTGGGCAATTCATGTTCGGCCAGCACACTCCCTTCATGATCGATGGGCCTGGTCAACACAAAGAAATCCGCGTCGGCCTGGCTAGCTGTCTGTTGAAATGTCAAACCACACACGGCCTGCCAATTCGCAAACGCCTGGCAATAGGCTGCGGTTAGTTCAGCCAGTGAAAGACCAGGCAGCCGATCACCAATCCACCACTTGAGGTGAGTCTTGCCTTCCCATTTTGATAGCTGGTTGCCCCGTCTCCTGCCGAATTGCTCCAGCATTCGCTCGTGACAACCGCAATATCGAAGACCGTGATTCATGGGTTTCCCTCAGGCTGCTGCAAAAACAGCGATCAACTTTGTGATGAAATCGAGCAGCGCTGGCCCGTTCTCAATCAACCATTCAAAAAAATCAGACAGCCGGCTGCCGCTGCTAGCCTCGAGGTGGAGCACCTCAGCATGAGCAACCACCGCATCGAACATGTCGGGAGTATCCAAGACCTGCTGGATGTCAGCTCGCCTGTCAGGGTGTCGCTTGGCCAACATCTTTAGCCGTAGCCTGACGAGTCTTCTTTGAGTTTTTCTGCGTCGTTTCATCTCAAATTCGCTTTCTGTTGTTCTTCAATGCTTTGCCGCCGAATATCCTTACCGCCCAAAACATCGCTAACACTCGCCACTTGGGCACGCTGTCCGCTTCCATGATTGCCCTGAAAAGTGCGTCCGCTTCAAATCGAGTGCAAGGCTGTTTGGAGTAAACCGCATCGTGAAACAGAGCTGCCCGTTGATGCCGTCCCCGCGGATCGAAAAGCCATAGCAGCCACCCGGACGTACTTGCCAAGTCAGATCTAAATCCTGCGGGGACAAGTATCGTCATGATTCCTGAGGTGTAGGTGTGTTCGCGGGTTGTCACGTAAGGGCTCTTGCGGTTGGTCTGAGCGTCGAAGAGAAGGAAAATCCCCTCACTAGGCTCAAACTGGTGATGGTGGACTCGGAGTTTCACATCACCTGTCTTTCTGGGTTAGCAATAAAAAAACGCCGGCCCTCGAAATGCGGATACGTTCCGCTGAGGACCGACGTTTATGGACGGTAAACCACCCGAGGCGTGTTTAGTGTTCACGCCCAACGAGAGAAATTTTAGGGGCCGTTTTTTGCTGATCCGGCAGATGATGCACCAGAGATGTCAAGAGCGGTGCGTGAATATTGCGTGGGCTGTCAGGAACGGGTTGACGAGGTTTTACGGCTACCTGGATTATGTGAATTTCAGCTTTTACCTTCTTGATCGACATACATAGATGTGGTGCATTGCCACCACAATCGACAAGCGGTAAGTGGGCGCGCATTGCCGCGCTTTTAAGGGTTTCTGACCGGTATTTACCCCAGACCCCCAAAAAGCATAAAAGCCCTTGTTTTCAAAGGCCCTACAAAATAGGATGTTTGGCGACAGATGACGCCCGCGGGCGTTCCGGAGGGTACGCGAATTGGCTAGCAGCCTGACTCGAAATCAGGTGCCGTGCAAACGGTTGAGGGTTCGAGTCCCTTGCCCTCCGCTTAGATGAAACCCCTTGCCACAATTGCACTTGCGGCAAGGGGAAATGACGACCGAGCATCTCTTGCGAGACTCCCGATCTAGCTATGTTCAGCTTTGGGTCAGTATTCAAAAGGAGATAGCTATGGCTCGTCGTGCAACAGTATGGTGGAATAAACAGAGGAAAACTTGGGTTACCGAAGCAGTTGGCGGCAAGGCGATAACCTCGTTCAAAACACTGATTGCTGAAAGGCAATTTGCATCCATTAGAAACCTATCTTTCCACACGAGCCGGCCCTAGCAGGTCAGTGGAAAGATAGGAACCACCACACCCGCTGAGGCCTTGCGCCGACGATCAATCGGCAAGCTCGAACACTTGATTTTACTCAATTGTGACAAGCTGCGTCAGGAGGTACTGGGTCTGCAGGCCATTGAAGGATGGTCAAATTGATTTTGCCGCCACACTTCATTTGTTGGTGTTAGTGGCCACCAACATCAAGCACTCGACGTTTTCCTTATTGTCTCCTACAGGGATCTAAAAACCCTCGCCTTCAGGCGATCACTTTAGTAGAACTAGGCTACGGAAGCGTACTTCGATACCGGGCAAAGCGGGCATAATAGCCGCGCAGCGGCGACATCGTTTAGCCGTGGGCGAGAGCCCACGGAAT
>JBDOMT010000377.1:0-5301 GCA_039831705.1 Pirellulales bacterium | reverse complement strand
GGGCCCAAATGCCCGCTCCCGCCAGTGCAATCAAGCAGAGGGTCAGGAACCAGACTCGATCGTAAAAAGCTCCGCCCGTTGGCGATTTTCTTTGCTGATCTTGAAGCTGCTGCCGGCGCAAACGATGAACCTCTTTCCGCTCGGGGTCGATGGTGAGTGTTCCACGCTGGCCAGACCAGGCTTGCTGGGCGGCTCCCATGCCGCCCGCCACCTTGCGTTGGGTATCAACAAGTGCCCGATGCGTCTCTAGCGCTGTGGCAAACCGCTCGCTACGGCGGACCACCAATAGACCCGAGATCAATAAATCTAGCCAAACCGGACAATCGAGTACTCGAGAAGATACCCGAGGAGCAGGACTTGCACGACGAGCTTGGATTAAATGAGTTGGTGAATCGGCGGGCCAAGGTAGCTCGCCAGTCAATAACTCGAACAGGATTACTCCCAAGCTGAACATATCGCTGGCAGGTAACAAGGCCGATGGCTTGCCACGAAATTGTTCGGGTGCCAGATAATTTGCCACCTCCATCGGTGAATGCAATCCCATGACTTCGTCGCGATCGGCCCAAGCACAGTCAAAGCCGATGAGCTTTACTCCCCCCTTTTGCGGCAACATCACCCTTCGAGGCGTGAGTCGCTGATGAACGATGGCCTGACCGTGGGCCTGTTCGAGAGCGCTGCAAATAGTGTCCGCCATCTCGACAGCGGCTTCCCATGGCAACCGCCCACGCCGGTCAAGGTGTGCTCGTAGCGATTCGCCTTCCACCAACTCCATGGCCAGATAGGGTTGACCATGCTCGACGGCTCCACCTAGCAACCGCACGATGGCTGGGTGATCCAGATTCTGAAGTTTCTTAACGTCCTCCAAAAACGTACCGTTGCCCATCGCACGTGTCAGGAGAGAGCGTGGCAACAGCTTGACTGCCACATTCAGACGGCGCTCGACATGTACGCCTCTCAAGACGTTGCTGTGAACCGTCTCATCCAACGGTTCTTCCAAAGCGAATGGGCCAATACGAGAAATCTGCATGACAAGCCTGGGCCCCACAGTGGAAAAATACTCCGTGGCGACGATGTTGCTGAATAGATTGCCCCTAATCGCCATTCTAGTCAGGTGAATTGGATAAAACCAAAGTCTAATATGCGGGCTAACCCCATAAACTCTGCCGAAAGGCCTTTTCGTCGAGTGTTACTCCCTCTCGGACCATTTCGAATTCCAGGGCAACTTCAGGCCAACCCACACAACCGAGCAACCCATCCAGGGCGGTCATCGGGCAATGGCCGTGCAGTTCGATCCGGTACAAACGATCTTCAAAATCAAACAGATGGCCGTCTACCTGCCAGCGGGTTGGTCCCACCTCTCCGGAAACAACAAACGAGCCATCCAGCTCAAAGAGCATCCGGGGCAGTCTCTGCAACGCTTCAGCCGCTTCTTCCCAGGTGCAAGCAAAGGGATGGGCAAAGACATTTGCGTGGAAGACTTTGTGTTGGGTCATGGATTTCGAAGGGAGCAACGCCCTTTTATGCTCGAAGTTCCTTGTGTTTTTTACTCTCAACACTCAACTCTACACACTCAACGCTTCACGGTAGGTGATGGCCCATTTTATCGCGCTTGGTGGCCAGGTAATCGGCATTATGTTCGTTGCATGGGGGAACAATCGGAACTTGATCCACCACCTGCAGATCGAATCCACCGTAAATAAAAGCATCTGTTTTTTTGGGATTGTTTGTCAATAACCTGACCTTCGACAGACCCAGGTCTTTGAGTAGCTGGATGCCCACTCCATAATCCCGTGGATCAGCCTGGTAGCCCAAAGCCAGATTGGCTTCTACGGTATCCATCCCTTCGTCCTGCAACTTATAAGCCTTAATTTTTTCGACCAACCCAATACCACGGCCCTCTTGAGGCAGATAGACCAACACACCACGACCCTCCTGGCAAATCATATCCAAAGCCATGTGGAGCTGATCCCCACAGTCGCAGCGGAGAGATTCGAGTAAATCCCCTGTGAAGCAAGAGGAGTGCAACCTCACCAGTGGGGCGTTTCCTTGGGAAGAGTCACCCAAGGTGGCAAGGTCTCCAATCACGAATACGATCGGTTCCTGAGATTCATACTTCACGCCATACGCGATGATCGTGCCTGTTCCAAATCGGGTAGGTAAAGCCGCTTCTGCCTTGCGATAAACGAGCTTTTCACGTACTTGCCGATAATGGATCAACTGCTCGATGGATACGATTGGCAGGTTGAATTTTGCAGCAAGATCGCGTAATTCGTCGCGGGTGGCCCGATCCCCCTCCACCCCTAAAATCTCGCAGATCGTGCCTGCTGGGGTTAAGCCGGCCATTCGTGCCAGATCGACGGCTGCTTCTGTATGGCCGGCACGACGGAGTACGCCCCCTTTTTTTGCAACCAAAGGGAACAAGTGGCCCGGCTGATGAAAGTCGCTGGGTAAACTGGTTGAATCGCAAAGAGCCTGAATCGTAAGCGCCCGCTCAGCCGCGGTAATGCCTGTTCGGGTGCTATGGTGATCGACTGGTACCGTGTAATTGGTACCCAAGGGGGCCGTATTGGAGTCAGCCATTGGCTGCAGGGCCAAACGCTCGCTTACCGCTGGTAAAATAGGCATGCAGAGCTGTCCACGCCCATAAGTTATCATGAAATTGATCGTTTCGGGTGTCACTTTTTCAGCGGCACATATAAAATCGCCTTCGTTCTCACGATCCTCCGCGTCGACACAGATAATGATCTTGCCTAGGCGGATTGCCTCCACGGCTGCTTCGATGGTAGAAAATTTAGAGGGCACGGTTCAATCGTTAAAGTTCAGAGGTCATGGTCTACGAGGCAACCAAACGCTTGCCTCAACGAGACCAGTCAGTATAAGTGATCCTTGTGCTTTGTCCATTTCGTTAGCGTGTAGTAGCCAATACTTAGTTCAGGTTTTGCACTTTTCAGAAACCATTTCAAAGACAATGCCTGGAAAAAGGGTAGTGCGAGATATTTTAAACACACCAATAGAAACCCAGGAGTTACCAAAACCGTCCGATAGCAACAAATAGACCACGAAGATCACGAAGAAACAAGATGCCTTCGACGACTCAGTAAATTGTGAAAAGTCCCTGTTCGTGCCTGCTTGTTCGTGCTCTTCGTGGTCTTTGTGGTAGAGAGTTGTTAGGGCGAAGTGTATCCAAAATGGCGATAACCTAAATCGTATTGTCCTATTTGCCAGCATGGAAAAATGCAAAAGTCGAACTGAGCACCATCGAATGACAAAATTCCCCGATCGATTGCTGGATAGTCAGGCACCTGTTGAACAGGATTTGTCGCCTTTGCCGCATGAGGAGTATATCGAGCAAGCACACTTTTTTGGGATGTTACTCCAACGACTACGCGACAACATGCCTGCCCAGGAGGTGCTAGCTTCAATCCGAGAAGAGTTACTCTCTACCACCAAATTGCCACTGGCAGTCGATTTTTTGTTGACCGAACTACGGCATCAGGGGGCTTTTGCCGGAGGGATGCGACAGTTGGCTCACTACTTCACCCCCTTTCAATGTTATGTGATGGGCGAGGCGGAAAATGATCGAAAACAGTTTGACATGTGGTTGGCACTGGAAATCCTTGGTTGTGAGTCGGCCTATCGAGCGGAAGGCATCTCCCTGCAAGGGCTGTTTTTATTTCAACTGGAGGTCCTCTCGAGAAACCGACTGGGTTACGACCGGGGCCTGGAAGCCATATCTCAGGATCCGTCGTATGATGAGCCTTGGCGGGAATGGATTCTCATCGTACGTCGACAAATTGGCATCGCCGAATTGGCGGATCTGATCTACGTTCGCAGTCTGTTTTACCTGCAAATGCAAACAAATCGTCAACCCCGAGTCGAGAGTCATGACTTGGAATTGGCATCTGAGGAAAAGTGCGAGAACGTCGATGTGGAGCTTGAGGCTGGCAGCCATCTCGCAGATTCTGCGCATGATTCCATGGACTCGCCACGCAGGTCGACTTATTTGCGAACCCCGTCTGGCTCGCAAGCCCTGTTTGGCTTGCAGGAAGGCCGGATTGCCTGGGCCAATCGACACAAGGATCAGTTGCTCCTGTTCTCCGCATTACACCGCCAATTGGGCTACCCGCGAGTGCCCAAACCTAAACCACCCACTCCTCAGCAACACTTGCTTCCTGCTCTCGCGAGAAGAGTCGAGCAATTAGAAGCACGCTTGAAATTAGTTGAGCAGGAGCAACGCGGTGGAATCGACTTGGAACGATTCTACGCGGCCCCTCCCGATACGGAACAATCAACAGAAGAGGAATAACAGGCCGTTATTAAATAATGAGGTTAAATTTTTCCTTTTGATGTTGGGCTGGACCTTAGCACATGGTAGATTTCGGAAAGCCTACCCGTGGACGGCCGCTCTGCCGTAACTAGTATCTGGTCAAGCCTTACTTTTAGGGTAGCCGTAGCCATAAGTACTAGTAGGACAAGGTTTATATGTGCTTCAACCCAAAAAGATAAGTTTGACAAAGCACTAATTTGAAAGTTAAATATAGTGAGTTTTCAACTCAGCCTGAGCACCGAATCGGTGACAACTGCCTATCTCGAGTCGCCCCTAGTCGTCGCTTCTGACGCTGCCGTTGGAGAAGTGCTGCAACTGCTGCGTACGGAGCGTACTGCCTGTGTGTTGGTCTGTGATGCCAATACGCAAGACCAGGGTAACTCCGCTGGTTCCGTCAAGAAAGCCGAGTCGGGCAAAAGCGGTTCGATTATAGGCATTTTTACCGAACGGGACGCTCTCAAGTGGATGGCTACGGGGCAATTGTTGGATCTGGCTGTCTCGGAAGCCATGTCTCAAACGCCTGTCACGTTAACGGGTGACGCAACCGTGGGGCAAGCCATTCAAAAAATGGCGGAGGGCGGATACCGCCACCTGCCCATCCTGGCGACTGACGGGACGCCCATCGGAATGGCCGCCGTCCATGGCATCGTCCAATATCTGGTAGACCATTTTCCCGAAACGATTTACAACCTACCCCCCACTCCAAATTCAGTGCCATCTGAACGTGAGGGTGCCTGACGGCGCAGTATCTTGCCAATCCGCACTGGACCTATGCCTGCGAATGAACAACACAAAGAAGGAAACCTTAATGCCGCAGGCTCCGGTCAAGATGCGTTTGGCGTTGGGAATCTTGCCAATCCGCACTGGACCTATGCCTGCGAATGAACAACACAAAGAAGGAAACCTTAATGCCGCAGGCTCCGGTCAAGATGCGTTTGGCGTTGGGAATCTTGCCAATCCGCACTGGACCTATG
>JBDOMT010000308.1:0-5302 GCA_039831705.1 Pirellulales bacterium | reverse complement strand
ATTTCGCAATATGTGAAAAAGCAGGGTGGATCATATAGCAAACTGCACGAGGATCGCCAAAATACATTGTTTTGAACAAATACCCCGCCGCTTGCGGCGGGGATCTTTATTCTGCTCAGGAATCGGTGTGGCGTACTTCACCACAACGTCGATTCTTTTGCTCTTTGCTTTGAATTGCGCAATCGAGGCGACTTCCTCCATGATCTGTATCGGACTAGTTTCAATCTGTTCGACAGTCAACTTGCCTGATTCAATTTTCGACATATCGAGGATGTCATCAATGATCGTGAGCAGGTGGTTCGCATTACGATAAATGATCCGACCGGTGTCAATCCTCTGAGTGGTGTCCCTGGCGATGTCTTCATCAATGGTCAGCATTCGGCATAACCGAGAATTGCGGTCATAGGCGTGCGAATTTCGTGACTCATATTGGCCAGGAATAGGCTCTTGGCACGATTTGCATTTTCGGCAGATTCTTTTGCTTCGGCAAGTAGCTGCTCAACTTGCTTTTGTTTGGCGATGTCGGTAATCGCCAGATGTAGCTGAATATCTTGGTCATCATCAATGATGAAGGCCGACATCAAATTGCTGACGACCTTACCTCTTTCTTTACCTAGCAAATTAACCATGGTGAGGTTGGCCTTCAGGATACGTCCTTGGTCGTCGACCGTTACGTAACACACGGGAGCGAAGTCGTAGAGATCTGCAAAGTCGTCTCGCGATTTGACCAGTTCCTCCTGAGCATGGCGAAGCTCTTCGTTTTGCATCTCTAGTTCGATCTGGTGGGTGTGAAGTTCGTAAACCAACCGGTTGCTCTCTTCGACCGTCTTATCCATGGTAGGTTGGGACAGGTGCTGAAGTGAGGCTTCTGCGCGTTTGCGCAATTGATCAGATTTCGGCAATTTGAACTGGTCGCTATTCATTTCCAGCTACTCTACGAAGTTGGCTATTGGCCTGTAGCCGTGCTTCGACCAGATGGCCAATCTTAATTTAAATGCAAAATAAGAAGATTGAGGTCGTACATAGGTTGCGAACGTAAAGTTCACCAAAAGAAAAGGCAGGCCACCCCGATGGATTGTATCAGGGGTTATGGATGGACGGGTTAGAGCGCCATTGCATTCGGTAGACTAAGTACCGGCTGAACCATGTGAACCCAGCTGAATTATATGAGCAATGCCTGCCTAGCTGGCAAGTCCTGCTTCAACGGGTGAGGAAGGAAGAATTACGATGCTGCTGCGATCGAGGTTACCCCGGTTTTTATCGCCTCGTACACCTCTTCACGATGCACGGAGATTTCCGCAGGTGCTTGAATGCCTAGTCGCACCTTGTTGTCTGTTAACTCCAACACGGTGATGATGATGAACGATACGCTCTCCTTTTTTGCGGCCTAAAATTAGCACGGCATGTCTCCTGGAATAAAAACGTCTATGCTGTCGAGCACTCAGACACCCCAAGGCGAATCAATTCTGGCGATATTTCCTGGGGTCGTATATGCGAATAATACGCACCGAATACGTAATTTCGCACATTGATCTGAGGGAGCGTCAAACGGCCATGTGGAAGCGGGAGGCTCTCACAACGAAGTGAATAGACCAGCTATTCAGGCATCGAGTTCGAGTTGGGTGAAACCAAACCGAAACGGTAAGCCAGATGCACCAAGTTGACGGACGTGTCGACCTGCAATTTTTCCAACACGCGGGCGCGGTGCTTGAGTACCGTCTTCACATCGATTCCCAATCGTGCGCTGGTCTGCTTGGATTCTTCGCCAGTGATTATCCTATCCATCACTTCTCGCTCTCTGTTCGTCAGCAAGGCCAGACGATCTCTAAATTTGTGCCGATCGCACTCCTTCATGCACCAAAGTTCATTATGCTTGATCGCTGCGTAGATCTGTTCCAACACCACTTGGCGATTGATAGGTTTCTCGAAGAAGTCGACCGCTCCGGCCCGCATGGCACGTGTAGCCACCTGCACGTCGCCATAAGCGGTGATCATGATGACTGGAATCATCAGCTCCATTGCGACGAGCTTCTCCAGGAGCTTTAGCCCGCCCATTCCAGGCATGCGAATGTCCAGTAGGATGCATTCTGCCTGGTCTAAACGGTTCTCATATTTGTTGAGAAACTCTTCGGCAGAGCTATACATCCGCGCTATCAAGCCGACGGAGCCAACCATCAAGTTTAATGATTCCCGAAACTCGGGGTCGTCATCCACAATATGCACGATGGTTTCGATTGACATGGTACCGCAAACCTCTCTCTAAACGATATAGCCTCCACTGCTTTCCTACTCATCTCACCGCGAGCGTCTGCTCAGCGGCTGCAATGATGTCTGCTGTATGATAAGGCTTCTGCAGCACTTTGTCGATGAAATTGTACGACTCTCCCACCTGTCTGGCCACATCTGTGTATTTGGTAACCACAATAACCTTAACCTGCGGGTGCACGGCCAAGATTTGCTTGGCCTCTTGGCCTCCATTGAGGTCGCCCTTGAGCATCCAGTCGACGATCAGCAAGTCGGGAGCACAGTCGATTCCTTCTTGGATACCCTGATGGCAACTCCAGGCAATGAAAACCTCGTGTCCTGCTCGCGAGAGGATTATCTCGAGACTGTCGCAATACGATAATTCATCTTCAATAATTAGAATCTTCGCCATGGTCTTACTACGATTGCTCTGTTGTTTTGCCAACGGCCTCCGAAATCGGCAGAGTAACAATCACGGTGGTTCCTTCGCCGAGTGTGCTTTGTACTTCGATCGTCCCACCGTGGTTTTGGACAATGTCGTAGGTGATGCTCAGTCCCAGTCCGGTTCCACCTTGTGTTTGCCGAGTCGTGAAGAAGGGGGCAAATGCGTTTTTCTTCTGTTCGCAGGTCATTCCACAACCTTTGTCTTCGACTGTGATCCGAACTGCGCTATTTGCTAACTGCGCGCGGATCACGACTCGGTTTTCCTCCCCGCCCGCCTGAACTGCGTTGCGTAGCAGGTTGATCAGAGCCAGTTCTATCTCCAGCCGATCGATGACCAATTTGGGCAGGTCGCTATCAAGAGCAAGCCTGATCGTGGTCTGATGTTGTCGAGCGTAGGATTGTACCAGATCTTGACTTTGCTGAATCACTTCGCTGATTGGGTACAACTTTTTCACCGCAGGTTTGTCGCGCGAAAACGTCAGCAAGTTTCGGACAATCCGCACGCAGCGGTCGAGGGAAGCAATAACGTTGCTCAGACACTTCTTGAACCTTTCGGTTTCGTCGGGGTCATCCTTGACCTCCATCGCCGTCTCGGCTGACAGCAGGGCGGCGCCTAGGGGGTTGTTGATCTCATGGGCGATGCCGGCGGCCAGTGCTCCTAGTGAACTGAGTCGTTCGGCACGACGCACAGTTTCCTCCACCTGCTGGCGTTCCCTTATTTGCCAACTCAGTTGCCGGTTCACTTTGGAGAGTTTGGCAGTGTGGGCTTTCACTTGATTTTCCAGCTCTTCGCGATCCTGCTGCAGTACCTCTTCCGCTTGCTTGCGCACGGAAATGTCGTTGATGGTAATTTGAAAACATATCATATCGCCGTTAGGCTGCTCAACGAAGATGGACTGCATCTCGGCCCAAAACGAATCGGTCTTTCCACTGCGCATCTGCAACTGGCACGTTTGGCGTGCCTTGGTTGTCTTCAAAGATTGAATGTGCAGGTAAAATAAGTCCTCGTCATCGACAACAATGAATTTAGACAATGGACTTGTAGTCAGAAAGGGCCTGTCAACATTCAGCATGTGTGCCAAGGTTAAGTTTGCTTTGAGGATCAGGCCCTGTTGGTTGACCGTTGCGAATCCAACGGGTGCGGTATCATAGAGGTCCAAGTACTTGTCCCGCGACTCGACGAGCTCTAATTGCGCTTGGCGAAGCTCTTCATTCTGCATCTCCAGTTCGCTCTGGTGAGTAAGGAGTTCATGAACCAGCCTGTTGATCCCCTCGACTGATGTGTCCGGTGGAACTTGGGATCGGTGATTGAGTGTGGTTTCTGCCCGCTTCCGGAGTTCTGTCTGTCGGTTCGATCCGACCGTATGTTCTGCCATGACGACCTCTTAACATATTCCTGGATGTCTCAGATTTCTGGGAATTATAACCCTTCTGTGTCGGTGGGTGCAAAGTCTTGCCATCTGGCCACCAATAGTATCTTACCGCCAAAACAAGTGGTCTTGGCTCTCACATACACGTCATGAATTTCTACGTCCTTGCCCTTGTGTTTTGTCTGAAACGCACCGATCTTTTGATAGAGGATTTTTTCTATATGGATTGCAACTTTATCTGAAGATTCCGTTATTTCGATATCGGATATTATCATTTTCTCGAATTCTTCCCGAGTGTAGCCAAGATGCTCGTGTGCCATCTGATTGAACTCAACGAATCGACCGGTCTTGGGATTGATCAATACAATCGAGTCGCTAGCCATTTCAAGCAGGAGTCGGGAATGTTCTTTGCTCTCCCTCAACAATTTCTCTGCGCGCTTGCGATTACTTACGTCATGCACAAGTGCGACAAAGTAATCCACTGAGCCGTCAGACTTGCGAAGCGCGTTGGCAGAGATTTCAGTATAAAGAATACTGGTATCTTTGTGGTAAAACCGTTTCTCCATGGAATAGCCGTCTATATCTCCAGCTAGCCCGCAAATTCCACCCGTTTCGTCGCGAGGTGGCTTAAGTCCTTTCGTGGCAAGGCATGTGAGGTTCGTGACCGCAGGCGTGTTTTATACACGTTGAGGATCGCGGACCGAAACATAGCGCAGCCACGGAAGGACTTGGGGCGCCGTAGCAGAAACGGGTGAAATTTGCGGGCTAGCACTCGATTGAACTGTTCCAGATCGGAATCCAGGTCTTCCGGGTGAGTCAACTCTGTCCATGTCATTTTGGAAAAATCCTCTCGCGAGTAGCCGAACATATTGCAAAGTGTATCGTCGAATTCAATCCAACGTTTATCCAGAGAGGTACTCGCCATCCCAATCAAGCCCAATTCGAAATACCTTCGGAAGCGACACTCGCTTTCTTTCAGTTTCTCCTCTGCCTTCTTACGCTTGGTGATTTCTTCAAAGGTGATCACAATGCCGTCGATCACATTGGTTACGGTGCGGTATGGGCGCACGCGCATGACGTAAAATCGACTATCCTTGCTCTGGACCTCGGTTTCTTTGTGTCCTTTCGGCGAGCCTGTAAAACTTTCTGGGCGAGAATCGGTTCATTGAACCTCTTAGATCAGCGAGGTTTGCCCGGAGACGTGCCAGCGTTGCCCATAGTCGCCCGGTAATTCCAGGGCATCC
>JBDOMT010000257.1:0-23300 GCA_039831705.1 Pirellulales bacterium | reverse complement strand
AACATTATCCAATTTCAAAGCCCAGCTTCCTTAAGGGAAGCTGGGCTTATCTTTATTGGTGGTAAGCCGAACTTTTCAGATGGTTGAGATTGCTTTGGTTTGAGGTTACGTTGAGCGGTATTGGCTGACGATAATTCATAAGCTGCAGAATCTTTTATCCTTCAGGCCCGGAGAGCGGGCATAGCCCTAGCCGGTGGTGTAGCGACTTGTTGTTTTAATCAGCCGCAGGGCGTTAGCCCCCGGTTCTGACCTCAAAAACACGCCAAAAACCGGGGGCTAACGCCCTGCGGCTGATGTGATCGTCACCTTTGAGCATTAATTTAACAAGCCGGTAAACCACCGGATGTCGTGGATAAAATGCCTTATGGCCCGGAGGGTCGACTCTTCTGGGCCTAAAATTATTGGATTGCCGTCTTACCTTCGCTTGATGTGGACATTTGAACAAAAGTAAACCACACTCCACACTCCACCCACATGCAAACTATCATCACCGCTACTGGGCCCGACCATCGAGGTCTGGCCGACCCGATTGTGCACTGTGTCACCCAATTGGGGGCCAACATTGCCGAAATTCAAATGTTCGATCACGATCGGGAATCGATCTTTTCGATGCTCACCCGGATCGATCTGCCTGCCGAGCAGGTTGGAATGCTGCAACAAAATCTGGTTGAAATCAGCCAACAGACCGGCCTCTCAATTCGGATCTGGTCAGCAGAACGCCAAGAGGCCACCAATGGCACACTAGCCCGCCCAAAACTGGCAATCTGCGCTACCTACCGTCAAGAAACTCCCCGAGCACTGTTAGAAGCGATTGCCGATGGCACCATCGATGCGGAAGCAACCGTGTTTATCAGTAATCGCAATGCCTGTCGCGAATTGGCCCGGGAGTTTGAAGTACCCTGGTTTTCGATTGGCGACCAGCAGGGAAGCGCCGATGATGATCAGCTCATTGAAATATGCGATTCGTACCAAATCGATTACATCATCCTCGCCCGGTACATGCGTATTCTGCCCCCCACCAGTTGCTGGCAGTATGCCGGAGGCAGAATTATCAATTTGCACCATGGCTTGCTCCCCAGTTTCCCCGGCATGCGTCCCTACCATGAGGCGTTTGCAGCCCGGATGCTCACTTTTGGTGCCACCTGCCATTTCATCGTGCCGGAACTCGACGCGGGCAATCAGATCATCAACCAATCCACTTTTGAGGTCGTACCAGGCACTTCGCGTGAGGAAATTATCCGCCAAGGCCAACAAGAGAATGAGCCACGCTGCCTGGTGGAAGGGGTTCGCAGAGTGGTCGCCGGCGAAGTACAGCTCCACTTCAACCGTGTCGTGGTGGCCAAGTGAGTGACTCTTACCATGCAGCAGCAACCTTGGTTTGTCCACGGTGCGATTGGTGCAGACACTGCCTCGCAGCAGACTTGCTTCAGCGTTTGCAAAAGCTTGGGGTATGCCGCCGTGTCAGTGAACCTCCGGTGGAAATGCTCACCGAGTTGCTGCCAACCTATGCGGATCGTCTGGTATGTGATCAGTGCGGACAGGCAGGGTTGACTGTGCAGCAAAAAGGGACCGGCACATCTAGCCGGAACGACCCCGACCAAGAGGATTGGCAACAGGCCATCGTCTGTGAAGTTTGCCACCAACCAATTTCATCGGAACGGCTCGAGGTGTTTCCACGGGCTAAGAGGTGTGTGTCCTGTCAGGACCAGGCAGATCGCGGCACGGAGCCTATCGAACCCGACTTTTGTCCCAAATGCGGAGCTTTGGTAGAGTTGAGAGTCAGTCGCGGCAGTGGGATCACGCGATATAAACAGTTTTGCACCGCAGGGTGTCGGCTATCATGAAGGCTCCTCATGGCCTAAGATCGCAATCTATCCTGAGATAAACGCTATAAAATACTTAGACAAGGCCCACTTCCTGGGACACAAGCACGACGCGCCAGCGAGTGAATCCATGGCAGCTACATCGACTCACTCACTGGCGTGTCGTGCTTGTATTAAAAATCCACATTCCGCAATCCGAAATTTAATCCCCTATGCCCCATCAATTAGTTGCTACCGCTGCGTTTGGCTTGGAGGCCGTGGTGGTGCGCGAGTTGAAGGCGTTGGGTTACCAGCCAAAAGTCACGCGTCCAGGGCGTATCGAATTTACCGGGGATGATCTGGCAGTGGCGCGCACCAACTTGTGGCTGCGGTCGGCCGATCGAGTGCTGCTGCAACTGGCCCGATTTGCAGTGGTCGATTTCGATACACTGTTCGAAACAACTCGTAATTTGCCATGGGAAAATTGGATCACTGATGCTGCGGCCATTCCCGTACGAGGCCGCTCCCACAAATCTCAACTTACTAGTGTGCCGGCCTGCCAGCGAACCGTAAAAAAAGCGATCGTAGAGTGCCTGATGGCGAAAAAAGTGGGCCTGCAGGCGAAAAAGGGCCCTTTGTCACTTCCCGAAACGGGCCCACCGGTACCGGTGGAGGTGGCCCTGCTGGACGATGAAGTCACCCTCTCCATCGACACTTCTGGAGATGGCTTGCATCGGCGCGGCTACCGCAAATTGACAGGGCCAGCTCAAATACGCGAGACTTTGGCCGCAGCTCTGGTGCAATTGAGCTTCTGGAAGGCGGGGCGTCCGCTGATCGATCCTTTTTGTGGCAGCGGTACCGTAGTCATCGAGGCGGCTCTGCTGGGGCGCAATCTGGCCCCCGGTAGAAAACGCCCGTTTGCCGCAGAACATTGGCCCCCGTTTCCGGCAACCCTGTGGGACCAGGCGCGCCAGGAGGCGGATGATCTGGCAGGCCCTCCGCTGGAACCCCGGTTGCTGGGGACCGATGCAGACAAAGAAGTTTTGTCGCTGGCCCGATACCACGCCGAACAGGCAGGGGTGGAGAACGATGTCCATTTTCAGCAGCAAGCTTTTACCCAATTGAGCAGCTCGCGACCCTACGGTTGCCTGGTCACCAACCCACCCTATGGCATCCGCATGGGGGAAGAAAGTGAACTCGAGGAGCTCTATTCTTCCATGCCGGTAGTCCTGCGAAATCTGAAAACCTGGAGTCACTTTATCTTAACGGCTAAATCTGACCTGGAACAACTCTTCGGGCAACAAGCAGATCGTCGTCGGAAATTGTTTAATGGGCAAATCGAATGCACCTACTATCAATTCCATGGGCCCAGAGCTGGCGATGCGTCGGATAAAAAAATTGTTTTTGGCGGCTTGCAGGATGATTCCCCCCGGCAATTTGAAGATTTTGCTAATCGACTCAAAAAGCGGGCCCGCCACCTGCGCCGCTGGCCAGGCAAGCGAGGAATTTCCTGCTATCGGCTCTACGATCGGGATGTTGCCGATGTCCCACTGGTGGTCGACCGGTACGAAGAGGCCCTCCATCTGTCCGAGTACGAGCGACCGCATGATCGGACGATTGCCCAACATGCCGATTGGCTCGACCAACTGGTGCGTATCGCCGGAGAAACCTTAGAGGTGGCACCAGAAAACATCTTTCTCAAACAGCGCAAACGGCAACGAGGAAGCGCACAGTACCAGCGTGTGGGCGACCAGGGAACAGTACGCGTGGTCCAAGAAGGTGGTTTGAAATTTCAAATCAACCTGTCGGACTATCTTGACACAGGCCTGTTCCTCGACCACCGCCTCACCCGTCAATTGGTTCGTGAGGCGGCCGCTGGTAAAAACTTTCTCAATCTATTCGGCTACACGGGCGCTTTCACCGTCTATGCGGCCGCCGGCGGCGCGGCCCGTACCACCACCGTCGACCTGTCGTCGTCCTATCTTGACTGGGCCCAGGAAAACCTGCGACTCAATGGCTTTGAGGTGGGCGCCGCACACCGTACTTACTGTCAGGATGTGTGGGCTTTTTTCAAGAACTTGTCCAATCAGGTAACATTCGACCTGGTCGTGGTCGATCCGCCGACTTTTTCCAACAGCAAGCGATTGGATCAAGATTGGGATGTGCAACGCGATCACGCCAACTTGCTGCGGCAGGTGTTGGCCCACACCGCGCCAAGAGGAACTATCTATTTTTCCACCAATTCGCGCCGCTTCAAACTGGATGAATCCGCATTGGCCCATGCCAAGGTCCGCGAAATAAGCCGACAGACGGTACCCGAAGATTTTCGCAACCAACGCATCCACCGCTGCTGGCGAATCGTGAAAAGCATGTGACCCTGAGTCCAGAGAGGTAGAGCGAGTTCATGCTGCAGTGATGGAATAGAAAAATTTAACGCAAAGGGCATGAGGGTGGCACCGACAGTCGTTCGTAGTGGACTTTGCCTGCGTGCAAACTTACTCGAACGATTGTCGGTGTGCGCAGCACAAGAGACCGGTGTCGGTGCCACCCAAGAGCTTCAAAGTAGATCCTGCTACTTCTCCTTCCTGCTTCGTAAATTCCTAAAGGAATCGTCTAAAGACGAGGGTTTTAAACCCATTGCAGGGAAAATAATTCGCGCAATGTGACGTAGCAGTTTGTCTGGCAACCTTCTTATTCCTCCAGATTTTCCATATACGCCCGCAGTTCTTCCAGTTCATACTGGTAACCGCCGGAGAGGATGGGGAAACGGCACCATGTTTTGGGGTCGAGATTCTCATCGTCCAGGTGAAAGGAAGGCGCATAACGTTCGCGTTTCCACTGGTTTTGGCACCAGAGCTGAAAGAAACGTTCGACCCATTTCCCAAGCTGGTAAGTCGAATAATCTGGCTGCAAAGGGCCAATCGTGGCAAGTACTTGCAGCGGTGTCTGTTTGTCGCGAATGGCGGCCCGCTCGATGGCATCGAGCACCAGGTAAGGCATCAGATCGGTTTCGTCGGTTTGGCTGGCCGCAGGCGGTCGCAACTCGGCCGTGGGCCGCTGGGCATTGACTGCCGCCAACTCTGGCAGCGGACCAACTCCCTGCGGACCCTCACGCTGCAACCACTCCAACCAGTGCAGCAAAAAAGCTTTGTCAATGCCGGCAATCGGTGCCAGGCCACCGCACGTATCCCCATCCATCGTGGCATAACCGACGGCTGCCTCACTGCGATTACTCGTGGCCAGTAGCAAAGCACCGCGCAAATTGGCCAGCAGCCACACCGCCGGACCGCGGGCACGAGCTTGAATATTCTGCAACGCCAGGTCATCTTGCTCCCAGTTAAGATCACGGCCAATCGCGGCAGCAACTTTTTCGACGTACGTGTCGACCAAAGAGTCGACATTCCACTCGAAAAATTCCGCGCCGGTGGCAGCCGCAACTTCCCGAGCTGCGTTACGAGTGACTTCGCCACTATTACGGGTCGCCTGATAAACACAGGTCAACAAACATTGGACGATCGCCGACACTGCCGCGATCTGCCCATCCGGCGGGTCAGCACTCCGCAATGGTTGCAGTGAACGGACCGCGGCAAGTTTTTCTAAAAAAGCTTCGCGGCCCAAGTCCTTCACCCCCATACGCACCATCAGCCAAACCAAAATCGCAACCGCTGCAGAATCGGCCCCACCACTGAGCGAAACGACCATTCCGCCAGCACGACTTTTTCGCAGGTAATCGAACAGGGCCAATGGGACCGCCCGGGCGAATTCTTCTTCTTTGGCAGGCGTACCCCGATCCCACGGATAAGGCTGAGTCGATTCACGAACCGATTGAGGCGTAGACAGCTTGTATTGACATTCGATGGTGTCTCCGACCTGCTCTAATTTTGCCTGTTTCCTTATGGAAAAATCCTGTTTCTTTTTTTGCACCCAGATATCGGCCGTGGCAAGCTCGTAATTGGCATAAGTAAAACGGGGCCCTTCGGCCAGCATCTGACCAGCGCTGGCAATCAATGTACCTCCATCGAAAATCGCACGGCCCGACTCATTGCCCAGTAAATTGGCGTAGGCATAACTGACCTGAAAATCGCGCGATCCGTCCAGCACGATTTGCCGACGAATTTGTTGCTTGGCAAAGGCGAAGTGGCTGGCACTGGGGTTCAGGAGTATATCGGCTCCCCGTACAGCCAGACGCTGGCCAGGTCGGTCTTCCTTCCAAGCGTCACGGCATATCTCAAAACCAACTCGAATGCCATCACAGTCGAAGAGCAAATCACCCACCGGAAAGCTGGACCCGAAAATCGCAGGAGAATCGAGCACGCCATGGCCAGCTTCTTTGTGGCCCGTCTCCTCACCATGTGTCTCCTCACCATGTGTCTCCTCACCATGTATTTCTTCCTGGCATGGCAACTCAAGCTGGTCCACACGACCCACGGGCCACGGAGAAAACCAGCGTGATTCGTAATGAATACCATCGCCGGCCAGATGTTGTTTGCAAACAAAACCAAGCAATCGGCCATCGCATATCCAGGCAACCGCGTTGTAGAGCCTTTTTTCGTACCTCAGTGGCAACCCGACCGCCACCGCAAGCCCTAACGTTTCAGGTAGGATCTCTGCCAGCATCCGCAAGGACATGTGTGGAACACCCACCGAAAAAAAAGTATCTTCGCAACCGTAACCGCTGATGCATAACTCTGGCAGGCAAAGGATAGAAACACCCGCATCTCGCGCAGCGCCAATGGCCTCCACAATGTGCGACTGATTGCGTTGCCAGTCCAAGGGAGTTTGATTGAGCGACGCCGCCGCTAGCCGGAGATGAACGGCACCGCTGGCTTGATCATTTTTGACTTGTATGTTGCTCACTTATCGGTGTTTCTGTGTTTCTGTGTTTCTGTGTTTCTGTTGTTTCTGTGATTCTGTGTCTCGGTGATATCAGTGTACAACTGAAATTACTGCACCGAAACACCGAACTACTGAAACACCGACTTATCGATACTGAGCCTTAACACATTGAGGGCCTGCAAGGCGGCTCGAGTTTGTCGGATGGCCGGATGGGCTCCGGTGTGAAAACGGAAATGGCGTGTCCGTCCGGGAGTGGCCAACGCGATGTGCAGCCTATCTGCTGATTCGCGGTCGGCAGACGGCATGGCTGCAATCCCCAAACCATAGTCGGCTCCGGTTCTAACACGTACCGACTCAGCCAGATGAGTGGCTAATTTTCGGCTATCGGGCTCGATGTCCCTGGGCAAAACGGCTCCCTGAAACCAGCTGTT
This sequence comes from Pirellulales bacterium, assembly GCA_039831705.1. Lineage (GTDB taxonomy): Bacteria > Planctomycetota > Planctomycetia > Pirellulales > Lacipirellulaceae > JAJRWS01. The sequence goes on along the minus strand of JBDOMT010000257.1, from coordinate 16,231 downwards.
CCATTGCTCCAAACTGGACAAGACCAAGCCACCTGCCCAGGTAGTCCTTTGATGGTCGGCGGCACTCAGCCAACGTGTCACCAAGCCTCCGGTTCCCCATTCGGCCACGGCTACCCGCTGCCGCTTCTCCACTAACAGACGGACCACGGCATCTTCTAGCCGATCCTCCTCCTCTCCAAAGACCAGGGTCCCGAGTTTTTCACGAATGAGCGTCAAAGTCGGCTGCAGCGCACGCAGACAATCTGCTTCATCCTGACCGACTGCGCTGGTGCGAAGGGTAATGATCGCATCGCTGACCGTGATACCAACCGACGGCTCCCGACCTCGACGAATCAAATTGGGAAGCATCGCTTCGAGATGACTTTCGCCTACGCCAAAGCAGAGGAGACGATAATGCTTGATCATTCGCTGAGTAGGTTGTGCGGCACGCAATGCGGGCCTCACCGACTCTGACCACATGGCAAACATTTCCGCAGGCACGCCTGGCAGAGCAAACAACCGACAGGCTGATTGATCTTTGCGCGCAATATGCATTTCAATCCCTGGAGCCGTACCGTGTGGATTGGGAATTGCCTTGGCCCCTGCCGGAAGATCGGCCTGCACGGCGTTACTGTCGGGCATATCGCGACCTCGACGGGTAAACAGGGCACGAATGCGTGCCACCTCCTGCTGGTCGCGTATCAGTTCGGTATCGGTGGCCGCAGCCACGGATTCACGGGTAAGGTCGTCGGCCGTAGGCCCCAGTCCTCCCGTGAGTACCACCACATCGGCCCTTTCGATGGCAGCATGCAATACGTTGACATTGTCCTCCAGGCAGTCGCCTACCGTCGTGTGGTAGGCTACCGGAAAGCCCAACTCGACAAGTCGCTGGCTAATCCACTGCGTGTTAGTATCCAACCGCTGACCGGTAATCAGCTCATCGCCAATAGCTATAATTTCTGCACGCATTCGAATTCGATTTCGATGAAAAAGGATTAACCGCAGGGTGTTAGCCCCAGGTTTTGTGGCGTGTTTTGAGGTCAGAACCGGGGGCTAACGCCCTGCGGCTGATTAAATCAATAAGCCCTAACGCGTTTCGGCTAGCCTCACTTCGAAATCGATACTCCCCAGTGCATGGCAGGGCCCCGATGATAACCGTAATGGGGACCGCAATAGGGAGGCGGGCCATGGTAATGCTCTTCGATGATGGCAGGCCCATAGGGGGCAACGGCAACTTGTGGCACAGGTGGATTTTGCATCGTTTGGATGACTTCGGTCGAGACGCCCTGGTTATGCAGGGCAATCACATCGGCTGCGGTCAAAGGTCGGGCAACTCCAGAGGTACGGATGTAATTTTGGATGAGCTGTCCATCGACACCGGCGCGGCTCATCGAAACCACCTCTTCGATGGTGGCGGCTCCGCCTGAGACGGGGCGCCCTATTTGCGCGGAAATCGCGGCTCGGTTCTGGGCAGCCTGCTCATCCATGGTGCCACCGATTGCAGCCCCGGTTAGTGCTCCAATACCTGCTCCCAGCACCGCGCCCGCTCCGGCATTACCGGAAGTGCTGCCAATAAGAGCTCCCGATCCAGCCCCCGCAAGTGCGCCGATACCGGCCACCCGGTCGGAATAATAGGGCGATTGACAACCAACCCCTGGGAACAACAACATGAACAGCCCGAATCCAGGAAACCACAACCGGTCCCGGAATTCTTTCAAGGCCCGGAATTCCAACAACTCACGAAGAGCTACCATGGACAGACTCACTTTGTAGTGATTGATGGACAGAGGGCTGCGAATCGTCGCAAGCTAACCCGCCAAGGTCAATATCAACCGCGGCTAGCCCGCATATTTCATCCGTTTCGTCGCGAGGTGTTTTAAGTCCTTTCGTGGCAAGGCATGTGAGGTTCGCGACCGCAGGCGTGTTTTTTTACACTTTGAGGATCGCGGACCGAAACATAACGCAGCCACGGAAGGACTTGGGACGCCGTAGCAGAAATGGGTGAAATATGCGGGTTAAACAATGCCATCGTAATTTTCCCAATCCGCAGCGTATCGCAGGATTACCCGCATGAATCCAGAAAAATGGCCCAACTCACCAGAGGATGCTTGCGTTAACGAACCTGGCTGCTTAGACTCTGGTTACTCGGGATTTGTGGCCGATTGCAGCCGGACCTGCTAAAGCGCCAAGTGTTGTCTGGTACCTTTCCCGCCGTAATAAGTACCTGACGACCACAGCTATAGTAGAAACGCAGCTAGCAAAAAATATAGGCCGCATTCACCGAGCGTGATTGCGGCTTTTTTTATTGGGACCATGCTTCGCACGACTGCCAAACTTGTTGTGGCCGCCGACTGAAGAACCGCGGAAAAATTAACCATGAGCTATGCGGATATGACCAAACCATCACGGCCCGAACCCGACAGCCTGCCTCCTAAGGACCAACCCGAATTACAGGGGCAGCCCAAACTATGGGAGCAGCTCATGGGCACGATGTCGGTCCACGCCGGCGAGGCACGACAAAAACCGGGGCATTCCATCACCGATCCGATCTTCTGCGCATCCACCTACACTTTTGAAAATACGCAGGCGATCATCGACTACATTGAGAAGAATCAAGCCCGCGAAGAGTATGGCCGTTATGGCAACCCGAACGAACACGTCGTCGAACAAAAATTAGCCGCCCTGGAAGGAGCCGAGGAGGCGGTGCTCTTTTCCAGCGGCATGGCCGCCTTTGTCGGCTTGCTCATGGCGAAGCTCTCGGCAGGCGATGAAGTATTGTTTTTTGATGAATGTTATCATCGCAGCCGAGAATTTTGCGGCAAACATCTGTCCCGTTTTGGAGTTACCACACGCCAGGTGACCACCTGCAACTACCAGGCAATGGAAGAGGCAATTACCCCCAACACCAGGCTGCTTGTGAGCGAGTCGCCCACCAATCCGCAGCTAAGTTGCATCGACTTGGAACGATTGGTTGAAATTGGCAGGCGATACGATGTAGAAACACTGATCGACGCCACCCTGGCAACTCCCTACAACCTGCAACCTATCCCCGCTGGAGTCGATTACGTACTCCATTCCGCCACAAAATACCTGGGAGGCCACAACGACCTGCTGGCAGGCGTTGTGGCAGGAAGCCGGGAACAACTCGAGTCGGTACGTCACTTGCGCGGCATCATGGGAGCAATCAGCAGCCCGCAAAATGCCTATCTACTTTCGCGGGGACTCAAGACGTTTCCGTTGCGTATGGAACGACACAACGACAATGGCCAGCGGGTTGCCGAATTTTTGCAGTCGCATCCACGCATCGAGCAAGTCTACTACCCTGGGTTGACTTCCCACCCCTACCACCAAGTGGCCAAACAAACGATGCGAGGCTACGGTGGACTGGTCACCTTTCTGGTCAAAAATGCCGATTGGCGTGAAACGGCGGACGTGGTCGACGCCGTCCGCATTGCCCGCATCGCCCCCAGCCTGGGAGGTGTCGAAGCGCTCATCGAACAGCCGCTTGTGATGAGCTACTACGAGTGTACGGCCGAAGAACGGCGGCAATTTGGTATCCCTGACAACATGATTCGGATGTCCTGCGGTATCGAAGATGCCGAAGACCTGATCGCCGACTTGAGCCAGGCCTTAGGTTAAAGCGTCCCTATGTGCGTGAAGACCTCATCACCCGGAAGGGGCGAATCATCGGCCAGAGACTGTGATTCCCCCGTTGCTTCAGCACTTGAGTTGAGCTCCAAATCGAATAAATCTGCACTGTGTCGTTCTGACGGAAATGTATCCGGCCACTGAGCGAATGCCCGCCTATGGACTATTTGGTAGTCCAAGTCGGCCACTTTTGCAGGCGGTGAAGGATCCAGAAGTTGGACCGATTCGGATGTCTGGGTAGCCAGCGCTATCACCCCAGATAAACCGACCATCGAATCGCCAAGCTCCGTACCTGTTGCCTTGAGTGAGCCTGTCTCTTCAGATGATATTGCCACTGGCAACAAAGTTGCCAAGCCAAACTGGTCCTGCCACACCGTCAGGTCGGCCCCATCGACCGTCTGGTCATGGTTCGCATCGCCATCGCTCTGGGTCGCATCGGGCACGGGTATGCCAAATCCGCGTTGCCAGGTAAGAAAATCGTACCCATCGATAGCTCCGTCACCGTCAAAGTCGGCTGAGGAGGCAAGCGAATCAAGCTCGAAGGCTCCAATGTCAATCGTCGGCGGAACGCCTTGTGAGACAAAGGAGTTGGTCGGTCCACTATTTACATCGACATCACTATTCGTGTTACCGGCGATAATACTGGAGCGAACTTCGGTGCGAGTGGGAGTGAATTCGTAGGCGTCTCCATAGCTGGAAACACCACTCCCATGACCGTCGGGTGCCGTATTGCCAGTGATGGTACTGTGCAGGATCAGCGCCAATCCACCTGCATTATAGAGGCCGCCACCGTAGCCATCATCACTCTTGCCATCACCTGTCGTATTGCCGGAAACCGTGGAGTTGGTCAAAGTGAGGGAAGTACCATAATCCAGATTACTGGAACTGAAAATTCCCCCTCCGGCAAAAAGTGCTGTGTTTTGTGAAATCGTGCTACTCCGAATCACGGTCATGCCATAGACTGCGATTCCACCCCCAACTTCGCCTGCGTTTCCTGAGATCGTACTGTCGGAAATCGTGGTGGTGCCAGTGTTGGTGCCAAAAGCAGATAATCCTGCACCAAAAACCCCCGTGTTTTCTGAAATCGTGCTGCTGATGATGGTCGTCGTCCCACCACTGGTCACACCACCCCCATCGTAAGCGTTGTTGCCGGAGATCATGCTGTCTGTGATGTTTGTCACCCCATAGGAATAAATACCCCCACCTTCATCCGCAGAGTTGCCAGTAATCGTGCTGTTGGAAATCGTCAGTGTGCCGTCAGAGTAGATACCACCGCCGGAACTACCGGAACCATAGCCGCCATAGCCGCCTGCGCCAGTGGAATTGCCAGAGATCACGCTATCGGTAACTGAGAGTGACCCATAAGAGTAGATACCACCACCGGAACCGCTAGAGCCTGCAGAGTAACCGTAGCCAACCCCCGTGGTGTTGCCACCATCTCCAGTAGAATTACCCGAGATCACACTGTCGGTGATTGTGAGTGCCCCATAAGAGTAAATACCACCACCGAAACCACTCGATTCTCCATAGCTGCCGCCACTAGCTCCATCACCGGTGGCATTGCCGGTAATCGTCGAGTCGACCAATTGCAAGGTTTCCGCCGAAAGGATGGCTCCCCCATCTCCAGAAACATCGCCACCGATTAGAGTCAAACCATGGATTTCCACGCTGCTATCGATCAACTCATCGCCATCGTCGATGCGGAAGATACGCATGCCATCGCCTGTGCCTGGCGTGTTATCCGCCCCGTGCCCGGCGTTGACGGTAAGCCGGTTGGGCAAAGTGCTGGCATCGATGACTAAATCGCCGAAAATTTCCATTTCGCCCAAAAGATCGTCGAGAAAGATGGTCCCCCCATCGAGTGGGCCAGCAAAATCGATCATTTCACCCGCTGGAGCCGCAGCGATGGCATCACGGAGGAAATGTCACCATCGAGGAGGCTTCCGTCCAACTCATCTGCCAGCGTATTGACCGTGATGGAGAGCAGCCACCGATTTTCCAACGGTTCCATTCGTAGACGACGGAAATTCGGATCGCAAGAAGCCTTGCCCTTTCCTGTACTACTTTTTCTGCCCTTCCTCTCCCTGCACAGCGTGCCCGTAGGGAAGAGGACGGGGAGAGAGGAATGGAAACTCCTGCCAAATGCATGCTGCCAAATCATTAACGCACCTCATGATGCCATGTACCAATTGCCATATACTATCAGAGCCTTACCCTGATTACAAACTTTTTCACGGCTCGGTACAGAGTTCAATCATGTGCCCATCCGGATCCGGCAAAAAGAGCTGCATTGCACCGTCGGGCCGATGGCGCAAAGGCTTGGTTTCGACTCCCAATTCTCTCAGGTGCGATTCCCAAGCTTCCATGTCATCGACCATCATGGCCCAGTGATTGCCGCGGGATGCACTGATGACATCCTGCTGCCGGCCACCGATCAGATGCAGTTCCTGGTCCACGCCTATACGAAACCAGGCACCGGGAAAATCAAAATCGGGCCGGGCGAGTGGTTCCAGTCTCAGCACGTTCGTATAGAATTGACAACTTCTATCCACATCCGTCACATGTAAGGCTACGTGATTCAGTTGGGTAATTTTCATTGAATTGCCTCCTAGATATTTAAAGGATTTCCCCTAATTTTAACGATCTTTCACCGAATTTCGCAGCTATTCTGAGTGACATTTTTCGCTACCAAGAACCTTGCTCGCCAGAGTCGAAACCGCTAACAACACAATTCAGTCTACCAGTAAAAAAGAATAGGGATCTCCCCATGCAATTTCGTACCCGTTCGATTCATGTTGGCAACGAAAAATGCCCCGAAACCGGTGCGGTAGTTCGCCCGCTTCACCTGGCTTCGACGTATGTTCAACCGGGAGCCGGAAAGTGGGGCCCATTCGACTACTCACGCAGTGGCAATCCTACCCGCCAGGCATTAGAAAAGACACTCACTTCACTGGAGGGGGGCTGCGGAGCCTTAGCCTTTGCCAGTGGGATGGCCGCAACCCACTCGGTCATGGCCATGCTCCGCCATGGTGACCACGTTGTCGCCGGCAGTGATATTTATGGTGGCACCTACCGTCTGTTGCATAAGGTGACCAATCGGGCCGGGATTGATGTAACTCTGGTCGATACCACCACGGTGGACAATCTGTCCAAGGCGATGACTCCGGCGACGAAGTGGGTGTGGATTGAAAGCCCTGGCAACCCACGACTGTCAATTACCGATATCAGCGCCTGTGCTGAAGTTGCTCACCAGCATGGTGCCCTGCTGGGCGTCGACAATACCTTTGCCTCGCCCGTACTGACTCGACCGTTGGAACTTGGAGCCGACCTGGTCATGCATTCTGCTGCCAAATACCTGGGCGGGCATAGTGACTTGATGGGTGGCATCCTGGTGGTTGACGACCAGTCCCTGTGGGACGAACTTTACTTTGTGCAAAATGCCACCGGTGCGATCATGGGGCCGCTGGAGGCCTTTCTCTGCGCGCGTGGCATCAAAACTCTCGAATTGCGAGTGCGTGAGCAAAGCCGCTCGGCGCTCACTTTAGCTCAGTGGCTTGCCAGCCATCCACGAGTCACACGCGTGCACTATCCGGGGTTGGTTGAGCATCCAGGACATGACCTTGCAAAAAAGCAAATGGATGGCGATTTTGGAGCCATGCTGTCGTTCGAGTTGGATGGCGACTATGCAGCAGCGCAAAAATTTGTAGAATCGACGCGACTGTTTCAACTAGCGGTGAGCCTGGGAGCGGTAGAATCGCTCATCGAACAGCCCGCTTCCATGTCGCACGCCAGCTACGACGCGGCCGATCGGGCCAAACATGGTATCTCCGATGGATTGATCCGCTGTTCTGTAGGCCTGGAAGCGGTGGAAGATTTGCAAGCCGATTTAGTCAATGCGTTTGGGAGTCATCCTGTCTAAAAAATTTTCAAAATTAGATTAGTCAACAAGGCCACTCGCATCTAACAACTAACATCTAACCACTAACAACTCTTTCCCCCAAGGCCCTACCATGCAATTAGGATTTGTCAGTGCACTGCTCGCCGAATTGAGCTTGGATGAAGTGCTACAATGTGCCGCCGAGATTGGTTACGACTGTGTTGAGGTGATGTGTTGGCCGCCAGGCGGTCCCGATCGCAAATATGGCGGTGTGACGCATATTGATTGCACTCAATTCCAGCAGGCTCATGCGGATGAGGTTCTAGAGTTATGTGACAAACATGGCGTGCATCTGTCAGCGCTTGGTTATTACTCAATTCCCCTGTCCGCCGATCGTGAACAGGCCGAAGTAGCCAAATCCCATCTACTCAAAGTGATCGATGCGGCTCCCCTGCTGAGATTGGATTGTGTCAATACCTTCATTGGCGCCAACTATACGTTATCGCTGGAAGACAACCTGCAGCAGTTCGAACTCCACTGGCCTGCCCTGATCCGACATGCCGAACAAAAGGGAGTGCGTATTGGCATCGAAAACTGCCCGATGCTATTCGCCGACACGTGGCCATCCGGCTTGAATCTGGCTCGAACACCAGCGATCTGGCGACGCATATTCGAAACGATTCCTTCCGATCACTTTGGGCTAAACTACGATCCGTCGCATCTGGTCATGCAGTTGATGGATCCAATCGGGCCTATCTATGACTTTGGCGAAAAGATTTTTCATGCTCACGCCAAGGACATGCGAATCGATCGAGAACGACTTGATGATGTTGGCTCCTTGGTCGTACCCATGGATCGTAGCACGGCTAAAATCCCCGGCCTGGGTGACATCAACTGGGGCAAATGGGTAGGAGCGTTGACCGACGTGGGCTACGACGGACCCATCTGCGTAGAAGTGGAAGACGAAGCCTTTACCGCAGATCTTGCAGCTCGTAAGCGCTCGCTTCAGATTAGTTACAACGTACTGCGCCCCCTGGTGGTTTAGACCTCCCCTTCTAACTGCTCACCCATGATGACTGGCAAATCCACCACGGTCGCCAATCGCTGGAGGTATTCTTTACGCGAAATTTCGATTGCGCCCAGTCGTCCGGTGTGGGGAGTCCACTGCTGAATGTCGAGCAACTGATAGCCTCGATGCCGCAAGTGGGCGACCAAATAGACCAGTGCTACTTTGGACGCATCGCGGATGCGGTAAAACATGCTTTCAGCGGCAAACAGCCCGCCAATGGCAACCCCATAGGTCCCTCCAGCCAACTGCCCGTCACGCCATACTTCAATGCTGTGGGCATGCCCCAGTTGATGCAAATGCACGTAGGCCTCAATCATCTCAGGAATGAGCCAGGTCCCGCCACTCCGATTGGGACCGGTAGCGCATCCCTCCAGGACTTGCTTGAAAGCCGTGTTGCAAGTCGCCTGAAACCTGTTGCTGCGAACGGTACGGGATAGACGGCGTGAAATATTCAAGCTTTCCATAGGCAAAATAGCTCGAGGATCGGGCGACCACCACATCATCGGTTCATTCTCCCAGAAGGGCCATGGAAATATTCCATAGCGATAGGCATCAAGCAGCCAGGGAGCTGACAAATTGCCCCCAACGCAAAGCAAACCATCGGCTGAAGCCTGCATTGCCGGTGGAAAATATTTTGCTGCCATTGGTGGAATTGCCTAGTGCTTGGTCAAACTTATCTTTTGGGTTGACGCACAAATAAACCTTTGTTCTGTCAGTACTCATTGCTGCGGCAACCCCAAAAGTAAGGCTTGACCCGACATTAGGTAAGTACCTTCTGTCAGGCGGTACCCGTTGCTTCATAATGAGGTACAATGCAGGGGTACCCTTTTTGTCCCGCCCTGGAAATTGTGACCATGGACTCTTCAGCATATCCACCACGGCCGCCTGCGGAAGAGGCGACTTCTCAGGAACTCACTTTTACTGCCACCGAGTCACCTGCTGGGTCTCTTGATGCTGGGTCTCCTGATTTTGGGCCTCGTACTGGAGCAACCGCTCCAGCAACCGTGGGTGAAGTTGCCCGGCTTCGCCGCCTGCTATGGGTTTTTAGTTCGCTGTTATTGTTATTACTGGCCCCATCGATTGCTGGACAGATTCAGTACGCTATCACCTCGGCCAAAGAACAAGCCGAAGTGGATGTGGCCAAAGAGCATCTACATAAGTTGCAACTCCATCAACTTTCTTTCGCGTTTCGACTTCTCGCGAAAACCGTGGGACCCAGCGTCGTTAATGTGAGTACCGAGCAGAAAGCTGGAATGGGCATGGGATCAGGCGTGATTGTAGACTCCGCAGGCTATATTGTCACCAATTACCATGTGGTACGTGGGGTTCGTGTGGCCCGAATCCAACTGAGCGACGGTCGACATGGCCCCGCTACGGTCATCGGAGTCGATCGGGCTACCGACGTCGCCGTACTCAAGACAGAACTGGACAATCTGATTGCCGCTGAATGGGGCGACAGTGACGCCTTGGATGTGGGAGATATGGTTTGGGCCATCGGTAGCCCCTATGGATTGCAAAAAAGCACTACCTTTGGGATTATCAGTGCCAAACATCGCCGCGGCAAATCCAGTCCCAGCTTTTCCGTTTACCAGGAATTCCTCCAGACCGATGCGGCAGTGAACCCGGGCAACAGTGGCGGACCCTTGGTAAATATCGAAGGTAAGGTCATTGGCATCAACACAGCGATTTTGGGGACACGTTATCAGGGCATCAGCTTTGCCATTCCCAGCTCTCTCGCACGTGAAACTTACGAAAATATCCGTCGTGATGGAGTCGTCATCCGAGGCTATCTGGGCGTCCATCCGGAGAAAGTTGAAAATCAGGTTGCCCGTCGCCTGGAACTAAAGTGGAATCAAGGGGTGCAGGTGACGGCCGTAGAACCGAACACGCCAGCACACGATGCTGGTCTGGAGCTTGGTGATGTCATTTTAAGCTGGGACGGCATTGAATTTTCCGATCCCACTTTGCTGAGTCGTGCTATCGCCTCAACGCCGATTGGTTCCGTGGTCAAAGTTGATATTGTGCGTCTGTCGGATGCCGGCCCCAAACGATTGCAGCTTTCGGTCACCGTAGCCGCGCGTCCGCCGATGGGATCTTTGTAACAACGGAATTTTCAAGTTCTCTCAACCCCCCAAACCTCGAGCTTCCATTGACCGTCTCCCCGTGGCAGGATGCTAAAGAACAAGTTCGCCAGTCGACCGATATCGTCGACTTGGTTGGCAGTTATCTCTCACTGCGCCGTCAGGGACGCAACTATGTGGCCCATTGCCCGTGGCACGATGATTCACGACCCAGCCTCAATGTGAATCAGGATCGGCAATCTTATAAATGTTGGGTCTGCGATATCGGTGGTGATGTCTTCAGTTTTGCCATGCGAATGGAGGGGGTCGACTTTCGTGAAGCGTTGGAGATGCTTGCCGAGCGTGCAGGAATTACATTGACCTCCCAACACCATCAAGCCAACCGCGATCAAATGTTTGATCGGCGCAATTTATTGCGCGTACTGGCTTGGGCGGAAGAACAATTTCATCATTGTCTACTCCATGACAGTTCGGCTCAGTCGGCACGGAACTACTTACAGGATCGTGGCATCACTCAAGCAAGTGTTGAACGGTTTCAATTGGGCTTTTCACCTGACTCATGGGATTGGCTACTCAATCGAGCCTCCACCGCAGGCCACACGCCCAAAGTACTGGAACGGGTTGGGTTAGCTATTTCTCGACAGGAACAAAATGGCTTTTACGATCGATTTCGAGGTCGATTATTATTTCCTATTCGGGATGTGCGTTCACGACCGATTGCTTTTGGCGGACGCCAATTACCCAACTCTCAACCAGACGATTCACAACAGTCGCATGGCGGCGCTAAATACATCAATAGCCCAGAGACCCCCCTGTTCAGTAAAAGCACACAACTTTATGCGCTTGATCTGGCACGAGATGGCATTGCCCGTGAAAGCGAACTGCTGGTGATGGAAGGTTACACCGACGTGATCATGGCCCACCAGCATGGAATCGACAATGCTGTGGCCGTACTGGGTACGGCCCTAGGAGAACGCCATATCCCACTGGTGCGCCGGTTTACTGATCGTATCACGTTGGTTCTTGACGGAGATGAGGCTGGCAAACGCCGCACCATGCAGATCCTCGACGACCTGCTAGCACTGTTCGTTGAGCAAGAAATAGATTTGCGATTTCTGGCCTTGCCAAAGGGGGGCGATCCATGTGATGTTATTGGTTCGCAAGGAAGCGAAGCGTTTCGACAGCGCCTTTCAAATTCTGTCGACGCCATCGAATATAAGATAAGAGCTGTGACCAACGGACTGGCACTAGCAACAGATACCCACCGTTCCGCACAGGCGGTGGAAGAAATTCTCAGCACTCTTTCACGAGTGCGTATGCGATCGGGTAGTACCGATTCGCCTGCACTCCTGCGTGAACAGCAAGTCTTAGCCAAACTAGCTCGTGAGTTCGGTATCGCAGAAGAACATCTCCGCCTACGACTAGCTGGTAAGAGGCGCGATCAGGGGAAAAGTCAACGTTCACGTGCGCCCATGAGCGCCCCGAAGTCAGGCCAGCACCCCTATCTCAAACAACCGCCTGGACCGCATGGGCAACCTGAACCGCACTGGGCGGGAATGACAGACGACACATTACGACCTTCCCTAACAGTATGGGAACAAGAACTCATCGAGCTACTGCTTTCCGAGCCGAAACAGATGGATGAACTGGCGAAGCAAATTGGTGTTGAGGACATGCAGACCGACACGGCCCGGAACCTCTACGGCCTAGTACAAAAAATTTATCAGACCGGCGCATTGCCATCGTTCGATCGACTGATGTTGGAGATTGATACACCCGAAATCAAAAACCTCTTGGTAAACTGCGATGAACAGGCGCAGGCCAAAGCACAAAGCAACATCGAACTTCGCCGGAAGGATTTGCTTTCTAAACTGGAGCGTCGCCAACAGAAATATCTGCGTCAACACAATTTGGCTCAACTGAAACGCAGTCAGCTTCAACCGCAAGAAGAGGAGCACTTACTAGCAAAATTGTTTGCTTCTCGACAACAAGAGCAAGCCCCGGAAGGAGAGGATTCAACACCAGAAACTCAAAATGGAGAAACTAATAGCACTGAGCAAGATTAACTAAAAGAAAACCGCTAATGAACACTGATAATCGTTAATTAAAATGCCACATGACTCTACACCTTATCGAATCTTCTATTGAAGTACCGACAATAGGGAGCTGTGCGAAATCAACAATCGATCAAAACACACCCAGTCATTCGTGTGTATTAGCGTTTATTAGCGGTTTTTTCAAACTGTCCTGCTCACTCAAATCCACAATTTACTACTAACCCCAATACCCTAACCCCAGTCATTTTTCCTAGCCCACGGATGGGCCAGGTGACACCCCGCCGTTATTTTTCCCATTGCACAGGAAGTGCAGGAGGAATCCGATGACTCAAACTATAGTTCAACTGCAACATCTGGCCGCCCAGGCAAAAAGCCAGGGATTTCTAACGTACGAACAAGTAAGTCAATTTTTGCCTGACGAATCAAGTCACTCGAAGAATACTGAATTACTGCTCGACATGCTTGATGGCTTACAAATCCATTTGGTGGATGAAACCCAGCCCCGTCAAGATTGCCAAGAAGATGCACGAGAGGGAGGTACCCAGTCATCTCAGAGTGATCGTGAACGGCTCATGGCAGCCGACATGCCAAAATTGACCGACGATCCGATTCGAATGTACTTGTCACAAATGTGCCAAATCCCGTTGTTCAAACGGGAAGAAGAGATCTTGCTGGCCAAAAAGATTGAACTTGCCAGAGGTCGCTTTCGCCGCAATTTACTCCGTTCCTATTTTGCCCTGGAGGCGACCGTAGCGACCCTGGAACGCGTGCACGCTGGCGACTTGCCGTTTGATCGCACGATTAAGGTCTCGTTGACCGAACATCTGACGAAAGAACAAATCTCAGCACGCATGCCGCACAACTTGCCCACACTCCGCCACTTGATTAAGGCCCAAAAGGTCGATTTTGCGGTGATGCTGAGTCGTCGAGAGAGCGCCGAAGCGAAGCAGGCCGCTCGTGTACGCTATATGCGCAGACGTAAAAAAATGCTCACGCTGACTGAAGAACTCAGTCTCCGTTCACGTCGAGTACAACCACTGATGGAGCAGTTGAAGACTATTTCTCAGAGAATGGACCACCTGCAGAAACAGCTCAACGAGTTGAAGACACTGGGTGCTCCCACTACGCGAACTGAGCCAGTCCGCCGCGAGTTAAAAGCGTTGATGCTGCAAACCCTGGAAACCCCCAGCAGTCTACGCAAACGCTGCCTGGAATTAGGCAGTCAATTGAAGGAACTAGAACGAGTCAAGCGAGACTTGTCGAGTGGCAACTTGCGACTTGTGGTTTCGATTGCCAAGAAATATCGCAATCGGGGCATGAGCTTTTTAGACCTGATCCAGGAGGGCAACACGGGGCTGATGCGAGCGGTCGACAAGTACGAATATCGCCGCGGTTTTAAATTTTCCACCTACGCTACCTGGTGGATTCGACAGGCGATTACCCGAGCCATCGCTGATCAAGCTCGCACTATTCGCATTCCTGTCCATATGATTGACGTGCTTAGTAAATTGCAACAAGCATCCAAACGATTGCAACATCAATTGCACCGCATGCCCACCCAGGAAGAGATGGCATTGGAAGCAGGGATCAGCCTGGAGGAAAGCCGCCATGTTCTGGACATCGGTCGCACTCCGGTGAGTTTGGATCGTCCTGTGGGCGAAGGCGATGACTGCAGCTTTGGCGAACTGGTTCAGGATTCGCATTCTGACAATCCACTCAATCTCGCCAACAACGGATTGTTGCGTGAAAAAATCGAAGAACTGCTTAAAACACTCACTTTTCGTGAGCGTGAGATTATTCGTCTGCGTTATGGCCTGGCCGATGGGTATAGCTATACGCTTGAAGAAGTAGGTCGCATCTTCAAGGTAACCCGCGAACGAGTTCGTCAAATTGAGGCGAAAGCGGTTGCTAAACTTCAACATCCAGTACGCAGCATCGAATTAGCCGAATACGTGGCTGACAGCCCCATCGCCGAGGAAGAGAAAACCGACAACTGGGGCGATCAACCGCAAGAGACCATGCTCGCAGCCGCATAAACATGCAGTTAATTGGTTTGTTTTTTCAGCACCTCGGCACGTAAGTGCCGAGGTGCTAAATTTTGTAGCCACTTATGGCATCAGCTCGGTACCGCTACAATAATGAGGTCTGATATAAGTCAATTCGCACAAATTATGCGACCTACTACCCTTTGGATGGAGACATTTTATGGCGGTCACCGCAGAATCACTGCGTGAATTACACAGAATTCACCAGCAATTGGCTGATTTGCATGAGCGTCTGGAGCGCGGCCCGCGACAGATCAAAGCGCGTGAAGTTAATGTATCCAAGTTCACATTGGCTCAATCCGAAGCACAAGAAACGGTCCAAAAAACACGTATTATCTCCGACCAAAAACAATTGGAACTGAAAGCCTCCGAAGGACGAATTGAAGATTGGAAGGCTAAACTAAATGGTTGTAGCAGCAATAAAGAATACCAGACACTGTTGGAGCAGATTGCTGCGGCAGAGATGGCTGGCAGTGTGCTGGCGGATGAAATCCTCGAAGCTCTGGAACGAATCGATCAACTGGGAGTTGCTGTCAGCAAGGCCGATGAGTTGCTAAAATCAGGTCAAGAAGAATTGCTGAAATGCCGCAACGAGGTGGCCGAAGATACAGAAATCGCTAATCGTGATATCAGCCGCTTGGATATCGAATTGGCGGAAGCAGAAAGCAACTTACCGGCGGAATTCAAAGCCGATTATCAGCGTGTAATTCGTGGTAAGGGTGCTGAAGGAATGTCGCAAGTGGAAGGGCAAGTATGTTTGGGGTGTGGCCAGCAGATCACACTCAACATGCAAAATAATTTAATGATGAACAGACTCGTATTTTGTACTTCCTGCGGTTGTCTGTTGTATGTTGGAGAAAAGGATTGAAGAGAGTTGAGAGTTGAGAGTCTTATGTTTTTAGAACCTTAACACGTGAGTGAACTTTGACATGGCTGAACGTATTCCTATGACTCGAATCGGATACGATAAACTCAAGGCCGAGCATAAAGAAATGCACGAAGTTCAGATGCCTAAAATTGAAATACGAATCGCTGAGGCACGCGCCGAGGGTGATCTTAAGGAAAATGCCGAGTATCATGGGGCCCGTGAAAGCCAGGGCATGTTACAGGCTAAAATCAATTTGATCAGCGACAAACTTTCCCGAGCAGATATTGTGGATACGTCCCGACTGCCAAAAGATCAAGTCGTGTTTGGTGCGACCATCGTAGTCAAAGATCTCGATTTCGGAGACGAAGAAAAATTTACCCTGGTTGGTGCAGGTGAAGAGGATTATGACCAAGGTCGAATCCTGGTTACCAGTCCGCTAGCGCAAGGTTTGCTTGGCAAGAAAGTGGGCGAGGTCGCCGAAGTGGAAGTGCCAGCAGGCACTAACCGATTTGAAATTCTTGATATCCGCTTTGAATAAGGTTAACTAGTCCCCGATCAAGCGAATAAAGAGCGTAAGTTCTACTTGTTTTTGGAATCGAGCTTAATG
>JBDOMT010000019.1:0-23465 GCA_039831705.1 Pirellulales bacterium | reverse complement strand
CCCATTCTCATAACCGACCAATTATTCTCAAGCGAACAAAGAGGCGATACGCGATGCCATACGATTTCGGTGCGCATTAAGCTCGATTCCAAAAACAAGTAGAACTTACGCTCTTTATTCGCTTGATTGGGGACTAGGGGGCTATTGTCCTGAATAACTTCCACCACCTCGAAGCTGTCCATCCTTGGCATTTGAATATCAAGAAACACAGTATCCGGTTGGAGCTTTTGTGCCTCGGCAACTACGGATTGACCGCTGTCACAAATCGCAACGATCCGAAAGCGTGGGTCTTCCTTGATAAGCTCACAAACATACCGCCGGCTGGGCAGTTCGTTGTCGGCAACCAATACACGATGGAGGCTCTCACGAGTCACGCTAATTCACCACTTTGCACTTGAAATGGCACCAAGACAATCACCTTCAGGGCACAAGGCTGATTCGGCTCATAACACATTTTTGCATCCTGGTCGTATTGCAACTTTAAACGCTGGCGCGTTAATCCCAAGCCATTACTCCCGCGGATGTGTGTTTGGTCTCAATAAAGCGATATCAACCTACCTTGGATCGTCTGGAGCTTTGGGGCTAATCCAAAAGCTCCATTAATGTCGAGAATCCATCTTTATCTGTCGCAATGGCCAAGGTCCTATGGTGGCGCTCGCCAATTTGTTGCTATTTAAAAAAAATGGTTTGCGAGTGATGCTAGGACATGCGGTCACTATGTCGGAGCCTGCGCGTTTCCTTGAGTGCACATGAAGCAACGACCGTGATGAATCGCGAAAACTTTGGGCCTGTGACGCTGTTTCGCATCCATCCAGACGACGTTGATACTTTTGAAGAACCCCATCGCGAAATGACGGATCCAAGCGACTTCCTGCAACTACGGAAAAATAATGACTACAACTGCAGACTCTACGCTCGGACAATTCAAGGTGAAGGCGTGGTGATCTCGATGACCGATCGAGTTTGAGAGTCTAACTACGGCGAACCAATTGTGGCGTTGAAGGCCTGTATTCTATCGCCATTCTCGGATGAAAAATACATCGACGCCGAATTAGATTCCATTTGGGAAGCGAGGAACTATCTCAAATAACCAAGCGTACGTAATAAGGCAAGTGTCTCGTCTGCGTTATCCTAGCGTGTGTTGGCCATAAAGATCTAAGCAATGTCCCGTTACAAAAGCATAGTTTTGGGATCAAATGGAACTATTTTGGGATTAACGGCAACCATCGCAATAATCGGCGACATCTGCAACTGTTCCTTGCAGAAGGAGTATGGATTAGTTAAAATCCAACGCAGACTTATTGGCAGGTCGTGTTTTGGTACAACGATGTTTTGCTCGATCAGGCATTGTGCGGGCGATAGCGATCGCAAACTGTCGGTGTCGACGTGGCTGTGAAACACGAGAAAGGCCTTTCAAATGCGATCCAAGCAAGCAAACGTTAGCTACGTAAAATTATCCTCTCACCCCCACGGTTTTAGCTATGTAGGGGGTTTTACCCTCGTTGAGTTACTGGTCGTGATTGCGATTATCGGGATTCTCATTGGGTTGTTGCTGCCAGCGGTGCAGTCGGCTCGTGAGTCGGCCAGACGGACGAAGTGCATCAATAATATGCGTCAGTTTGAATTGGCAGTTATGAACTTCGCGTCCGCTCGAAGTGAAAGACTGCCCGACGCCATCGAGAACTTCCCTCCCGTTCCAGGCACTTCGCCGCCGAAAGGTTATCCGCTACATGTTGCGATCATGCCCTATTCGGAGAACGAACAGATGAGCAAAAATTATCGAAGCTCGTCGGCTATTCTGGATTTTTACGATTTCGACATGTTCATCTGCCCCAGTGACTACTCACGGGAGTCCTTGGACACAGAGACCAAGGCCGTCACCAACTACCTCTCAAACGGCGTGCTGTTTTCCCACAAGCCAAAACTCAAAAAAGTGACCGATGGCACTTCCAACACGATCGCGTTCGCAGAGAGCTACACGCGCACGCTCGCGCTGGGCATAAAAGCTTATGTCACTAAATACCCCCTTGACGATAACTTGGGAGCCCCCGTGTTTGCGCATCCGGACAACACGGTATCAGATATTCTTTCGGCTTCGCCATCGGATAGGATAATAGGGCGCTTTAACCGTCCGGCTTTGTCAACCCCGGGCACTTGGCAGGCTGATTACAACGTGAATGCCACCAATGCGCTTGACGATGTCGTCGACCCGCCGATTCAAGCTACGCCGAACTTGGAAGAGGCTGACGTAACACGACTGCAAAGCATACATCCTGGAGTAATAAATACTGTCATGCTCGACGGCAGCGTCCGCTCGCTCTCGGATTCCATTGATTCAGTTGTCTTTTGGACTGCAGTCACACCTGCTGGCGGAGAAGTCGCCCGACTTCTTGAATGATCGCCCTGTCCCAATAATTATTTCTCATGAGGTATCAATGCGTTTTCATTTCATCTTTTGTGTCACTCTTTGCTCATTAAGTTCCCTCCTAGCCGCAGGATGCAGCGCTGAAAACCCGGCTGGCGGCCAGCCGGCGAAAGCTCTCACTGCCGCTGAAACTGTGAACGTTGCAAAAACTACGGATGCAAAGTCTGCTGCGCCCCTCGGTGAGCCCAAGAAAGTTAGATTTGCGCCCCTGGGCAGTCCCAAGAAACCCACCTCGGCTTTGCTCGGTAGTCCCAAGAAGTCCACCTCGGCACGGCTCGGCAGTCCCGAGAAGCCTAAGTTTGCGTTGAAGAATAATACGCCCATGGCGGGTAACGTAGGCGCGAATGCTCAAGACCGTACCGCTGAAGTAAAGCGGCTCGTCGACGCCTACCATAACCAGGCGATCCGATACGCCGACGGTCTGGTGTTGGCAACGACGCCTGAGGAAAAAGAGGCGTTGGCCAACCGCGCGCCTTCCGCGCGAGCGCTCAGGCCGATCGCTGTTCTACTCGTTCATCTGGTGGCTTCCGATCCCAAAGATGACGCGGCGCTCGACGCATTGACGTTTCTCTGCAAATTCGTCGGCGTTCCCGAGATTGATGTGGCCCTAGCTGGAAAGCCTGATGACGACTTTGCTTCCAAGGTTGATCCGATTGCCCTGTTGCTAGAGCACCACGCTGACAATCCCAAGATGGTCCAAGCGATGAGAAGACTCCCACGGGGCGATGCCACCGACGTTTTTCTTCAAAGTATTTTTGACAAGACCTTCAACCCCGAAGTCCGCTGGTCGGCAGGCGCTCAGATGATTGCGAGTCTGCGACGAAATGGACGGTCGGAAGACATGGAGAAAATTGTCATCACGATGTCTGAGGATCGGTATCTTGAGGGTGTGCGAGTGGGACGCTCCAATGCCCGAACGTGGGCTGTGAACAAACTGCGGGAAATTCGCACGCTGGGTATTGGGAGCGTGTTGCCCGAGGTGTACGGAAATAAACTAGAGGGCGGCATTGGGAACATCACCGACTATCGAGGAAAGGTGGTTGTTCTGGATGTATGGACCACTTGGTGTGGCCCTTGTGTGAAGATGATTCCGCATGAGGTCGAGATGGCGAAGCGGTTTCAGGACAAGCCGTTTGCGATTCTCAGCGTCAGCTGTGACCGAGACCAGGAAACACTCAAAACATTCCTCGAAGAAACCGAGATGCCATGGGAGCATTGGTGGGTCTCGGCAGAGAGCGAATTCAAGAAGACGCTCAATATCAGCTCCTTTCCCACAGTCTACGTACTGGACGGCAACGGCGTGATTCGCCACAAGAATATCAAGGATGAGCAACTCGAAAAAGCGATTGAAGCCTTGCTCGCAGAGAACGAGGAATCCGCAGCGGGGTCGTAAAACTTAGCCTTGGTGACTGACTTCAATCGGGCAGTCATCTTACGCGAGTTCATAAGCTCCACCCACGGATCGTTTTCTCCTGTCATGAACAGGATAGGTTGCTGCAAGGTGAAAAGTGCGGGAGCAGGTCAAATCAACCATGGCGCATTGGTAGCGAAAGTACAAGCAATGACTGCTTGAGTACCACAATAGACACCCTGTGCTCTGTGGGTGAGAATCCAGCGATCCGAAAGAATACCGTGAACAATGTGACAGCTTTTTTTCTTGCATGGGCAATGTTGATGAACCTTGGAAAGTTTGGATTGGCATCGGAATTGCCCTATTTTGGCAAACCGTTGACCGACGAACAAGTTGAGGCTTTTGCACGGCTGGCTGTGGAAAATTTAGAAAAAGAATATCCTAACAAACTTTCCCACGTGTGGACCGGGGAAGATCCGGCACGCACTCCCCGCGAGTTGCACCCTGCGTTCTATGGCAGTTTCGATTGGCATTCGTCCGTCCATGGACATTGGATGTTGATACGGTTGTTGAAGCTCTATCCTCAAGCCGACGTCTCCGCGAAAATTAGATCGCTATTGGAGCGACAGTTAACTGTTGAAAAAATCCTATCCGAGGTTAAGTATTTCCAAAAAAAGAGTAATCGTACCTACGAAAGGATGTACGGCTGGGCCTGGGCGCTGCGGCTGGCACAAGAACTGCGCACTTGGGACGACCCGCAGGCTCGCGTTTGGGCAGAAAACTTTTCCGTATTAGAAAATCATCTCGTCGATTCGGTACACGATTATCTGCCTCGCCTTACCTATCCCGTGCGTACTGGAGTTCATGCTGACACGGCTTTCGCGCTTTCGCTAATTCTGGACTACGCCAGGGCAGTGGAAAACCAAGCACTCGCAAACTTGATCGTCAGCTATTCCATGGAGAAGTATGCTCCAGACAAAAGCTATCCCGCCGACTACGAGCCTTCTGGTCAGGATTTCTTTTCACCGGGTCTCAATCAGGCCGATCTGATGCGACGTGTGATGGAGCCTGAAGTTTTCTCAGAATGGCTAGAGAAATTCCTACCTGGCTTGGATGATCCCAACTCAAAATCTCGCACTCTCTTGAAACCGGCAACCGTTTCTGATGTCACCGATCCACAAATCGTCCATCTGGTAGGGCTGAATTTGTCTCGGGGCTGGACCCAGCGTGGCATTGCATTGGCACTGTCAAAGGACGACCCTCGCCGGCCAGTGCTTGAGACTGCTGCTACCGCTCATTGCCAAGCAGGCCTGAAATATGTCTTCAGTGGCCATTACGAAGGTGAGCATTGGCTGGCCACCTTCGCAGTCTATTTGTTGAGTGATGCCGGGATTGACTTTCGATGACCGCCACTACCAAGATACACAGACTATTTGTCTCGGTACGGTTGCCTGGCCTTGTATTGTTGTAACCGGTCCTCGATCTTCTTTGCGAACGCTAGCTGGCCTTCTGTTTTTGCAATCTCGACGGCCCGCTTGGCGGTCGCAGTAGCTTTCTCAAACTGCCCGTCCTCGGCATAGGCGGCCGCAAGCGTGTCGAGCAGTGAAAAAGCATTCGCGGGGCGCTCATTCACGGCCTTGGTTATGAGGCGGATAGCTTCTTTGCCGTTTCGGATGCTTTCGTCTGGATGCGTCGAAAGGACCCAAGCAAGATTGTTTTGTACCTCATAACTGTTGCTGTTAATCTTCAGCGCTTCGCGGTAGTACGAGATGGCGATTTCAGCCTCACCCCGTCGGAGGAGGCCGGTTCCGATTTGAAAGAGCAGCCTAGGAAAGAGAGGGGATTTTTCAAGTAGCGTCCGGTTTCTGGCGATGTATTCGATACTTTCGTCGAGGTAGTTGTGATCGACCAGTCTCCAAGCAATGTCGAGTGGGCTGGAAGGTTGACGACGTGTGTGCCAACGGCCAGCGAAAGGTAGTGCGGTTGGAGAAGAAGCGATGTCGGGAAGCTGGGCGACATCCGACAGCAGTTGGTCGACGGTCACGGGTCCTCGGTAGAGTACGGCCAACTGGCCGGTAGAGTCGATCAACAGACTGGTGGGAACCGACATCGGCTGGTGCAGGTCAAACAGATGCTGCAGCACCAATTGCAGTTTCTCAGCCGTAGCGGCAGTCGCCCAGCCCGCCTTTCCCGTGTACCCTACGGTTTTTAAGAGCCCAGAAGCGGAGGTTGGTGCGACTCCCTTTTCGGTGTCGAGACGATCTACCGACAACGCAACAACTGTCACACCGGCTTCGCGCAGTTCGGCTTCTCGCTCGGCCAATTCCTTGAGTTCCTGCAGGCAGGGCCGACACCAACTGGCCCATAGATTGACCAGCACCGGTTGGCCGGAAGTGGCCTGTCCAAGCCAGCGTTTTTGACCGTCCATGGTTTCGTAGTCCAGCTGAGGTAAGGGTAATTGAGCCGGGGAAACCACGCGTGCGTGTTCCGCCGGTTTCAGGTGAGCCCGGGATTTCAGGTGAGATAGTTCGGCGGGCTGGAGCTGGCCTTTGCGCTCGGGCGGCGTCCACGCCTGGGCCTTACCGCTGTGCTCAACAAGGTGGTATTGGCGATCGACCACCAGGCCGACAAACGTCTCTTTCTCACCTCCCGGCCAGCGCACCACCACTCGGTCGATCTCAGCAGCCGATCCCAGCCCAAAGTGCATCCACTTGCTCGATTGAGCCAGAAACCCTTCGCCGGCGCGCAACGTCTTAGTCAATTTCGGATTTGGGCCCGTCTCTTGTGGTAAAAGGGTGGATTCCGGATTGTTGAGAGTTACTTCGACCCGTGCCCCAATCGCGTCGCGATTGCAAGTTTTGCCTTGCAGACGGATTGCCAGGAAGTGGTGTGGCGTCTTCAGGTCGTTGCGCAAGAATCGCACCTGGGGCCCCGTACGATTGGCAATCCACAGGTCGAGGTCGCCATCGAAGTCCCAGTCACACCGTGCAACGGCGCGTCCATCGTCTGGAAAATCAAATCCGCTCACCGAAGAAACGTCGGCGAATTTTCCTTGGCCGAGATTGAGGAAACAGCAGTGGCGTTCATTACCGCTGAAGGCTCGTCCGTTGCGCACCATTTGATAGAGCACCGGTCCCATCTGCGCACCCGTGTTTCTCTGATCCGCACCGCTTGTCGAAATAGTGCTTAACGGGGTACCACCAGGCGACACGACCTGCCGCCAGAAGAAACTTCACAAGTCACCCGAGTCTTCAGTTGTGATATAGCCATTGGCCACCAGCAGGTCTTCCCACGAGTCGTTGTTCAAGTCGGCAAAGACGCTGCTCCAGGCCCAGCGACCCATCTCAACGCCCGCCGAATCTCCCACTTCGCGGAATTGGCCGTGGCCGTCGTTTTCCAGCAGCGTGTTGCCCTTGGCAAACCGGGAATAGAGGTTTCGTGTTTCGTCGTCAACGCCCGGCATGAACTGCGCTTGCCGAGTGATTCGATTCCCCGCGGAGGAAAACATATTGGCTACGTAAATATCCATCCAGCCGTCGCGGTTGTAGTCGCCCCAGCTGACTGACATCCCTGAGGCCGAATCGACCGCGCCGGCCTCCATCGCAATATTCTTAAACTGGCCATTTTCGTTCTGGTAGAGACAATTCTGGCCATAGTCGTTGGCTACGTAGAGATCCTGGTCTCCGTCGTTGTCGTAGTCTTCCCAGGCACAGGCCAGGCTATGACGCCGGTTGTCAGCGTCCAATCCGACCTGCCTGGTTACGTCGGTAAACTGCCACTTGCCATCCGCTGCGATGTCGTTGCGGAAAAGTAGGTTGGCTGCCCCGTCGTTGGCGTCGTGATAGACAAATTCCGCTCCATCGACGGGCCTGTTGTTGGCAAATTCTATGCAGATATAGAGATCCAGATCACCATCGTGATCATAATCGACGGCCGAGAACGACTGTGTGTCGGTATCTTGAGTGGCTAATGTCACCTGGTGTCGAAACTTGCCGCTGCCGTCGTTTTCCATCACCAGCAAGCCCGCGGTGGTAGCGGCGATCAGGTCTTGATCGCCATCGTTGTCCAAATCCACGACGAGCGCGCTGCTGGTGTGGTCGAGCCAATCGACTCCCGACTCGTGCGAACGGTCGATGGCCGTGCTGTCGGGCTGCTGCACGAACAGCCGGTTGGGCAGTCCACCCGGTTGGCATACATAAACATCGTCCCGACCATCGCCGTTGACATCGCCTACCGCCATTCCCGAGCGAGTAAAGACACTTATGCCATGCGCCTTGCTTAGTCGGCTGAGCCAATGGTGGTGTCCAAAAGCCAGCTGCTCTCGGAATGAGCGATTCCGGCTCAAGATGGCCTTCGTGCAGTCGACCAACCAAGGTCCGGTAACAAAAACCTCCTCATAGTCGGAGGCCCGAATGGAGGTAAGCCGGAGCTTTTCCTGCGAAGCTCGTTCCCATTGACAGTGCCAAGTAGCCCGCTGTTGCAGAGAGCCAGTCGAGGTACGACCACCTGCTTCAAAATAAGCAGTTGTTTCGGCTGATGTGGCGGTGCTGCTGATGCGAATTATTTTGACATGAACATGTACCCCGTAGGCACCAGCCAACGGCTTTGCCAAATCGTCGAACGCTTGCTTAAGACCTTCGCGGCCCTGGTAAAGCGCTGCGCGCTCGTCGTCAATGGCATTGCGCCGCACGACGGTACCTTTGTCGTCGATTCCCTCGCTGAACACTTCGGTCAAATCAGCCGGACGCAGCTGACCGCTGGTCACCTCCGCAGAGACTTCCGTCGGTAGTATGTCCCCCAAGTCGTGACCGGCCAATCGCTCGCCCAGGTGAAGCAGTAGCTTCTTGGCTTGCTCGGCGACGACTTCCGTCTCCCAGCCATCTTGGCTCGGATCGAGTTGGGTACTGGAGACCGCTTGTTCGGCCTTGATCGATGCGGTGGTAAGCAGCGCAAGCGGTTCGTCGATGTCTGTAGACTCACTAACAGCAACCCTGCTCGACGGGTTTGCTTCAGCTGAGACGCTTTCGGCGGTGTGACGAGATTGGTTGCGGAACAAGATGGTACCAACACCACCTGCAACAATCGCTAATCCAAACAGAGCCCACCATTTCAGCGCAAAATGCGACGGGGCGGCGGGCGTTTCTGACTCGCGCGTGACTTTGGATTCACCATGTACTCGTGGCGATTTGGAACGTTTCGATTTAGGTCGACGATGTGACATAACTTCGGCAAGCAAAAGGGCCAAATAGTAGGTTTATCTCTATTCTGCCACAGAGGGGACTCACGATAAAGACCTGAGCCGTGTCCTGCCACCAGACTCAGTTTTGGGACCAAAGACACATATAAGTTAGGGAAATATTTCCTAGAAATCTGCGTCTGCGGTAAGAATATCTTGGACTGGGGGTGAGGATTCAGTTATTATAGTATATTGACGCCTCGGCGGCGTTTGAGTCTTGTCAGACGAAGTCTGGTTCCTTTTATTCTGTTTTTCGAGGAGGGATAGTTCTAATGAAAGTCTTCTTACGTTACTTCGCCGCGATCGCGGTAACCTTGGTCTTGGCATCGGGCGCTTCGGCGGAATTGCTCACCGAGTGGAATTACAACGCAGCGAGCAGCATAGGTGATGCCTCCACTGGGACCGGCACCACGGTCGGGGGAGGGAGTTTCCCCTTTACCAGCACACTTCCGAACAGCAATGGTTCCTCGGCCGACCCCGGCACGGTGATTACGCAGGGACTTAATAATCAGGAATGGACGAGACGCGGCCCTAATGCTGGGGAGGCAAACGGCGGCAGGAAAGTCACTTGGGCCACCAGCACGTCTGGCAACACAGATGTCGTCTTCGAATGGGATATGGTCGCCGGCTATCGCACGAGCAAATATTACCAGATCTCTGCCACCACGGACGGCACGACCTTTAATCCCGTGTCGGGCGGTGTGGGCACCGGATCGGCCACTGCTGGCGTGGGCAATGCCACCGTCGACTCCGCGGGTTTTATCACCGTCAACTTCGACGACCTTTATGAGCCGGAACCTGGCACAGACCCAGTTTCGCCCATCGATTACTTGTTCGACCTGTCCTACGCGTTCCCCAGCGGTTCGGCTTTCGAAAACAATCCAAACTTTGCCGTTCAGATCGCGGCGGTCTACGCCCCAGGTCGCAGCGACTTTGTCTCCTCGTTTGCCGGGACGACGAGTGCTGACGTGGTGAGTGGCTACGCGAGAAGCGGCGAAACCGACACTCGCTACGACCTGGTAAGTATCACGGGCGTTCCCGAGCCGACGAGCTTTGCTCTGGCGGCCGTTTGCGGTTTGGCACTTGCGGGTGTCCGGCGCCGTCGCAAATAGTCACGATGGAAATAGCAATCTAGAAAGCTGTTCATGATTGATCGATCGCCGTCTGGTTCTTGCTGAATGAGGCAGATCCAGACGGCGAGTTTTACATGGATGCGGTGGAGAAGAGCATGCGAACCTGTCCTATGGAACGTTCCTGCCTGTTGTCTCTGGCAATTGCCCTGCCGTTATTGCTGGTGGGCAACTTTCTGGTCAGCAGCGCATCAGCCGTGGTGACCTTCGACTGGGTGACCGTGGGAGATCTCAACAATCCAGCCGATACGCTGGTGATGACCAAGGGGGTAACGGCTGACTTGACGACTGGATACGGTTCGGTTGGGTATTCGTACCAAATAGCGGACAAACACGTCACCAACACCCATTACACTGAGTTTCTCAATGCCGTGGATCCCGACGGGAGTGAGCCGCATCCCATCTTGGGGAATCGCAACGGAATCTATAATCCAAATATGTCGTTGAGCGCGATTGGCGCTACCGGGACAGCGTATACGGGCGGCATCGATTTCATTGGGGCTAACCCGGCGGGAAGCAAATACAGCGTGAAGAGCGGCCAGGAGAACTACCCTGCGACTTGGATCAATTGGGACAGCGGCGCACGATTCGTGAACTGGCTGCACAACGGGCAGGGCTCAGGAGATACGGAAAACGGCGTGTACGACATGTCGATCCCGAGGTCAACGATAGCTGGGCCGCTGCCGCGACAAGCGGGTGCGACGGTGTTTATTCCGAGCGAGGATGAGTTTTACAAGGCGGCGTATTACGATCCCACGAAAGGTGGAACGGGCGGCTACTGGGAGTACGGAATTCAGAGCAACACCGCGCCAGTCAGTGGAGCTCCGTCCGGTGGAGCAACCAATGCCAACTATGCTACCGCTGCCGGGGCTGCTGGTTCGAGCGGCGATACCTATTGGCAAAACTCCGGGGGGCTCTTCGATGACTCTCTCGATCATCTCACCGATGTCGGTGCTTACAGCAGCGTGACGAGCTATTACGGGCTGTACGATGCAGATGGACTGATCTACCAATGGACAGAGGGAGTTAAAGTGCACAGTTTGGGGGCCGATTTTCCAGCCTATCGCGGGGGAGGGTGGCATGACTCGTCAGAGAGAAACGGTGCAGCCTTTCGCGCCCTCTACTCGTTTCGCGACGTGGCTGCCTATGCCTGGTTTGGCTTGCGAATCGCCTCGCCTGTACCTTTAACCGCAGACTTCGACGGGGATGGCGACGTCGATGGCGACGACTTGACCGATCCCAATGATGGCTGGGAAACGAGATTTGGCGTCGACCTTGATGGGATGAACTTCCTGGATTGGCAAAGAGAGTTCGGCACGAATGTCCCACCACTACTATCGGCAGCGCAAGCAGTCCCTGAGCCGTCTTGCCTCGTGCTGCTAACACTGGCAGCCGCCGGTGTTTTCTATCGACAGCGAAGGTGTGCCGTCTAATTTCCGTCATCCTTGAACAACAGCCGCTTCTTACCGGGAAGTGGGATGGCTACTTTGGAGGATTGACTTGCACAACTGGAAAACCGCTGTCCAAAGTTGGCGGCCACCTGAAGATTGGGAACGGGTCGCCACGATTGACGCGCATACCGCCGGTGAACCGCTGCGTATTTTCGTGGATGGGTTTCCGGAACCGGCAGGCCATTCGGTTTTGGAAAGAAGACTGGATGCTACCAAGCGGTTGGAGTTCTATCGTACCGCCACGATGTGGGAGCCACGCGGACACGCAGACATGTATGGCTGCTTAATTATCCCACCCGAGCGACCCAAAAGTGACTTCGGCGTGCTGTTTCTTCACAACGAAGGCTACAGTTCCATGTGCGGCCACGGCATTATCGCCGTTGCGACAGTCGCCGTTGAGGTCGGCTGGATTACCAGCGCTGAGTCCACTATCGGGCCCGATGTCGAAATTAATATCGATGCCCCGGCTGGCTTGATCAAAGCCACGGTTCATCGCGAAAACGAAGACATCATTGGCGTTTCGTTTGAAAACGTGCCTTCCTTTGTGGCGGCGCTCGACCAGCAGGTGTTCGTCGAGGGCCTCGGGACAGTCCGCTACGACCTGGCGTTTGGCGGCGCCTACTATGTGTTTGTCGATGCCGATGAACTTGGAATCAGCATGCAACCCGAAAATCAGGCTCAGCTGGTCGACTACGGACGTCGAATCAAACATGCCGTTTCCAACTCGACAGAAATTAACCACCCTCTGCACGAAGACCTTTCGTTTCTTTACGGAACAATCTTCACGGGAGCCCCGCAAGACCCGAATCATCACAGTCGCAACGTTTGTATTTTCGCAGACGGCGAAGTCGATCGCAGCCCTACGGGAACTGGTGTCAGTGCTCGGGTCGCGATCCTCACGGCAAGAAACGAACTTCAACCAAACGAAAAGATCACCATCGAAAGTATCCTTGGAACTTGTTTCGAGGTAGAGGTGATAGGCGAATCGATTTGTGGAGACCATCCATCCGTGATACCGCTAGTTCGTGGAAATGCATTCATCACCGGTAGGCACGATTTTCTTATCGATCCTCTCGACAATCTAAAGAACGGTTTCTTTCTTCGGTGAGCTTGAAAATCAGAATCCTCAGCGCCGACGATGTCCGTAAGTGCTGCACGATGCCACAGGCAATCGAAGCGATGGAGGTCACTTTTTCGAAACTCTCTTCGGGTGAAGCCAACGTGCCCGTTCGCACGAATCTGCCAATCACCCAGCAGACACTATCGTTGATCATGCCGCTGCACTGACATTTGCAGGGCGAACAACATCCGCTTGGCCGTGAAATAAATCATCACTATCCGCTGTGACACCTGGATGGACATCGCGTCGGTGCCGGCGGGATTGGAATTCAAACCACAATCCAAAATGAGTTCCTCTGGGATACCGGTCACCCGACAAAAATTGGCGTACAAAACGACCGCCTGCGTATCATCGACAGTAACCTGAAATCGCTGAGCGGCCTGAGGAAGATGCTCTGCAGACGTTTATTTCCTCGGGTTTAACTTCTGAAGTTTTGGCAGTTTCACTTTTAGCCATGGGGTACTATTTTCTTGCTCAAGGTTAAAATTGAACAAAAAACTGATAGTTGGTCTAACATCCGCAGCGGCCAGTGGTTGCGGCTGGGAACAATGTGTGCTGGATGCAAATTGATTTTTAACGAGTTGCGGTCCCTTTCTTTTCTATCCCTATGCTGTGTTGCCTAAACTGCCAAAAATACTCCTTCCCCCTTATCCCCATAGCTATCTGTCATTTCCGATGCGATACTTCTCCTGCTGTAGCCTGCGGGATGACGTGGACTTCAAAGTTGGTGCGACTGTGGTTTGTGATGAAGTATGTAGATTTGTATTCGTTTTGATTGGTTGAGTGAAATGCCGACCGCATAGCTGCGGTCATGACGAGCAAGAATCACGATATGCGCGACGGCTTACACCTGATCGACGGACTCATCATCGCGGCGTATGTGTGCGCGATGCTGGGACTCGGTTGGTACTACAGCCGGCGGCAGGCGAGTACGGACGAGTACTTTACCGGCGGACGGGCGATGAATCCGTTTTTGATCGGGATCTCACTGTTCGCCACGTTGCTGAGCACGATCTCATATTTGTCCAGCCCTGGCGAAATCATCAAGTATGGGCCGTACATGATGACCGGCGTGCTGTCGATTCCGCTTGTCTATTTGATCGTCGGGTATTTGCTGATCCCGGTGTTCATGCGGCATCGAGTGACCAGCGCTTATGAATTGCTGGAGACGAAACTGGGACTGAGCACGCGGCTTCTTGGAGCGACGATGTTCATCGCGCTCCGCGTCGTGTGGATGGCTGTGTTGTTGAACTTCGCTGCCGAGGCCATGTTGGTGATGGTCGGCGATGGGACGGACGAGCTCTCCAGGCTGCTCATGACGGCGGCGATCGGTGCGGTGGCGATTGTTTACTCGTCGCTGGGCGGACTGAGGGCGGTCGTAATTACAGACCTGCTGCAATTCGTGTTGCTGTTCGGCGGTGCCATACTGCTGATTGTGACCGTCTCGGTGCGGCTCGGAGGGTTCGGCTGGTTCCCCACATCGTGGGACAGCGGCTGGCAAACTCAGCCGCTGTTCACCTTCGACCCGTTCGTGCGGCTGTCGGTCGTTGGCGTCGTGGTGATGCAGGTTTTGTGGGGCGTCTGTACGGCCGGTGGCGACCAGACGGTGATCCAACGGTACATGGCCACGAGCGACGCACGAGCCGCTCGGCGTTCGTACCTGGTGAATTCGATCGCGTCAGTGGCGGTGTTGTTGGTGCTGGTGTTGGTCGGCTTGTCGCTGAAGGGATATTACCAGAGTTATCCGCAGCACCTGGCCGCCGGGGCGACCGTTGCGAATTCGGCCGACAGTTTGTTCCCGCATTTCATTTCCCACGGATTGCCGATCGGCGTCTCCGGGTTGGTCGTTTCGGGCATGTTCGCCGCAGCGATGTCGAGCGTCGATTCGGGTGTCAACTCGATTACCGCTGTGGTGATGAGCGACTTTGTCAATCGCTTGTGCGGGATCCGGAATCGTCAGCCTTCGAAACGGCATGCTCACAAGAACGGCGACAATGCGAAGCACGAACGACAGCACGTCCACGCAGCGAGATTGATCGCCGTGGTCGTTGGCGTAATTGTCATCGGCGCCAGCACGCTCATCGACTACGTGCCGGGCAACCTGGCGGAAGTCTCCAAGCGTGCGACCGGGCTATTGGTCACTCCGATTTTCACACTCTTCTTCCTGGCGCTTTTCGTCCGTTTCGCCACCGCAGTCGGTGCGAACACAGGGTCGTTGTGCGGATTTCTGACGGCGATACTGATCGCGTTCTGGAATCCGCTCGTCGAGGACCGTTCGTTAAGCATCACCTGGATCAACCCGATGGCACTGACAGTCGGAATCGTAGTTGGGTGCGCCGTCAGCCTGCTCACTTGCCGACGGCAAATCGCCGCATCAACCACCAACATTAAAGAGTCGAACGAATGAATCGATCACTACAAATGGTTAATATATAAATGAATGGTACAACATTGATTGACGACGTACGCGAGAAGGGATATTGCCTGATCGAAAACGTCGTACCCGAGGATTGCTGTGCGGAAATTCGACAGCGTCTGCTGAAGGTTGTCGAGCATCAGCGGTCATCCATCGCACCGGAGCGAGTCGGATTTGTTCCCAGCGTGATCAACCACGACCAGTCGTTTGCGCCCTACCTGGCAGATCTGCGACTGATGCAAGTCGCGACATCCCTGTTGGGGCACGGCCTGCGCATCTCGTTCACATCGGTGATCGTGAACGAGCCGGGCAACGCCCGCGGCGGGTGGCATGCCGATTGGCCATTCAACCAGAACAACGCCGGCCACATCGCGCCACCCTATCCCGACGCGATCTTTCACCTGACAACTCTCTGGATGATCTCTCCGTTCAATGCGGAGAACGGCGGAACTCTCGTCGTGCCCGGAAGTCATCGGCGACTCACGAATCCAACACATTCAGATCACGATGTAGAAGTCGGCGAAACGATTCCAACGGAGATTAATGTCGCCGGTCCAATCGGCAGTGTGTTGCTGTTCGACAGTCGCCTGTGGCACTCGACATCACCCAACCAAACCGACGATTCACGAGTTGCTCTGGCCGTACGCTACGCTCCCTGGTGGCTGAATCTAGAAGTCCTACGACCGGAATCCGACGAACGCCAATGGCTGTGTTCACAGACGGGAAACAACGAAAACCTGGTCCCGTCGATCGAGCCCGATGTTTACGAGCAATTGCCCGCCAACGTGCAGCCTCTCTACCGACACTGGCTCGCCCGTGCTGATGCACGACCTGCGCTGGTGAATTCTGTTGAGGAATAGATAGGACACACGATGGATTTTACAATGATTGAACAAGGTTTCGTTTTACGACAACAGCCGAATGCAGCATTGCCAGTCACTGCTGGACCGCGCGTGGCGATCACTCAGGCCGGGCATACCGTCTTGAATGTTCATTAGTGGAGAAAATCTATGCAACACCACACGCTTGGCAAGTCGGATCTTCAAGTCAGTTCCATCGGCATGGGTTGTGTCACGTTCGGACGTGAAATTGATCGCGATCGGTCTTTCGAGGTCATGGACCACGCTTTTGATCGAGGTATCACACTGTTCGATACAGCCGAGGCGTATGCCGGTGGTGCGTCGGAAATGGTCCTCGGCAAGTGGATTATTGAACGTGGTGTGCGCGATCGAATCGTGCTGGCCACGAAGGTTTCCGGGGCGCTCAGCCGAGAGCGCGTGATTTCGTCTGCAGAAGAGAGCCTCAGGCGGCTGCAGGCCGATCGGATTGACCTTTTCCAGTTACACAACTGGGACGAGGACACTCCGCTGGAAGAGACTCTGGCGGCGCTGACGACGCTTGTCGAACAGGGAAAGGTCAGGGCAATCGGCTGTAGCAACTGGTCCGCATGGCACTTGTGCAAGGCGCTGCTGCTCATCCAGCAACAGGACCTGAAGCCGCTGATCTCAACACAACCGCCCTATAACCTTGTGCAGCGAGAAATCGAAGCCGACCTGCTGCCGCTATGTGTCGATCAGCAGATTGGGGCGATCAGTTACAGTCCCTTGGCCGCAGGATTCCTGACGGGAAAGTATCGCCGCAACCAGGAAGTTCCGAAGGGAACAAGGTTCGATATCATTCCTGGGCACCAGCCCATATACTTTACCGATCACGGGTATGCAGCGCTGGAACAGTTGGAATTCGCTGCTACGCAATCCGGCCACTCGTTGGTTCAACTGGCGCTTGCCTGGGTTATGGGTCAGACTGGCATCACGTCCGTTCTGATCGGCGCACGCAACACCGCTCAAGTCGATCAGGCTCTCGAAGCCGCGGAAATTGACCTTGATCTTGAGCTCCAGACTGGAACGAAAGAACGATGAACAAAACTCGATTTTGGAGCCGCAGACATGCTGATTATTGATGGAGATTATCCGATGGCCTACGGAGCCATTGATCTCGACCGCGACCTGACTCGACCGATTGACGAAGTACGCAATGCGAAGCCTTCCAGCAGTCGGTGTGAATCGTCTCCGGACAGCGAAACGATGGCGACGATTCCGGAAATGCGTCGTGGTGGAATTGCTGCGGCACTGGCGAAGATCTGTGTTCGGATTCAGCGCTCGGGAAGTTCGTTATCGGGTTATCGAAGCGGCGAGGTGGCCTCCGCGGTCGCTCACGGCGAACTGGCCTACTATCGCATTCTGGAAGCACGCGAACAGGTCCGTATTCTGCACAACGGAAGCGACTTGACACAGCATATGGATTCGTGGTCGACGGCAACGGACCACAGTGGGCTACCCGTTGGATTGATCCTGGGCCTTGAAGGCGCCGATCCGATTCTATGGCCCCAACAGGTGCATGACTGGTGGAATCTTGGCGTGCGCGTGGTCAGCCTGTCGCACTACGGGATCAGCACGTACTGCCACGGAACAGGCACAGGAACGGATGGTGGCTTGTTTCCAGCGGCAACTGAACTGCTCCGCGAAATGGATGCGCTTGGGATGATTCTCGATGTGACGCACGCGTCGGATGCATCTGTCCGGGAATCGCTCGAAGTGTTCTCCGGTCCTGTTCTCGCCAGCCACCAGAACTGTCGCGCTCTGGCAGCCGGGGAACGACAGTTCCCCGATGACATTCTGCAAGCCGTCGTGCAGCGCGGTGCAGTTGTCGGTATCTCGATGGACACGTGGATGCTCTATCAACCTGGAATCGACTGGGCAGACATCCCACGCAACCGCCGCGACCTGTTTCCCAGGGAAGCAATCACACTCAGTGACTTTGTGGACCACATCGATCATGTGTGTCAACTGGCAGGGAACTCGCAACACGCGGCGATTGGCGGTGACACCGACGGACAGGGAGGGCGGCATGCAGCACCCGCCGAGATCGACACCGTCGCCGATTACCAGAAGGTAGCCGACGTCCTGGCTGGCCGCGGCTACACAGACAAAGACATCGAAAACATTATGTACCGAAACTGGCAGCGGTTCTTCAAGACCTGGCTGCCCAGTTAATAAAGGAGATGGGAAATGCTTGACCAACTAAGACTGGCGCTCTTGATGGCGGCGTCCTTTATGGCGTCGGCAACCACAGTCAGATCTGAGGAGCCGACGGTATCAACCGGACGTACGCGTGGAAATCCGGCTCCGACGTGTCGGCTCTCGCCAGCACACCCCTGCGCCTGCGGTTTGTGATGAAAGATGCAGATTTGTATTCGTTTCGCTTTCAGCTGCAACTTGTAAAGGAGTGATGTTCTGTGCCATTGACTAGAGAAACATTCAGAGGATCGTGGGCCGGATTGCCGGTTGCGTGGACGAGCGACGATCAATTTGATGAATCTGTCTATCGTGCGGATGTCGCTTCTTGCTGTCTGGCCGGAATGCCGGGCGTTTACACCGGTGGAACGACCGGTGAATTTTACGCGATGGAACTCGATGAGTTTTGTGAAGTCACTCGCTCAACGATCGAGGAATGTCACTGTCACGACATTCCGGCGATGATTGGGTGCAGCGCCACATACACGCTCGGAGCGGTCTGTCGAGCCCGAATCGCTGTTGAACTCGGTGCGGACGCGATTCAGGTCGCGTTGCCGTTTTGGATGGAAATCGCGGAGCGAGACATCATTCCGTTCTTCAAATCGGTTGCCGAAGCGGCTGATGGAATGCCCTTGTCGATCTACGATACGAGTCGTTGCAAACGTACGCTGACACTCGACCAACATCGATCGATCAAAAATGCTGTACCGAGTTACGTTATGGTCAAAGCGACGGCAGGCACGATTGGTGCGATGCCAGTGGGCTGTCAGGCCCTGTCGGAACTGATCAATGTCTTCGTGAGTGAAACTCACTGGTCGGAACTTGGTCGTTGTGGCGCGCGAGGCGGTTGCAGTTCGATGGTTTATTGGAATCCACAATTCACCCTCGACTTCTGGTCGAAGATCGAGAATGACGACTGGGACGCTGCCGGTGCAATACACCAGAAAGTCGTCACCCTCTTTGAATTCCTGTTTCGACAATTTGGCGAGCGGGGCTTCACCGACACCGCGTTCGACCGTCTGGGCGGAATTGCCTGCGGCTTCCTCAAGACCAGCCTTCGCAGCCGCGGTCCTTATCTGTCCGCGACGAGCGATAATATTGAGACTCTCCGGAAGTGGTGCAAAACCAACCTTCCAGAAATACTATGTGTGAATCACAATAACAATTGAACAACTTCACTCCAACCTATGGACCCTGTCATGAAACTCTTTCTTCCTCTCATCATCGCTATCTCCTGCTTTTCCAGAACGATCGCTGCGGCGGCTGAACCGCCCAAACCGGTGCTCGTAGAAGTAAAACGTATCTGGGACCAAGCTCCGCACAATGCGTTTACAGATCTGATCCGCTTCAAGGATCGCTGGTATTGCGTGTTTCGTGAAGGCAAGAGTCATATATCACCGGACGGAGCGCTACGTGTGATTTCGTCCGCTGATGGAAAGAAATGGGAATCGGCGGCGCTGATCGAGTCGGAGAACTCGGACCTGCGGGACGCGAAGATCACCGTCAATCCTGACGGACAATTGATGCTGGCTGGGGCCGAGACATGGGACAAACCAACCACCAAGTTTCAATCGCTGGTCTGGTTTTCAACCGACGGGAAAAGGTGGAGCGAAAAGCACGAAGTTGGCGATCGCGACAACTGGCTGTGGCGCATAACGTGGCATAAAGGCACAGCGTACGGAGTCGGTTACGGCTGCGGAAGTGACAATCAATGTGTTCGATTGTTTAAGAGCCAGGACGGCAAATCGTTCGATACTCTGATCGACAAGATGGCGGTCGAGGGAACGTATCCTAACGAATCGTCGATGGTGTTCCTTCCCGACGATACGTGCTACTGCCTGTTGCGACAGGATGGCCAGCCGAACTCCGGCTATGTTGGAAAATCGCACCCGCCGTACACCGAGTGGAACTGGAAGAAACTCGGCGTCCGCATTGGCGGACCGCACATGATTCGCTTGCCCAACGGCCGCTTCGTCGCCGTGGTCCGCCTGTACGATTCGCCCGTACGCACGTCGGTCTGCTGGCTCGATCCGGAAAAAGGCACACTGACCGAAGCCCTTAAACTGCCGTCTGGCGGAGACACGAGCTACGCCGGCATGGTCTGGCATGACGAGATGCTATGGATCAGTTACTACTCGTCGCACGAAGCCAAGACATCCATCTATCTGGCGAAAGTGAAATTCGAGAATGAGTCGAGCGGCAAGTAGTAACCTTACCGATCCCAGCAAACAGATTAAAATCAACCGCAATAATATCTAAGAGTTGGCCGTTTCGGAGATATCCGCGATGCCCACCGGTCTATTCAATCTAATGACCAAAGACAAGATTCTCGACCTTATTTCCTAACAACAGAATTTACAGCTCGATTATTCGTTACCAAGAACCAACCTCATGATACAAGTCCACTCTATCTCACAAGCCGAGCCATTACGTTCATTCGCCATCACAATTTTGTTGATGACGAACGTCACAGTTGCCCAGACCAACTTCACGCCCACCGTACATCACCCCAATATCGCCAGTATCAAACTGTTCGCAGAAAATCCTGAAATCGTAACGCCGGTCGGAATCGCAGTGTCCCCCGATGGTCGGGTCTTCGTGCAGGAAAACCACACTCACAAAAGGAATTCCGATTACGACGGACCGAAGACAGACCGTATTCTTGTCTTTGCAGATACTGACGGTGACGGTGTTTCCGACAAACGGTCGATCTTTTACCAAGGACATGTCTTCAGCACCGATTTGCTATTTGGACCAGACGGGCATTTGTACGTCAGCACGCGTTGGTTTGTCGGACGTTTTCAAGATGCGGCCACCAAAGAGATAGCCAATGGTGATCCGGAAAAGTTAGTCACATGTGAAACCGACGGAGATTACCCACATAACGGTGTCGGTGGACTTGCGATCGATCCGACCAGCCCAAGCTGGATGGCCTTCGGCTTCGGGGAAAACCTAGGGGCCGATTACACATTTGTTGGTTCCGATGGCGTTAAGATTTCAGGTGGCGGTGAAGGAGGCTCGACCTATCGATGCCGTACGGATGGCAGTAACTTGGAAAGAGTCTCCACGGGCCATTGGAATGCGTTCGGTATGACCTACGACTTGGAGGGCAATCTTTTCTCCACCGACAACGACCCCAATAGTACACCTCCCAATCGACTCCTGCATGTCGTCCCGGGTGCCAACTTCGGCTATGAATATCGCTACGGACGTTCCGGACGCCATCCGTTGGTCGGATGGTATGGTGAAAACCCAGGGACCTTGGGGATGATTGGCGCACTCGGCGAGGCGGCTAGCGGTGTAACTGCTTATGGTTCAGGGCATCTATTGAGCGCCTCATGGACTGACAACCGCATTGACATTCATCCGCTGAAGAAACAGGGAGCCTCGTTCGTTGCTGGTCGCGAACAGTTTCTCAGCGGGCCCGATGATTTTCGACCGGTTCATTTTTCCTATACACCCGATGGAAAGTCCTTGTACTTCACCGATTGGGTGAAGTTGTCTTATTCAGTTCACGGTTATGGACGAATCTGGCGGATCGACTTCAAGCAGCCGGTTCCAATGGCTCCCTTGCCACGTGCTCCCCAGTCTATCATGTCGGCAGACGACGCTCAGATAAAACTCGGCGACAACGATCCGTATGTTCGCACCGAGGCCATGCAAGTCCTGGTTCAACATCCCGAGAAACTTATGGGTTACGACTGGAAGTCCGACACCAATGCGGTGGCCCGCGCACATTATGCGGTTGTGCGAAAACGGTTGGATCCCACCGGCCATTCCAATATCATTCCGAGTCTGCTGAAGGACACCAATGAGGATGTGCGCTATGTCGGCATCAAATGGATTGCCGATGAAAATCTGACTCAATACAAACCTCTTCTTGAACAACAACTCAATAGGTCCGATATAAGTCACCGAAATTTGCGGAGTACCGTCGCGGCTTTGGCGAAAATCAACGGTGGACTGATGGGAGAGTTCTCTCCTAGTGGGACGATGTTAGCCTTGGCAGAAGATACGACCAAGCCCGTCAGCCTCCGGACTCTCGCGTTGCAAGGCGTCAAAATGAACCACGCAGGATTCACGGTCAAAAAATTGGCCAACTTGGCACAGTCGGATGAAACACCAATCGTGCGAGAAGCAATCCGCGCACTCGCACTTCATCAGGATGCCAAGCGGAGTCCACTCCTGAGTGCAATAGCGGCAGACGAGTCGTTCGCTCCCGATTTGCGTGCCGATGCAATTGTCGGTTTGGCGGCATTTGCCGACGAGAATTTTGACTTGCTGAAAAAGCTGACCGAAGACCAAAGCCGAATCATTTCAGACGAAGCATTCCGCGCGCTTGTTTCGACGCAGCTGATCATGAGGAAACTGCCAGGTAAACCACCCATCGACAACATCCCCGCCTGGGAAAAATTCGTGGATACCGCTATAGGAAAAGCCGACCCGGCAGTCGGTCGACGTCTGTTCTTTCATTCTCGCCACGGCGGATGTTTCAAGTGCCACGCGATGAATGGTCGTGGCCTGGAAGTCGGTCCGGACTTGACCTCCATCCACAAACAGAGTGGTATCAACCGTGCGTGGCTACTGGAACATATTGTGAATCCTAATGCAGAAGTCGCTCCTTATTTTCGCCCGCAGTTGATCGTCACCATCGATGGAAAAGTCTACACCGGCTTAATCTTGGGAATAGAAGGGCAAGTGCAAGCCTACATCGGGATGGATGGCAACATCTTTTTCATCGATAAAAACGATGTGGAAGAGCGTCGAGAGGTGACGACATCCATCATGCCCAAAGGATTACTCGAACCCATGACGGCCAGCGAAATTCGCGATCTCATCGCTTATTTGCTCAATGGTGGAGAGTAAGTTTTCAACATCACTTAACAATGGTGAGTGGTTCTTGAGCTTGACAGAGGCCCGCTTGGGTTGTTGATCGCTGGCGGCTTGACTACACATCACTTGAATCAGACCCATCGGATAGATTCCACGAATAGAATTGTTTCGGTGGTGAATATAGTCGTTGAGCGGATTAATTTATTGTCTCCTACTGGGACCTAAAAACCCTCGCCTTCAGGCGATCACTTCAGTAGAACTAGGCTACGGAAGCGTACTTCGATACCGGGCAAAGCGGGCATAACAGCCGCGCAGCGGCGACAGCAGCCGTTTTTAACGAAACCAATTTTCCGCTTGGGCCACTCGCTGTCGCCCTTTCAGGGCTAGGGAATAATCTGAAAACGCCACCGTGGGCTCACGCCCACGGCT
>JBDOMT010000256.1:18593-23626 GCA_039831705.1 Pirellulales bacterium | reverse complement strand
TGGTGCTTCCCGGTCTGCCTTCCCCGTTTCAAGGTTTTTACTGCCTGGGCTGGCGTTCATTCCTTCCGCGACACTCGTGATTTTGTCACCAGCGACAGTGGAACCGCCAACTATGGATTCCAGGAAGGCGTC
The DNA here is from genome assembly GCA_039831705.1 of Pirellulales bacterium. Taxonomy (GTDB): domain Bacteria; phylum Planctomycetota; class Planctomycetia; order Pirellulales; family Lacipirellulaceae; genus JAJRWS01. Next base: position 23,494 of record JBDOMT010000256.1, on the reverse strand, counting down.
AACATCGGCGGACGCGCACCTCTCATCGGTCGCTTTTTTCCGCAACTCGGTTACCAATTGGGCTATCAGGCAACCCAAAGCCGACTGTCAGGAACAACCACCACTTCCGGCAGTCGCTCCCAGAGCTTTGTCACTATCGGATTATTTCGACGGGTACCGGTCGGCTTGCAATTCGGTGTTGCCTGGGATTTCATGCAAGACCAACTGGCGGAAGACGCTTCGCAATCCAGAGCCGATTTGCAACAGCTTCGTTATGAATTCAGCCTCAAAACGCCTCGCGGGCGTGAAATCGGTTTTACTGCAGCTACCCACCTCAATAGCAAAGAACTGAGCTTTAGTGGGGCAGCCGCAGAGACCTACCAGACGGTCGATCAGTATTTGCTGTTTTATCGCTGGCACTTCCCCAACAAGGGCATCGGCCGTTGTTGGGTGGGTGGCACCGATGATAACGAGATAGTACTGGGAGCCGATGTGCAAGTTCCCCTCAACGATCGCTGGTCCTTACAATCAGGTTTCAACTACCTGAGCCCTGACCAGCGTGACGTTACCGAGGAAGCATGGAACCTGGGCATGAACCTCGTCTGGCACTGGGGTCGTGCAGCACGTACCGGACGAAGCAATCCCTACACGTCCCTCTTCCCCTTGGCGGACAACGGCTGGATGTTCGTGGATAAAGCACCGTAATTCGACTTTTTCATGCTGGCAAATTGGACGTTGCAACTGTAAGTCAACGCTATTTTGGCAACACATCCCCCCTAGCAACTCATTACCAGCGAATGATCACCACGAAGGACACGAAGAGCACGAAGACCGGTGCAAACAGGAACTTTTCACAATTTGTTAAGTAGTCGAGCGTTTCTTGTCTCTCAGTGTATTGCAAAGTGGTTATCCTTATTTTTCTTTCGTGCTCTTCGTGCTCCTTCGTGGTTTTGAAAAATGTAACCATGGGGTTTTTGTTAAGCCTGGGTTTCTATTGGGTGTCTAATAATATCTCGTACCACTCTTTTTCCAGTTATTTTCGTTGATATGATCTCTGCAAATTGCAAAACCTTAACTTAGAGTTGAGAGTCAGGAGGGTGGGGTCTGGTACGATTTTCGGGCAACCGAGTTCCGTAGCCCATGGACGTGCAAGCCGAAAACTTGTACCTGCCCCCTTTAGCCGGGTTAACAGCCCGTTTTATCGGGTTTTATGGACTTTAATCTGGATAATATTGCGATTTGCCGTATTTCCGGCGATTCATTGATGTAAAAAACCGAATCGGTTGTTATGATGAGAGATTCAGCCCAGCGTACGCTGGGCTTTTCTTTTGGAAACAAACGCTATTTTTTATTTGGGAGTGACAAAATTATGCAGACCATTGAAACCAATTGGGAGGACGAAGAAAACAATCGCCAGGTTGCCGTCTCGGTAGGCTACACCCGCCAGGGTAATAGCGTCGAGATTCATGCAGTCACTCCCAAACAGGTGACTTTTCTTTGCCCCCAAACCAACAGCCCACTGCGTTCGATCGGCGTGTGGACCAACAAAGGACGAGAACTGCTGGCCGAGAAAATGTGCAATATCCAGTTGGCAGAACAAGTGGAAGCGATTTTGGCGGTATAGCTAAAAAAGTCGCTAGTCCTCGTTCCTCGCTCCTTTCTCTGCACCCCAACGGTCAAAAGTCACGGTCTTGATAACCGTTTGGTCCTTGCGCTTGATGGTGAGTTCCACGGTATCACCAGGTTGGTAAGTGGCAATTTGTTGGGTGAGCGCCTCGAAGCTTACGATTGGAATTCCCGCGACATGGGTGATGATGTCACGCTGTTTCAAGCCCCCACGATGCGCGGCACTGTCTGGCACTACGGTGATCACATGTGCCCCGCCCTGGGCCAGGTTGCCACCGATGCCTAACTTGGCACCGCTGGGGCGAACGACAATTTGCTTCGTTTGCTCCAACTTGGGTAATTTTGCACGCAGGGTATCGATCGATTCAGCAGGCAGTGAGACGCCATAAATTTCTACCCGTCTCAAGGTGGGGATCTTGGTAAGGTGATCCAAGGCCTGCTTACCAATTGGGGCAGAATGCAGACTAACCACAACGGGTCGTCGAATGAGGGCGATATGCTTTAGGTCATCATCGGTACCTTGCCAATGGGTTCCTAATGTAACTCGTACAGGAATTCGTTTTTTGTATTGCTCAGGAACAGGTGTATTCGCGTGAATTGGGTTAGCCGGTTCGCACAACGCCCCCAATCGCTCCAGGGTCACAATGGCGTTTTGTTCGTATATCGTCGCCAGTATTTCTGTGGCCAAGGCTGCTTCGATAGGACGATGAGTGAGACCGGCCATCCTCTCCAAAGCAGCTAAACGCAAGCTGGAGTCTTTCGATTCTGACCAGGTAGTGAGAATTCGGGCTGCGCGCGTTATACTTTCCAGGGAATTGTCTTGGCTGGCTGCCAACGCGGAGACCGCGTCCAAGGCCAGTCGACCGGAAGCCACAAGTTGCTGCTGGGCCGCTTCACGAACTGCATAATGATCGTCATCCAACTCTCTGGTCCACCGGTGGATTTGCTCAATCGATGGGTTGATGGCATCCCCTGCTTGTACGTCCTTGTTCTCCTCACCACCAACACCAATGGGTAGATCACAGCAGAAGAAAACCCAGCAAGAAAAAATACAACCGGTCAACAACCAGTTTCGACAGCAAACATCTTTGCCAACACTTGTAAGGGTTGAATATCCGATCATTGCATGATAATCCTGCTGGCAGTAAGACTGAAAATAACAACCACGAATAGACTGTCCAATTTACAGGGAATTCTCGCTTTTTCCAACCGCACCCGTCGTTTCCCTTGGTCTCCTACCCATGAAGTTTGCCCTCTTAGGCTCCGATTCCGACTCTCTGGCCCTCTCGACTGCAGCATTGGCTGCAGGCCATGAATTGGTCTGGCAGGAAAAAAATGATTGGCAAATTTTACTCGACCGACAATGGGTCGACTTGGTTATCGTGGGCCATGGCCAGGACCCGCCCGAAGTGCGAACCGAACAACTGATCAGCTTGGCCAAACAAGGAGTCGCGGTACTCTCAACTCATCCCGTCGTACCTTCCGTATTGAGTTATTTTGAAATCGATATGGCCCGTGACGAAAGCGGGGCCCTTTTTCGCCATTACCATCCCACCACAGAACATCCGACAGTAGCCCAATTGGCCACCTGGGCTCGAGAAGGACATCCTCTATTGGGTAAAGTGCAACAAATAGTTTGCCAACGAAAGTTGGCAAACCGCACTCGTGAGCGTGTGTTATGGCATTTTGCCCGAGATGTGCTGTTGTTGTCGAGTGTGGGAGGACACCTGAATCGACTTGGCGCACTTGGTACCGCAATGGGTGATTCAACGTACGCGGCGCTGAGCGTGCAAATGACAGGACACCTTGAGTGCGCGGTTCATTGGTCGGTGGGCCCTGAAGATCGCCAGACCGGCCTGGAACTGACGCTGGTGGGTGAACAAGGGCGAATCCTACTCCAACTGGATGAGAAGGAACAACCTCGTCAGCTCTTACTTAGTATCGCGGATAAACAAGAAGAATTGCCGCTGGATTCTATGGATTTCGATCCGGCGAGCAATGCGGTGGAATCTATGTGCCAGCAACTGTCTGTCACTAACGCGGATGGCACCAACACGGATGGTTCGCATTTAGCTCATCGCCCCGTAGGGCAAACGGCCAAGGATTCTGCCCGACAAAACCTTACCCAACAAGACAGCCATTCCACTTGGCGAAAACCTCTGCTGGCAATGGAACTCACCGACACCATCGAAATTAGTCTGCGCCGGGGTCGCATGATCGAAGTCCACCATCAACAGTTGACCGAACACATGGCATTCAAAGGCATGATGTCTGCGTTTGGCTGTGGCTTGCTGATGATCTTGCCCATGCTGTTGCTAGTGCTGGGTTGGATTATGGGGGAAATGGGACTCTCCATCGCTTCCTATTGGCCACACGGCTTGCTGTTAATACTGGGACTATTCCTGGCACTCCAAGTTCTGCCCTGGCTACTCTACACAAAGTGAGAATGTAGGAGAGCCCACAGCCCGCTCTCCACTTCTCTTCCTTTCCAATTACAGAAACTTTACCGGTTAGGCAGAAGTTCTGCTTTTCTCCGAGTCGATGACGCTTGTGGAGTAGTTTTTCTCAGATTGGAACGCGTAGTTGGTGAAGGCTTACCAACAATCGTGATGGAAGGGAACGCTTAGTGGATAAACCACTAAAAATCACATTCGTGCTTGCCTGGATTGCCTTCTGCGGAGGCTGCAGGCAAGTTTGCGAGTGGACTGATGATTTTTCCTGTGCTATCGATGCTTGCACGCTTGAAGAATGTATTCAACCTATCCAGCCTTCGACTTGTCTTGCCAGTCCTTCCTGCCCTGCCGTCCAATGCGACGAGGGAACAAAGGAACTGGAAGTCCATTCATGTAAGGAAAACTCATGCAAAGAGACTGCATGCAAAGAGATGGGGACGGCTGCTCCCATCGTGAAAAAACAGGAATGTGACGTCGTTGCCCCGATTGCGTCGACATGCCCTATCCTTCGTCTCGGGATGCATAAAACCCAACACCGTGCCCAGCGATCAGAACCGACCATCGCCTATGAGCCACCGATGCCACCTAAATTCCTGTTGGTTCCCACAGAAAAAGTCTTCTCCAAAGTGAACATGCTGGCTCCCACACCCCGACGTGGGGATGTCGAGGTAAACTTTGGCCCTCAGCTCAATATTCCCAGCCACGACTAGAATTGAGGCCAAAGGCCGTAGGCCAGCATTCATTTCTGACCTACGGCCCCTAATTTCTCACCTCTGCTGTCAATTTAGGTGAACTGTAACGCTGGCCGGTTGTGCCGTTGAAGCGAATCGTACAGGGGCGCCG
>JBDOMT010000256.1:9262-18583 GCA_039831705.1 Pirellulales bacterium | reverse complement strand
GCTTGCCGCCATGAATGGGCCATGTGCTTGCACTCTGCCCCCCCGCCCCGCACGTTCGCTCACTTTCACCTCGGACGAACCTCCCATGCCCGACCCGCGCCAAGGCACTTTCATCGGACACTCTGCGCACCTTCGAATCCTCTGGGCCTTAATGGCAGGACTCATAGGCTCGCCATGTGCTCTGGCCGATATCGACAGACGCATGACTCCAATTGTCCGCGCAGTGCGCGATGCGAGTCCTTCGGTAGTCAATATTCAGGGCCAAAAGTCTATCCAAGAAAGTGGATCCCGTGGTCCATCGCGTCAAGTCAATGGCATGGGTACAGGTATTGTTATCGATCCGCGTGGCTACATTCTCACCAATCATCATGTGGTTGATGGTGTCCGACAAATCAACGTGACCCTGAATACGGGGCAAACTTATGTGGCCCAAATTGTGGGACGCGATCGAGAAACGGATCTGGCCGTGATACGAATCCGCACAAAGCGTTCGTTGCCGATCATCAAAATCGGTACCTCAGACGATTTACTGGCAGGTGAAACGGTCATTGCCGTCGGTAACGCATATGGTTATGAAAATACCGTAACCAAGGGCATCATCAGTGCTCTACATCGCAATGTGCAGGTGAATGAAACCCAGAAATATCTTGACTTGATCCAAACGGACGCCAGCATCAATCCGGGAAACTCGGGTGGTCCTTTACTAAACATTGACGGCGAGATGGTTGGGGTGAATGTGGCCGTACGTGCGGGCGCACAAGGCATTGGTTTTGCTATCCCAGTTAACAAATCGCTCGAAATAGCCACTCAGATCCTCAGTATTGAGAGTCTCGATAACCACTGGCACGGTATCTCCGCCGTGCTGCTCCAGGGCCCTCGGGGCCCAGTTACCGTCGGCCAAGTCGCTCGCAATAGTCCGGCTGCCGAGATCGGACTTCAAAAAGGAGATCAAATTGAGCGTATTGGCACATTGGCCATCCACCACCCCATTGATGTGGAAAGGGCCCTGCTTGGCCGGTCTACGGGCGACCAAGTGCCCCTGATCGTAAGACGGAACGATGATTCGATGGAGCTGAAAATGGTCATCGCCGCTAAAATAGACAATTCTCAAATCGCATCTGGACAGCCCGCATCGCCACAACCGAACAATTCACTCCAAAAGGCTACCTGGGACTCTTTTGGCTTGATTCTAAAACCTGAATCCCGCACTCGGTTTCGGCAAATGGGTCTGGCCTATTCGGGCGGAATGCGTGTGGTCGCCGTACGACGTGGCAGTTCCGCCGACCTGGAAGGTATTCGTAAAAATGACTATCTGGTCAAAGTTCACCGTTGGACCATAGCCGACAACCAAGACCTGCGCAATTTGATCCACCGCCAGAATGCCATCTCTCAGCTCGGCATGGTCAAATTCTACATCGTCCGAGGCAAAGAAACTTTTTATGGCCACATGGTCATTGCCAGCCATTCGGAAAAATCCAGACGCTAGCAGAACTTCGTTTTTTGCCTGCGAAGAGCCTATCCGACTAATTTTCCTAACTGTTTCAAGTGGACTTTGTCGAGGGAATAAAGGGTGCGTAATACGAATAGCACGTACACAATCGCTTGATTATGTGCCATTCGTGGCTGAGATCTCTTATTTCCCTACTTTTCTAATGGCGGAGACTTGCGATGGCGGGCAAATTGCTGACTCTGGTGGGGCTCTTTCTATTGATTCACAGTGGCTGCAGGAGCTGCAGCAATTGTGGTGACTACTCACCACCGCTGGTCGGCTCCTCACAATCCTGGGGTGGTCCACGAGCCGGGTCGAAATTCGTCCAGCCGATTGAGATCGATGGTGATGAAGAACCCGGAGCCAACGCGGGGTAGCAAAATGCCAAATTCTCAGGGCAGGAACCTTACTCTACTTTGATTCCAAGCTAAGCTGGCCTAAATAGCCGCGCAGCGGCGGCATCGTTTAGCCGTGGGCGTAACGGTTTGTTGATTTATCGCCCAAAGGTGACGACCCCATCAGCCGTCGGGCGTTAGCCCCCAGTTTTGTGGCGTATTTTGGGATCAGAACCAGGGGCTAACGCCCTGCGGCTGATTACGGTGAGCCTCACTAGAATGGCGAATCTGGGGCCAAGGGTAGCTACCCTGAAGAGGGGGAGTTATATTGGGAGCTCCAGCAAAATTTATCGCGAGGCTGAAAGATTGGTGGAACGTCGTGAAATTATCTTCTCCGGGAATGTACAAGGTGTTGGTTTCCGCTACTCGACACATTCGATAGCAACGAACCACCAAGTTTCCGGCTATGTTCGTAATCAACCGAGCGGCAACGTCCAGGTGCAAGTGGAGGGCTCCCCAAGCGAACTCGACCGTTTTCAAACGGAAATTGCCGACCGACTCTCCAGACACATCCGGTCGGTACACACCGACTCACGACCAGCCACCGGAGAATTTGCAACCTTTGAAATCCGAACGTAGCTGACTCTGGCCAAGCCTTACTTTTTGAACTAACGCGGGTAAAATACAGCATGAAATCAATCCGATTTTCGCGTCAGTTCAAAAAGACAAGTTTGGCAAGTTGGTTTAGCACTAGCCAGGCCACTCAACTCTCAACTCTCAACTCTTAACTCTCCATGTCTAATCTTTCAATCTGGTTAACCCCTCTGTGGCTCGTGGCCGTTGGCGTCACTCTTGGTGCTGTGGTACTGATGGTTCTGTGGGGCATTCTCTATCTGGCTAATCCGCGTGCTGGGAAGGGTATACTGAGAATTGTGCAAGAGGGCATCTTGCAGCCCATTTCCTATGTACTGATCGCTTTGGTCGCTCTTGCGGTTCTGGCCAGTCCGGTGATGCCGGTACAGCGCATGGTGAACTCACTCACCAGACTTCCAGCGGTAGGTGTCATGGATATTGACATCACCATTCCCGAACGCACCAGTGACGAACCCATTCAAGTGGCTTTTCATGCGGATGAACTCCAGGGCTATATCCTGGAAAGTGAGCAAGACATTGCTGTGAATGTAGAACCGGGGAAAGGATTTATCGAACCGTTGATTCAGGTCGCGGGAGGACAACCTTATCAGTGGAGACCCGGTAGCAGTTTACCGCGTGGCTTTGAAGGCCCGGTAAAGCAACTATACATAACCAACGACAGTGATCTGCCCACGATAATTCGGGGAAGTATTCGAACTGATGTGGAAATGCCCGAAGTCCACCATCTGTCGATTTCGGCGCTCATCGTGATCGGACTCTATGGGATCTATCTGCTACTCCACCTGCTGGCTCCGAAAATGTCAGTCATTGCCTCGGCCACCGCCAAAGAAGCAATGTCTCAACCCATTTATTTACTCCTGTTGATAGTTGGTGTGGTTGCACTGATTTCTTATATCTACATTCCCTACAACACGTTTGGGGAAGACGTAAAGATGCTAAAAACCTCAGGCATGACCACGATCAAAGTGCTGGCAATCGTGGTTGCCCTGTGGACAGCCAGTGTGTCGGTCGCAGATGAAATTGAAGGCCGCACGGCTTTGACCGTCCTCTCCAAGCCAGTAGGTAGACGACAATTCATCCTGGGCAAATTTCTGGGGATTTTATGGCCTATCGTGCTGCTGTTTATCGTGTTGGGATTGGTGTTCTTGTTCACCGTGTCTTACAAAGTTGTCTACGATGCACGGGAGTCCGCTAAAACAGTACCGATATGGCAAACGTGCAACGTGGAAGTTGTCCGCATCATGCCTGGGCTGTTGCTGGCATTTTTCGAAGCGACCATCCTGGCTGCAATCAGCGTGGCGGTTTCCACAAGGCTGTCAATGATTCCCAACCTGATCCTCTGTGGCTCAATCTATGTATTAGGACACCTGGCTGCACTCATTGTGAAATCATCCGCAGGCGAAATCGTCTTCGTGCGCTTTGTGGGACGATTTATTGCTATTGTGTTACCGGTACTAGACCACTTTGAAATTGAAGGAGCCATTGCTGGCTCTTCGGTAGTTCCTAACACGTATCTGCTGACAGCGTTCCTCTACAGCCTACTCTATTGCACTGCAGCCATGTTGGTAGCACTCATCCTGTTTGAGGACCGTGATTTAGCGTAAAGAGTTACGAGGCGCGAGATAGTGCATCTGCATATCTATTAACTCGCGCCTCGAAACTCACAACTTCCCGCCATGAAATCCATCTCTCGACGCTCTGAATGGTTCGCGATGGTCTTTGCCTTGCTGTTGCCTACTTTGGTAACACTTGTCTATTTCACCTGGGCCGCTAACTACGAAAGTAGTATTCAGCAAGTCGCTTATGCCTTGGCGAAAGGTGTCCAATTCCTGTTCCCTGTATTTTGGGTGGCCGTGGTAATTAAAGGCCGACCGATCTGGCAGGTGCAACCTGGAGGAACTCGAAGAAGCCTGCTGCAGGGTGGCGTCTTTGGATTGGCAATCATGATTGCCATGGTGATATTGTATTACGGCGTCATCCGATCGCTTACCATCTTCCAGGAGCCAGCCTCCCGTATAAGTACGAAAATCGCCTCCCTGGGAATGGAAAGCTCGGGGCTGTACATCGGCATGGCCATCTTTTATTCCGTCCTTCACTCTCTTCTGGAAGAATACTACTGGCGTTGGTTCGTATTTCGCCAATTGGGTCAGATTTGGACGACTCCCGTGGCAATTCTCATTTCATCACTCGGATTCATGGCCCACCACGTGGTGGTGCTTTCTTCATTTTTTGGTTGGACCTCACCACTTACTTGGCTGTTTTCGCTGAGCGTGGCAATCGGTGGAGCCTATTGGGCGTGGCTCTATCATCGAAACGGGTCGCTCCTAGGCCCCTGGTTAAGCCACGCGCTGATCGATACATCCATCTTCCTGATAGGCTACGACTTGGCATTCTAGCGACATTTAACAAAGCGGAGAGCGGAATGTCATTAAGATCTCTGGTGTAGGCCGCTTTCTGCTTTCCGCTCTCGTTTGCTACATCTTGTGCTTGCAATGTTACTTGGTACGCAAAATGTGCAATTTACTTGCCTTAAAAGTAAAATAGCCTACATTGTGAATCGTGACTTGCATTTCCTACTGGCTGGGTGACACGGCCACAAATCATGAGGAGTATGAGGCTATACGATAGGGAAGTCGAATTGCCCTTTTTTTAAATCCGCCTGACTCATGCTCCCTAAGTACTTGGGTCCTTTGAGTTAGGGCCGGTGGTATCCGCCTTGCTTTGTCAGGTGGATAGCAGGTGCCAGGGATGGCACGACGTTGCGAACTACTCGCTAGTTTGTGCTTCGTCCTAATTTCTCTCTGCCTACTTGCTATTTTTGTTACCGGTCAATTTTTGATCTGGCAATTTTTGATCTGGCAATTTTTGATCTGGTTCACGAGGTTCAATCCAGCCAGATCGCTCGGTGCAACCAATTCAACTCCCTCATCACCGTCTCCTCAACTTCGCGTGAGACTAGTTGCCGGTGCCCATGAGGCACCAGAAATAAGGAGTGCCAAGGATGACTAAGCCACTAATCGGCATCAACGCAGATTATCGAGCAGCTAAACAGGATGTACCTGCCTATTCGTATGTGGCCGAAGGCTACTATGGCGCCATTCTCAAGGCGGGTGGATTGCCGGTTATTATTCCACCTTACGAGAGTGAACAAAATGTCCATGACGTACTTGACCGGTTGGATGGCGTCCTGCTCGTAGGTGGTGCCGATCTGGATCCTCGTCGTGACGGCTGGATGCTCCACCCCACCGTAAGATTGCAGGCCCCGCGCCGTGAAGCGTTTGATCGCTGCCTGATTCGTCTGGTCGCAGACCGACGCATGCCTGTTTTTGGCATCGGTGCAGGACTCCAGTTGCTTAACGTTTCACAAGGTGGCAATTTGCTTCTGCACATTCCTGAAGACTTGCCCAATGCACTGCCACACAGAGATTCCCTCGATCCGGCTCACCGCCATACCCTGGAGCTGGCTGCAGGTTCTATCATGGACCGTGTTTATGGTGATGGAGAACTACGGGTCAACAGCATGCACCACATGGCAGTAGACGAAGTGGCACCTGGGTTTGCAACCACTGCCCGCTGTCCGGATGGCGTCATCGAAGCCATCGAAAGCACGATGCCCGATTGGTTTGCATTTGGCACCCAATTTCATCCAGAAGCGGATACCGCATCGGCCTTGGACATGCGCATTTTCGAAGAGTTTCTAGCTGGCGTTTCAGCATCGAACGAAGCCCTGCACTTGGTCGCTTAGTTTATGCGCCAATCAGAACTGGGTTGGATGCCGCGATTTGGGTCTAGTGATGTGGCATGCTTGTTGCGCGGCAGCCAACCAAGATTCGATTGGCTGGGGACGCAAGCGAGATGTTGGACGTAATGGTAACGATCTTTTGTCAACACTAGATTCCTGGGCGTTGGAAAAAGCTTGTCCGTTTCAACGGGCAAGCTTTTAACGCAGAGGTGCACAGAGATGACTTTAATGCCCTTCTCTGCGATTCTCAGCGTCCTCTGCATTAAAATTCATAAACTTGCGAAATCTATTGCTAACAATCCTGGAAAATATAAAACTACCCACTCGAGATGTGCGGATTGAGAGTTTGGAGTCCTGTAGCATTTATATTAGTGTTTATCAGCGGTTCGTATTTCTAACTTGACCTCGCACTGTAGTACTTGCCTTAGGTAATCATATGAAAACCATCTTTGCACAACTCTGCGGAATCTGGCTAAAAGGGGCCCTGCTGATGGCTGGAATATTGAGTTTCATAGAAATGGCCCCGGGAGTCGAGCGTCAGATCACCCAAAGCGAGCAGCAAGGAAATCTGTCGATTCTAGATGGCCCCTTCAATCATGAGCTGGATAATAATGACAATTTTTCACCCGACGATCGGTTTCTTGTCTTTGACACGCGGACCACGGAAGGAGGAATTGGGGCATCCCGTTTGATCGCGAAGGTAGAAATTGACGGCGGAAAGATCACCCCACTCTACCAGCCTCCCCAGCCAAATCCTTTCGGACCAGGAGTCGGCGCTGTGTCCTATTCACACACTCGCGATGAAATTCTCTTCATCCATGGCCCGTTCCATCCCATCAACCGCGAAAGCCAGTATGAACTATATCGTCGCGTAGGAACGATCGTTGCTGGAGATGGGAGCGGAACCCTGCAGCAGGCCGATGCCCGGGATACCAAAGCACCTTATACACCTGGCGCACTACGCGGTGGGACCCATCGGCACGAATTTTCCGGCGATGGCAACTGGGTGGGATTTACTTACAACGATGCGGTGGTCGCAGCCTACGGACTATCCATCGATCAAAACTTCAACCTGAGAACCATCGGCGTAACCCACCTGGGACAACCGTTACGCACACCTGCCAGCTCGCAATTCCCCAACCAGGCTGCGGGTTTTTCCGCTCTGGTTGTGGTGGTGGTTCCCAATCCTCAACCAGGAAGCGACGAAATATCCCATGCGGCTGGAGATAGTTGGGTGGGTCGCCATGGCTACCTGCGTGAAGACGGCACGCGTCAACTGGCCAGAGCCTTCATCGGAACCACGCGGGACCGAGCAGGCCAGGAAATGAATGACCTCTATATCGTTGACATACCTTCCGATATCACCCAACCGGGGCCACTTGGTCCGCTAGAAGGAACCGACCGCAGCTATCCGATGCCACCCGCCGGCGCCGTGCAACGGCGTTTAACCCACACGGCCAACCGACCCTATCCAGGCTGCCAAGGGATCGTACGCACATCCTATGATGGAAAACAAATTGCTTTTCTCATGCACGACAACCGGGGAGATTGGCAAGTATTCCTGATCTCTCCACTGGGCGGCAAACCACGCCAGGCGACTTTCCTGCAAGGGGGCGTCGAACCAGGGATACGATGGCATCCCAGCGGCAATTCGATCGTTGCGGTGGCCGGCACGCGAATTGTAATCACTGATGTTCAGCCAGGTCCCCAATTTGGCAAAAGCCGGATTCTTTCCGATCGCGCACCGGCGCCTTTTGCATTAGTTGTGAGCCATGATGGCAAAACACTTGCCTACAACCGCCGTTTGCGCGAAGGCAATCGTGAAGTGACTCATATTTTCATCGATCATTTTTCTGCAACTAAGGAACCCATGGCAATCCAAACACCAAAATTTAAAGGCAAAATCGAACCCCTCACTTTAGGCGCGATGCCGAATTCATCGAAGTTTGGGGATCAGGTCTACTTTGGAGGCCAGCCTCAGGAAGCCGACTTCAAAATATTCGCCGATCAAGGAATTAAGACTGTCATCAATCTGCGCACCTCGGGCGAGATGGATCAACTGCCATTCAAGGAACGGGCTATCGTAGAAGCTGCAGGCATGAAATATGTGCATGTACCCATTGGTGGTGAGCCTGCTACGCCGACCCAATTGCAAGTCGCCATGACCGCCCTGGCTGGTGCGCACCACCACCGTGTGTTGATTCATTGTGCAAGTTCCAATCGCGTGGGATATGTCTGGGCTCTGTACCGGGCACAACAAGACGGTCTGTCACCCGAAGCAGCAATCCAGGAAGGAAGGAAGGCTGGAATGCGCTCACCCGTATTGGAACAATGGGTTCGAGAAACACTGACGAGGCCGTAGGGCTGAAGTTTGGCCCAGATATTTCATCTGTTTCGTCGCGAGGCCTTTTAGCCAACCGAGGAAATGGTTAACCCGCATATTTCATCAGCCGCCGAGCGTTAGCTCCCGGTTACTTCTGATTCGCATTATTACTTGATAAACCGGACGCTAACGCGTGGCGGGTGATAAAACACACTGTTTTCCAAGATCACATTGCAATTCGTTATGATGAAAGGACTTACAACGAATACTGGGCGATCCATGAAATATGCGGGCTAGTGTGCCTCCAGCAAAAAATCGGGCATTCTGCGAATTGCGCCACTCTTGTCTATGCAGGCTATCGTGCTGTGTCCTTCTGCCAGCACCTGACCATCGTCTACTCGTAGTACTTGATAGGCATGATCTATTCGAGCCACCGTTGCCCGAATCACCGTGGTGACGATTCGCAGTGTGTCACCAAATTGGGCCGACTTTAGATAACGACAACCTATCTTGTGAACCACTAGAAAAATACCATTCCGCTCCAATTCCGCGTAGTCGTGGCCCTTCTCCTTGAGCATGTTGACCCGCGCCAGTTCAAAATATTGAAAATAGTTGGCATGATGGACAATGCCTTGCCCATCGGTTTCATAATAACGCACTTCAATGTCAATTTCGTGCTGCATCTTATTCCTTGGTACACCCCCTAAGAACCCCACCCCATTACCCCCAATAGGCCTGAATCCTACGCTATGTTGACCGGTAATGGGAATAGGTTCTT
>JBDOMT010000256.1:7125-9252 GCA_039831705.1 Pirellulales bacterium | reverse complement strand
GGCCGCGCGGCTTATAGTAGCCCCTTGGTAATTAGTAACCTGAAGTCCTAGTCCTTGGCTCTTTCCAGAGATATCTGGCCCAGTGATATCTGGAAATTCGGTAACTGGAAATTCGCCTTTACGAACAGACCAATTTGTCCACATCGAGGTAATCTCATGAGTAGTGACATGGGTGGGGTCGTCGGTTTTGCTACCTTGCGCGGCCGTGACTACCCGTCGATACGCCAATTCACTGTTTTTCTGGAAAACCGGGTAGGCCAGTTACTAGAAGTGGTACGTCGCTTCGAAGGAAGCCATGTGCGCGTGGTCGCACTGACGATTTCAGATTCAACCGAATGCGCGTTGGTTCGTTTCTTGCTGAGTGATCCCGAGTTGGGACGCGAGGTACTGGAACGGGCAGGGCTGGCCATTGTGGAATCCGACCTGATCGGTGTCGAGCTCCCCCCCACTCCACAGCCCATGCTGCAAGTTTGCACTGCCTTATTACAAGCAGAGGTAAACATCACCCAGGTCTACCCACTACTAGCCCGACCACGAGGCAGACCGGCCGTGGCACTGATGGTTGACAACATTGAGATGGCGATTGAAACCCTGGCGTCCAAGGGATTCACGGCGATCAACGAAGATGACTTGAAGAACTACGAGTAAAACCGATGCCTATTCGTGTTACCTGCCCTAGCTGTCACACTCGCTTCCAAGTGGGAGATCAGCATGCCGGCAAAACGGGGGCCTGCCCTAAGTGTAAAGGGGCCATTGAGGTTCCCAAGGTCGAAGAAGAAGTGGTCATCCATGCTCCCGAGCTGGAAGCCGGAGCAGTCGACTCTCAAGGGCGTTCGGTACTGAAACCCATTGCCCGCAAAGAGACAAAATTTCAGGTGAATATCATGCTGGTCATCTCAGGACTGGTGTGCCTCAGTGTGGCCATTGCCTGGCTGGTCGGACAAAGCGACTTGGGACAGCAAATATTTTGGGTGCTGGTAGGTGGTGCCATACTGTTAGGCCCGCCATTGGCCTGTGCGGGATACACGTTTTTACGAGATGACGAATTCGCTGCCTTCGAAGGGATGAACCTGGTATTGCGTTCAGTCGCATGCGGGCTTGTTTATGCGCTCCTGTGGGGCGTTTACGTTTTTATTGCCGGGCAACTATTTGGAACAGAAACCTTGGCCAACGGGCAATTGGGGATGCTCCGCATTACCGGCCTGGGAGCATTTATCGCAGCCATTGGCGGAGGCACCGCGCTCGTCTGTTTCGACTTCGAGTACATGACCGGCTTCTTTCACTTTTGCCTTTATCTGGGAGCCACCATTCTACTGCGTCTGATCATGGGCCTGCCGTTAATGCCAGGAATGCCTTTGGTATCAGGAATGTAAGGCCATGTCCCTGCGTGATATTCCCGAGATTGCCGCCTTACGCTCCAGTCGAGGTATCGTTCGTATTCCCCCGGAAATTGACGTGCCAATCACTTCGCGTGTTCGGCAACTGATTGATACGTCCGAGTTTCATCGTCTGGCCGATATTCGCCAACTGGGCCTGGTCAGCCTGGTCTATCCTGCAGCCAATCACACACGACTGGAACATTGCTTGGGCGTCTACCATAACGCTCTATTGTATGTGGATCGATTGGTGGACGAACCTCGTTTTGCCACAGCCGTCGAGCCGGCGGATATTGAACGCTTTTTGGTCTCCTCATTGTTGCATGACCTCGGTCACTGGCCCTTTTGCCATCCGATCGAAGATCTCGCCCTGCCACAAGTCCCCGGACACGAATTATTCGCAAACAGTTTTTTACTGGAAGGGGAAATTGCAGATACGTTGCGCGATGATTGGAGCATACAACCTCGAGATGTACTGGAAATGCTCTCTGGCAAACCACGGACTCGGCGAGACCGCATATTTCGAAGCATGCTCTCAGGCCCCATCGACGTCGACAAGATGGACTACTTGATACGCGACAGTCTGCACGCAGGCGTGCCCTACGGAAGAAATTTTGATCAACACCGCTTGATACAAAGTTTGTGCTTGAACGAAATGGGCGACGGATTGGCGCTCTCGAATAAAGGCAAAACGGCCGCGGAAATGATGGTATTTGCCCGCTACGTAATGTTCAGTGAGGTTTACTGGCAC
>JBDOMT010000256.1:0-7115 GCA_039831705.1 Pirellulales bacterium | reverse complement strand
GTGCTTTTTATCTGTTGCATGGACTACTTGAATTGGATCAGCTTTTTCGCATGACCGAGGCTTCCTGGATCCGTTCACTGCTCAACACCGCTCGTGGTGGCCCCGCGGAAGAACTGCTCAATGGACTGTTTGGCCCCACCCGGAGGCTCTATAAACGTGTAGCCCAATACAGTCTGTTCCAAGAGCCCAACCTTTACCACAAGCTTGCTCGGCGACCTTATCCATGGCTGGCTCGTTGCGCAGAACAATTTGCGGTGCTGGCCAGCACCGCAATGTCCCGAATCATTGCACCACACGAAATACTATTGGATGCCCCACCGACTTCGCTAGAAGTCGAATTCCAGATTGATATCCACTTTCCGGAAGAAGGGTACTACCGGCCTTTAGGTGAAATTTCACCTGTCGTGAGAACACTTGCCAGAGAACAATTTGATGACTACGTAAAACGAGTACGATTGTTCGTGCACCCTCGCCTGTCAACAGCCATGCGCGAACTACCCCGATTACCGGAACTGATCAGCGAAGCAATCGAGCGTACGGGCTAGAGTCTGGTCAAGCCTTACTTTTGGGGTGGCCGCAACCATAAGTACTGGTAGGGCGAACGTTTATTTGTACGTCAACCCAAAAATATAAGTTTGACAAAGCACTAGTTCAACACCGCATTTCCAAGGTAAGTCTGTTGGCCCTGCCGGTACGACTCCAAATAGCGAAGCACTTCTTCTTTTGACGCAAACTGATGCTCAATGACAATTTCCGCCATCGGTCGCTGGCGTACCGACTGCATCACTAACAGACTAGAAAGATCATTTTCATTAAGAAATCCATGATCGACCGCTATTTCTCCAAATAGCCCGGCAGGTGTATCACACTGCAAACGGAGAACCTTGAACACCTGTTTCACGGTCATTTTTCCCGTTTCCAGGGCCAATCCTCCCAACTGAAGGCGAGAGGCCAGTTGGAGTTCGAGCGCTTTGACGAACTGCTCACAATCGATCACTTGGCTCTTAACCAAGTACAAACCAAAATGCATGATTCACCTCTCCTTACGACTGCAAAAAATGCTATAGGAAATTGTAGGTCGCAAAAATTGGCCGCCCCTGTGATCCAGCCAACGATCAGAATTTTTCCTCAAGTAATGGACCATTTTCCAGAGGTACACTTCGCACTTTCGTTGTAATCGCTACCGCCGAAAGACGCTAAGCCCGTAATACATTTTTCGTAAGACTTCACTCGAATTTACGGCTTTCCTCGGCAAGGTTGGTGAATTGCTCACAATATTACAAAGAACAGACTCTCGCAAAGACGCAAAGATCGCAAAGAAAGAGTGAATGAGAATGATGAAGATTGGAATTCCCCAAACTGTCAACGGTTTCTCAGGGTAGGAAGGGTCTTGGCGATCTTGGCGTCTTTGCGAGAGGAAATCTGGATTCGAGTGAAGAGTTACCATTTTTCGAAATCGCTATCGGGATCGAGCTACGCTCATCCAACTTCCTGTTCACTTTCGATTTCGCCCCGGTATTCCGTTTCCTTCAAATGGCAATTATTTTCACTTGGATAAGATGGAGTATTTACACAAAGTATGCCGACCTTTGTGTTAGAGAGCAATTGTGCTCCTCTCAGGCTCACTAGGATGTGTGCTAGGGACCTTGAACCAGCACCGAGCGCGAAGGAATCGCCTGCTTGGTATCTGCACTTTTGGTGGATACGCACGTACCCAATACCAAAGCAACTCCCCTACTGCGATGCCTATCACGAGCCCTCACTTTTTACTTCTTTCCGAAGCCCGTCACACGGCCAATCAGGACAATGCCTGGCGTTTTGTCTTGGAAAACGTAAATTCCCTGCAACGTATGGCGGCGGCTGACATTGAGCCTCATGCAGGAGGAGAACGATTGGAGCTGTTAGCGGTGGTACGAGGGCTTGAGGCAATCGATTGCCCTGCTCGGGTGACGCTCATCACAAAAAGCCGTTACGTCAACCGGGGTCTCAAGTACGGCATGAATGAATGGCGCTCGACGAATTGGCAATGGGAACGGTTTGGCAAACTGGTGCCCGTCCGTGACCATGATTTGTGGCAACGAGTCGACCGTGCCTTGCAGTTTCATCAGGTGCAATGCCGTACTTGGCAGTTTGCTACTGAAGCGGAACATGATGACGAAGCTCCGTCTCAGCAACCAACCGCGAAAAAATGTGCTGCGCCAATTGCACGTAATGGAAAATCCCCCATACCGAAAAGGCGTTTTGATTCAAGCCACCACGCAAATCCTAAAACACCTCCGGCGGTAAAGCCACGGGAGCAATCCCAATGCCCCCCCGTATCCAAGTGCCCCCCCGCATCCAGGAAGGTTCCTCGTAGAGAAATCCGTGGAGATACCAGCAGAGCAATTCACCGAGAAGCCCCGAATCAAAAACAATTTCTCAACAACAGGCGTCTCCCAGGTGTAATGGCACGACTCATGGGGTCGTGCCAGACATGGCTGGTCACACGGTTAAACACACTACTTGCCGATACACAACTGTCTAAACACCGTTTGCAGCCCTTGAGCTAGTTCTCCCCGTTCAAAGCGGGCAACCCATGACAAGGGGCGCACGGAGCTCCACGACTCGGCCTTGCAGGCGAATATATTTTACTACCACCCCGTCTCTTGGTACAACAGATAAGGAATAGTACATTGCGTTCCCAAGTTGATGTCAACGCTATTGGTCCCATCGTCCATGGATACCACGGAAATCCGTTCGACCTGCTCGGTCCTCACCCGATCGAAGAGAATGGCCGCCAAGCGCTATCGGTGCGGGCATTTCTGCCGGATTCAAAGCAGGTTTGGCTAGTCGATACCCAGCACGGTGTCTCTCGGCCCATGCGGCGCATTCATCCGGCAGGATTGTTTGAGTCCATTTTCCCCGTAAATACACAAGATAAAAAACAAGTTCCCACCTACCAATTCCGTGCTGAGAATGAATCTGGCGAAATACAAACTATGCACGACCCATATGCCTTTCAACCCATGCTAACCGATTACGACCTTCACCTATTGGGAGAAGGCTGCCATTGGCAAAGCTACCAGAAGCTTGGCGCTCAAATGCGTGAGGCGAATGGTGTGTTGGGTGTGAATTTTTCCGTCTGGGCTCCCAACGCCGAAAGCATGTCTATTGTTGGCGATTTCAATGGTTGGGACCGACGCACTCATGCCATGCGCAGGCACCAACCTGGAAGTGTGTGGGAACTTTTTATCCCCGGACTCGAGGCGGGCACTCTCTACAAATATTCACTCAAGCTGCCTGGCGGCCGTACTTTCGAAAAATGCGATCCCTATGGGTTCGCTGCGGAAGTCCCCCCTCGAACAGCCAACATCGTCGCCGATTTGGATCAGTATTCATGGGGCGATTCGGACTGGCTGCTAGCACGCCAACAGAATGATTCCCTGAGCAAACCTATCTCTGCTTACGAAGTGCATCTGGGGAGTTGGCAAGCGGCAGAAAATGGTAAGGGCCCTTGGCTGAACTACCGGGAATTGGCTCATCGTCTGGTAGCCTATTGCCAAGAGATGGGGTACACCCATTTGGAACTGATGCCGATTAGCGAACACCCTTTTACGGGCAGTTGGGGCTATCAAACCGTTGGCTATTTCGCCGCCACCAGTCGCTATGGGTCCCCCGAAGATTTTATGTATTTTGTGGATCACTGCCATCAAAACAATATTGGCGTGATCATCGACTGGGTGCCTGCACATTTTCCCAAAGACGCTCATGGCCTGGATTGTTTCGACGGTACGGCGCTGTACGAACATGCCGATCCGAAACAGGGAGAACATCCAGACTGGGGTACCAAAATATTCAATTATGGCCGTAACGAAGTCCGTAATTTCCTCGTATCGAATGCACTCTTCTGGCTGGACAAGTATCACATTGATGGCCTCCGTGTTGATGCGGTGGCATCCATGCTCTATTTGGACTATAGCCGCGAAGAAGGAGAATGGATTCCCAACAAATACGGCGGCAGGGAAAATCTGGAAGCCATTTCATTTATTAAGGAATTCAACGAGCAGGTCCACCAGCAATTCCCTGGTACCTTGACGATTGCTGAGGAGTCGACCGATTGGGGCGGAGTCTCCAGGCCAACCTACGTAGGCGGTCTGGGCTTTAGCCTGAAATGGAACATGGGGTGGATGAACGATACGCTTCGATTCATGAAACACGAACCGATTCACCGTCAGTATCACCATGACGAACTGACATTTTCGCTCATTTACGCATTCACGGAGAATTTCGCTCTGCCGTTTTCACATGACGAGGTAGTGCATGGAAAAGGCTCCCTCTTGGACCAGATGCCAGGCGACCTGTGGCAGAAATTTGCCAATTTGCGGCTCATGTACGGATACATGTGGACGCATCCCGGCAAAAAATTGCTTTTTATGGGCAATGATATCGCCCAGTGGAGTGAGTGGAACTGCGACGAACAGTTACAATGGGACTTGCTCCAATGGGACACGCATCAAGGGGTAAAAAGGCTGGTTGCCGACTTGAATCACCTCTACCAACGCGAACCAGCCATGCATCAAGTCGATTTTGACGCGGCAGGATTCGAATGGATCGATTGCCACAACTACAGTGACTCGATCCTCGCCTATATCCGTCGCGGAAAGGATCCTGCGGATTTTCTGGTGACCGTTTGCAACTTCACCCCGGTTCCACGCGAAGGTTACCGTTTGGGCGTTCCGGAGGGTGGCTGGTACCAAGAGGTACTCAACACCGATTCTTCCTATTACGGAGGTTCCAATGTGGGCAACACATCGGGGCTCCAGACCGACCCGCAAGAAAGCCATGGCCGGCCCTTCTCACTTCAAATGACCTTGCCGCCTCTGTCGACGGTGGTCTTCAAGCTGCAGAGTGATGGCTAGTCGGTGCAACCAAATTCGATTAGGTTCATTTGACTATGGAATTATCAACTGAAGACCACCGCCTGAAGGCGGTGGTCTTTAGATCCCAGTATGAGACAATACGTTGTACGTTGTCCTGATACCGTTAATTTGCACTTTTCATTTTACATTTCTCATTTTTCATTCTGCGATATTTGTTCTATCTTATCAAACATTCATCGCATACCAAACACAGGACAGCCAACGAACCTCCACTGCCCTACTGCCCCCAGTCTTCTTCAAACTCTAGTTTTACCCGCGTGGTAAGCTGTTCAAAGACCTTGCGTTGGAATCGCTGCCAGCGTGCCATGGTGGAAAAACGAGCTCCAAACCAACTATTGGATTCCGAGAGAAACAAATTGCGAAGCTGCTCTTCGCTCATCTCACGCTGATGGATCCTGACAATATATACTTGACTGTGATCGTAATTTTGCAGAACTTTCACCTCGTCCTGCTTAAGCTCAAAGGCCCCAGTCATGAACTCCGGTCCCACGCCAGCTAGTGGCGGCGCATCGCCCAGACGAGCGCCCCGCTGCATTTCAGCCGGTGTCACTCCGAAAGTAAGCCAACTAAACAAATCGGTCGTCACCATTTCAACCTTTGAATTGTCTGCAAGTAGCTTGTCACTGAAAAATTCGCCGAATGTGTCACTTGCATCCTTAGCCTCCGTGGCCCAGGTTTCGGCCTTTTCCAAGGCCAATTGGGTCGCTCTTTGGATCTTCCAAGCCTCAATGACTTCGCTTCGAATCTCGTCCAATTGAGGATTGTGTTGCGGGGTATCTTCAACCTTAATCACCAGATACCAGTTACCGTCGATATCTTTGGCGATCAGCGGATCGTAGAGAGCGTGCTCGCCCAGCATCCGTTGAGTGACCGAAGCTTGGCCCGCACGCGCATCCATCGCCTTTCCTACCAGACTTTCCCGAGCTAATTGCAAACCAGAAAGCAGAGGTGTTTCCTCGTAAGTCAGGCCATGTTCCTTGGCCATATCTCCTAGCGAGGTCAATTGTTGGGGCGGAGCCGGCAACTCACTTCCTAGAGCCTTGGCAACGGCTTGCTTTTCGCCGTATTCCTCGTTGTAAACCGTCCGCAACTGGATGAAGAGTCGGTCGACCGTAGTCTTCAATTGCTTCACAGCCTTATCCGTGGCCAACTGGCGTCGAATTTGGTCCCGAACTTCCTCCAGAGGCAGATATTGAACTTGCTCCTCTTGCTCTCCTTCATCCCCTGCAGATCCTCCATCCTCAGCAGATTCAGCCCCACCGCTCTCAACAGGATCGCTTTCGTCCGCGATTTCAGCACCTTCCTGGTTATCCGCTTCGCTGGTAGACGGGGCTGCTGAAGCCTCATCTGAAACGGTTTCCTCAGCCACCTCACCAGCCGTTGAATCACCCGAAGTCTCTTCTCCTTCGGCAACCTCACCCTCTTGCTGGAACGCTACCAAACGGAATGGGCCAGACTTGCGCAAACTGCCCGTGCTATCTGACGGTGTTTCCTCTGCGGCGGCCCCGTCTTCAGCAGGCCCGTCCTCCGCAGAGTCTTCTTCTACAATTGGAGTTTCCGTAACCTCAGCCTCAGCCTCTGGGGCTGTTTCCTCGGCCGGTTCGTTACCTTTGGCTTCTTCCTCGACCATCTCCTCTTTCGCAGGTTCCTCCGTAGACGTATCGGTACCGGACTGAGCATCGTCTGTATTAGCAGGCACATCCCCAGAATCCGCCGTAGCCGCAGAATTGTCCGTGGCTTCTGTCGAATCGACGGAATCTAGCGTGCTCGTGTCGGTTTGCACGAATTGTGCCCGCTTGTTGCGTTGGTAGTATTCTTCGATTTCGGCGTCGGTGACCGTCTCTTGCAATTTTTCCGACCAACTGAAAACGTCCCCCAGCAGATAGTGCAAACGAACTTTCCGAGGTTGGGTGAAGCCTGCTTCGGGAGAGGTCCGCTCTGCCCCCATCACATTCTGTAACTGCCCTCCCATTCGTCCCTTGCACTCCTGGTAAAAGGCGAGAAGTTCCTCTTCACTCGGTTCAGGCACCTCCGCCAGCATTCCACCAACCGAAAGAACGGCCACCTCCAAAGCGATGCGTTCATTCACCCGGCTCCAATCCTCCCATCGCTGTTCGGGCAGGATTGTCTGGCTCGCGAAGGCGGTACCGCTCTGATAGGTGTGTGCCAGCAGATTAACACGCAAGGCCTCAAACA
>JBDOMT010000327.1:0-5384 GCA_039831705.1 Pirellulales bacterium | reverse complement strand
GACGATCGTCGACGAAGCTTCACGCAATATCTAAATCTAGCGCGCGCCGACGCGCCGCACCGCACCGACCAGGTGGCGTTGAAGCGTGCCACCGAGTTAGCCATTTTCGAGGCCGAGAAGCAACAAGTCTATGAGTTGGTTCAAGCGACACGGAATTACGAGTTTGCAGAACGTCAAACTGCTGACGTTAAGTTGATTGCATTGATTGACGACGTTCATGCTCAACTCACGAGTTTGAGCGAGCAACCGGCAATGGTACTTGACGCCACCGTACTCACTACACTATCGCAACAGCTTGAAAAGGCAAGAGTTGACTACCGAGGTGCAAATCCTGCGGCGATAAAAAATCTTGACATCGTTACGGACCAATTGCGGGTCCAACGAGAGAGATTTGAGGATTATACTTCGAGTGTCGAGTATGAAATGAGCTTTGCCAAGGATCTGAATTCGGCAACATCCCTGGCGCGTTTTGAATTCATTGCACGCAGGTACGTATCGTCTTCACGGCAGGGAAATATGATAGACGAATTTGAACTTGCGATACAAGAACGAGATTGCTGGACGTCTGTCGTGGCCTATTCGAACTATGCTGCCGTTGTGCGAACCACGTTCCTTAATGGTGCGTCAACTGATTTTACTAGCAAGGTGCGGGTAGTTCTCAAACCGGTCACCCGCAATCCAGCTGGGCCAGAAACCAAAAATTGGCCGTTTGAGTTAGCGGATCCGAATGGCTATCTAGATTTGTTGAATCGTCGAGACGACTCAAGAGCTGACCTGAGGCAACGAATAGAGAAATCGCTACTTCCACGACTGAGCGCTGTTGTAATTGAAGAGGAGGACTCAAACTCGGACGTCGTTTATTACGTTACGGGAATTGAGGCGCAGAAACTTGGAGCGGCGTCTAAGTCTGGCAAGAAGGTGTCTTTTCCCTATTTGAGTGACTTGGACGCAAACCGGAAGACCAAGACGGTGAACGAAGGTACATCCATCAGGATCCTTGTTCAGCCTCAAAAGCACGTCGCAAAACTAATTCAGGACCTTAGTGCAATTTCAGTAAATTCACCAACGGATTGGGACATGAGATTTGTGCTGATTGTGTCCGACATTGTCGAATCAAGAGAGTTGGACGTACGACTCAAATTTCTGCTCCTACTTGAACTGGTCGCCACTGGAAGTAGTGGAAGTGACTTGTTGAAATCGCATTGGAAGTCGGCTCATGAACGGTTGTCGGGTTCCAGTGATACAGACTGGCTGGTGCCCAAGCCATTTCAGACAGTGCTTAATGATTCTCTCTTGAAAGCGATTGCTGGGCGAAAGGAATTGGTTAAACTCGTCAAGAGTCACGAGACGCAGTTAATGAACAGCGATTTTAAGGCTCAATGGGTTGGCTGGGTAAGACGTGACATCAATGGACATATCGAAGTGTCGATTCTCGACAACATTGACGCTGCGGTTTCCGGAAAGCTCTTTGTCGCTGTCCCGGAAGGCGATTCGGGATTATCGTTTCATCAAATCGGCGAACTGAAGAATAGGCATTCGGACTTGTCCGTTGACGAAACGGATCCGCGTTTTTTGGCCGGACGAGTTGTCTTTCTTCTTAATGGCGACGAGTCACCAATTACCTCAGAAAACAACTAGAAACACACCAATGGTTAGTGGTCAATACTACGTTCGAGTCCGCGGGCGCGTCATCGGACCGTTTTCCGAGGAGAAACTGCGGAAAATGGCGAGGAGCGGGCAGGTTGGGCAGACGCACGAGATTTCGCCCGATGCGGTCACTTGGCGTCGGGCCTCTGAATATCAAGGGCTATTGGCGGAAGAAAGTGAACCAACGACTGCCGATGTGAATGACGGCGACGAGGTGACACGGGCAAATCCGTCGACCGTGCACCAACCAGCTCAACCGAAAATCGGTAAAGAAAAAGTTTGGTTCCTGAATCAAGGTGGAGAGAATCTGGGGCCATTTACGGTGGAAGAGGTGCGATCACAAATTACGTCAGGCACGGTATCACGTGACGCCTTAGCTTGGAAAGAGGGAACACCAGATTGGAGTGCGGTGTTGGAGGTTTTTCCCGAACTGAAACAACCCATCATGCAGCCGTCTGATTCTGGTGAATTGAGCAACGCAAGTCGTCACACGAAAAGCGATGATGGGACGGGAAATGCGGCGTTCATCGGCTTAATTCTAATGTCGAGGCCCTGGACGCTCTTCTTGGCGATCACATTTATCACATTATTTTCTTTGGCAGGCGTTGGTGCCATTACTGCGTTAGTAATTGGCATTGCAGCAGACACGTCGTCAGATGTCGCAGAGGTTTATTTGACTTTCTGTGGCATGGCCGTCGTTACTTCGATAACCCTGTTGATCAACGCGTTGCTGTTGCTGCAATTTTCAAATAGTTTAGGAGTTTTGCGTTTCAATCGTGAACAACGAGTATTGGAACAAGTGGCCAAGGACCTATATCGATTCTGCAAATACACAGGAATCGTCGTCATCGTATGGCTGGGAATTTACCTTGCCGCTTATCTGTTTAGTCTCGTTTTGGCAGCCAAGGGCGTGACTTAACGACTCTTGCCTGAGATACAACACACTTCATGTCGGATGCCTTATCGTGGAACAAACAGGACGTCGAGCGAAAGCTCGGCCTGCAAGGTGGCAGGGGAACAAACGCCGGGTTGGTTTTGCCATTGGGCATCGCCATGGTCGGGACCGTGGCATTTTTTGGCGTTTTGACGTTGTTTCGGCAGACTCGATTCGCGGCGATGTTTCTTGAGCGAGGTCTAATACCGTATCCGACGATATTCCTGGCATTTTGGTCGTTGGGAATTCTCTTTGTGAAACGGGCGAAGACAGCCCAACATCGAAGGGCACTTTCATGCCAATTACTGCCCGAAGGGGTGGCGTTTGTTTTGACCCCCGCGACAGCCGATACTGTCGTTACGGAAGTCTACTCGATCGCTGAAGATCCCGAAGAATTCATCGTATTTCGGCGAGTCTTGACGACGTTGCGAAGTCTAAAAAACCTTGGACGGGTCGGTGATGTCAACGAGTTATTACGTTCACTTGGTGAACGAGACGAATCCGCCCTCCAAACATCGTTCGCGACCATACAGGGGTTCTTATGGTGTATTCCAGTGCTTGGATTCATCGGCACAGTACTCGGGCTATCACAAGCGATCGGAGCATTCGGGGAATTGCTTGAAGATAATGTCGAGCTAACGAGTGTCGTACAGTCGTTGAAGGGCGTCACGGGAGGTCTCAGCACGGCCTTCGAGACAACGCTTATCGCACTGGTGATCGCGGTTATTCTTCAGCTACTGGTGACCTCACAAAGGAAAAATGAAGAATTCTTGCTCGACGATATCTCTGAATACTGCCTGCGCAACATCATTGGCCGTCTCCGAATTCTTGAAATGGAAGAGGTAGTTGACACTTGAGACGTCGAGATCACACATCAATATCGATTTCGCTTTTCGCGTTCCAAGACATCATAACGTCGGTCGTTGGGATCTTCATTCTGATCACATTATTGCTCGTTCTCGAATTGGTGCGGTCTCATGCAAGTACGTTGCCGGCACAACAAGCTGCTGCTGAATTACCGGATTCTGATGAGCGAGAAAAACTAGAGGCGAGTAAGAAACGTGTGGAGCTTGCGATTGTCGAATTGCGGAGTGACTCAGCCAATTATGGAAAAGGTCGGGATTCAGAATCTCGTAAAGGGCGGTTTCGCAGTCAGATTGCCGCCAGAAGCACGGACATCGATCGGCTGGACCGAGCCAATCGCACACTTGATTTAGAGATCCGTTCGCTAGAGACCAAAGCTCGCGAAGCTCGACGTCGGCTTGAACATACTCCTCTGAACACGGAATTGAACGACCTGCGAGACCGGTTGGCGAGCTTGCAGACGACGATCCGCGAGGTGCGGCAAGCTGACCCCGTAATCGTTACGGGGGCAAAGCTGCCTGGCAAAGAAGTAATCGTCGTTGTGATCTCAAAGACAAAGGCCAAAGCGACCTCCTTATCGGATGCCTCCTTGCTGGGTGAAGAACAAGTATTGGGACGTAATCCAGCGGAAGCCCTGGCCGCGTTTTGCGCACGTCGTGCCATCAAGGCCTCGCAACCACTGCACATTCACCTGTTGATTAGACCGAGCGCCGCGGGATACGGCAACCAGGCGATCGAAGATATTCATGGTAAGTATTCACTAGGATTTGATTTGATCAGGGAAGAACAGACGGTTCGTTTCACAAGGTAGTGAAGACCATGTCGCGACATAGACGACAAGTGTACGACGATGGCTTAGGGCTTTTCCTCGACACAATTTGCAATGCTTTCGGCGGAATAATCTTCATCTCGATCCTGTTAGCATTGGTCGTGCAGGTTACAGTCTCTGAAGATCAACCCATCGATTCACAGGCTGTTCAACGAGCTAGTGATCAGCTTGACGAGCTCAAGCGGGAAATTCAGCGTTTGGAACGCATTGAGGCACAATTAACGGGCATGTCGACACATGGTGTCGATCAAGACCTGAAAAACCTCGAAGACGAATACGAAAAACGTTCGCGGATTGTACAGCAGCAAGAAGAAACACGTCGCATGTTGCGCCAAACACTTACCGCCCATCGGCAAGGTCTCAGTAAAGCCGAGGCAGCGTTGATATCACTAGCAGATCGAGTGCGCGAAACTACGGATCAAGTTCGTCGCACGACGATGCAGCTGGATGAGGAGCGACGCAAACGTCGACTAGAAGTGAATTTACCAAAAACTCGCCGATCGACGAAGAAACGCATCTTGTTCGCGTTGGCGTTTGATCGACTTTATACGGTGTACAAAGATCCTGTCACGGAAGATGAATTAGACGCAGAGCAATTGAAGTTAATCAGTACGGTTTCGTTCGTCCCTAATCCCGATCGTGGGAAGCCGATGGATGGAAACGAATGGAAAAGCACACTAGTAGAGATCCTCGACAAAGTCACTCCCGATACGCACGCAGTTCGACTCGTAGTCTGGGCCGACTCATTTGATTCCTGGAAGAAAGTGCGAAAGGAATTCGTTGATCGTGGATTTGATTACAGCCTTCTACTCCTCGATGATAAAGAAGTCGTTTCATTCGGACGTGGGGGACAGAGATTGGTACAGTAACCAATAGATGAGAATAGATTCGATGACAAATGAACCCCCCCCACTGCCAATTCACAAGGATCAGGATCCGACAACACGCTACTGGCAGCAACTAGTACTTGCTATCGCGGCCGGTGCGGCGGTCGGCTTGATTCTAGTCGGGCTTTTCTGGATGTTCCTGAGGCCGATGCTAGCTGCAAAGATCGGCGCTAACGGAACGGGTACGTCTGGAGCCATTTCCGAGGGCAAGGGCGTTCTTCCA
>JBDOMT010000127.1:0-5398 GCA_039831705.1 Pirellulales bacterium | reverse complement strand
GCTCACGCCCCACGGCTAGATGCTTTCGCCACTTCGTGGCGATTGCGGTAAGTAAGCCACAACCAGAAAGTCGGGCTTTAGCCGACTGTCGGCGAACCCTCCGCCTTCAGGCGGTGGTCTTCAGTTGAAAAGGGGTGAGGGCCCGAATACCAGCACGACGCGCCAGCGAGTGGGTTAGTGCAGGATATGGAGGACCCACTCGCAGTCGCTTCGTGTTGGAATACCAATTCCATTGCTCTTCACCGTGCTCCATCCCAGGATGTACAGATTGCGTTCACTCAGATTCACTTGTAAGCTGCTGGCCTTAACCCGCAAATTTCATACAGCCGGGCACCAAAACTCGTTTTGGTCGGCTACGCGACGAAGTTTATGAATGGCCGGGTTAATTTTTAGCCTCCAGACGAGTGGACATGTGTGATGGTTCAGCGTTCGATGTCGTTGGATGATGTGGTGGTGGTGATTCCTGCTTTTAACGAGGAGCAGGCATTGCCACTGGTGTTGCGCGATTTACCATCGGTCGGATATACGGTCGTGGTGAATAATGGCTCCACGGATCGCACCAAGGAAGTAGCTGAACAGGCGGGTGCTTTGGTGGTGACGGAGTTAAGACGAGGCTATGGTTCTGCCTGTCTTGCGGGACTTTGCGAGCTTAAACGCTTGATCGATGCTGGACATCCAACCCCGCGTGTTGTGGTGTTTGTTGATGCGGACTACAGTGACCACCCTGAGCAATTGCCCGAACTGGTCGAACCGATCTTGGCAGGCCAGGCTGATTTTGTGTTAGGCTCGCGTTTACTTGGTAAACGCGAGTCAGGGGCGATGCCTCCACAAAGCCTCTATGGAAATCGGCTTGCATGTTGGCTGATGAAGAGGCTGTTCGGTGTTCTCTATACCGACCTGGGCCCCTTTCGGGCAATCAGTTATCCGCATTTGCTGCAGCTTGAAATGGCCGACACGAATTTCGGTTGGACGGTCGAAATGCAAATCAAGGCTGCCAAGAAGAAATTGCGTATTTTGGAATTGCCTGTCCAATACCGGTGTCGCATTGGTTCCAGTAAGATCAGCGGTACATTTCGTGGCAGTGTGGCGGCAGGAAGTAAAATTCTATATACGATTGCCAGGTATGGTGGCTGGTGGCAATCAAGCAAGCACCGATTGGTCAGGTCAGCTGGTGAGGCTGCTGAATGACAGATACAAGAGCGGAGAGCGGAGAGTGGCAAGCGGAAAGCGGAAAGAGGGAAGCGGAATGCGGCGGCGGGTGTCGGATACTGTTGAAGATGCCAACGGTCTTGTGGGCATTGGGGCTGGTGAGTCTCATTTGCTATTTTGCCATTGCTTGGTTGAGCCGCCAGTTTGGACAGGAGACACTGCCGGTAGATCGTCCAACACTCCATGTGTTGGCTTGGTTTGGCTTGGCGTTTGCTTGTTACTGGGCGGGTCTTGTGCAGGTTGTGCGCTATCCCTCAAGTCGACGGTTGCTGGTTGGTATTTTTCTGTGGTCGGCCTTGTTTCGAGCCGTACTTTTGCCCTCAGTACCTATTCATGAAATTGATGTTTACCGATATATGTGGGACGGTGCGGTGTTGGTCGAGGGGATCAGTCCCTACAAGTTTACTCCGCAGCAGGTACGAGAGGCTGTGGATGATGGGGCAGGGTCCGATTCAGATTTAGGGCGTCTGGTGCGGATGCAGCAGCGGAGTCCGTCGTTGGCTGCCGCACTGGCTCGGGTACACTACGGTGAGTATCCTTCGCCTTATCCAATGGTCAGTCAGGCAGTATTCGGACTGGCAGCGCGACTGACCCCTGATACCGCATCATCGGGGGTCCGATTGGTGATCATGAAGGAAATACTCGTGGCGTTTGACCTCGCTACGTTGCTGGTGATTGTGTTCCTCCTGGGTGAAACGGGGCGCAATCAGGCTTGGTGTCTGGCCTATGGATGGTCGCCCCTGGTACTCAAGGAAATTGCCTGCAGTGGCCATCTCGATTCAATTGTGATCTTTCTGACTACTTTGTCGCTTTGGCTGCTGGTAAGAACATGTCGTCCGCTGAACGAGTCCTCACCTGCCAGGCACTTTGTGGGGTTTGTGGGGGTGGGGTGTGTGCTGGCCTTCGCTGTCGGCGCTAAACTCTATCCGTTGGTATTAGTACCCCTGTTCGGATTCGTTTGGTGGAGAAGGTTTGGAAAGCTTTGGGCCTGTTTCGGCTTGACCGTTGTGGCGTTGGTCTCCAGTTTGCTCCTACGCCCCTTGCTGCTGCCCATAGACGACATAAAGGTGGAGGGGGGCGTTACGCAAGCGACGGCCTCACCAGTGGAAAATATCCTGAAAAAGGATGACCCAGAGGAAACGGTATCGGTAGCACCACCACCACTGCTTTCTGACCCTCAAGCAGGTATCCGCGCATTTCTCAAACACTGGGAAATGAACGATTTGTTGTTTATGGTGGTCTTGGAAAATTTGCGGCCGCAAGGGGGTGTGGAGTGGTCGGCTCGGCCATGGTTTGTTCTGGTGCCTGATGCCTGGTCGCGTACCATCGTGGGCCACTGGACAGAGATGGTTGAGTGGACACATCAAGTCGGGATGGAGGTGACAAGTCAATGGGGTCGCAACGGGGAAAAACGAGACGAGCACGAGGAGACTGGATGGGCTGAGGGGAAAGGGCCTCCATCGCCTCAGTCACTCAATGAATCGTCCTTCATGCTGACCCGTATCATACTGGGACTGTTGGTGGTAGGGATTGCTGGAGGATTGGCAATCAAGGGGACAAGGGTTGGGCAAGAACCGGCTGCCTGGTGTCGGGCTGCGATGCTCTCGCTTGCCTGGTTTTGGCTGTTGTGCCCCACACAAAATCCGTGGTACTGGTGCTGGGTGGTGCCGTTGTTGCCCTTTGCCCGTTACCGAGCCTGGCATGTAGTTGCGGCTTGCACCATGCTGTACTACTTGCGATTTTGGCTGTCAGCACACTTTCCTGAACCCCCGGTTGCTGGCACTCGCTACAATGGGGACAACTTTTTCTTTTATGTCATCGTCTGGCTGGAGTATCTGCCATGTCTACTGTGGTTGCTGATGGAGTGGTGGGCTGATTTTCGGGCTACCAAATCCGAGTGCACAAGTGCAAGGTAAAGAAAGGTACTTCGCTAATTCCAGTCCGAAAACCACCAGCTCTGGTGAGTATCCATCACGCTTTGCCATTCCGAAATTACCGCAAATCGGGTTAATAACATAGCCTGGTGAAATCGATATCGCTCCGTTAGCAGCATCGAGCTACACTTGTGTGTGCGATATTTATTGTATATTCAGTTTTGCACCGGGATTTTTGTGTATGCACTTGCGACGAGCCAACTTTCTGCCGATGACTCTTGGCTTTTGGCTGTCGTGCACGATTTGTTTGGCACAAAGTGAGTCTCGGCAACAAGAACTGCTGGGAGTCAAAGGGCTGCAAAGGAAGGTGGGAACATTAGGAGGGGCGAACGGTTCTGCCTCGAAGGGCCCATTGCAGCCGTCGAATCGTGCAAGTCGAGCTCCAAGGTATGGGTCGTCAGGATTCACGATTCATCAAGATATCGACTTGCCATTGGCTTTGGCTGGCTATGACAGTGTCTACTTAAATAGCCAGCAAAAATGGAAGCTCGGCTTGGAGACAGTGGTAGCGAACTATGATGGTCAGCGTTACCTGTTTTTTAATGAGCGACAGCGGGCAATTTTTCTTGCCTCACCTCACCGATATGTGCCCGCATTGGGTGGACAGTGCGTTGTATCCTTGGTTGAGTTGGGGCTTAAAGTTCCAGGAGAATTGAAGTACGGCGTGTGGTATCAAGACAGGATTTATCTGTTTGCCGATGTTGCCCAGCGAAAACGATTCCTAGATGAGCCAGGGAAGTACTGGAATGCTGATTTAGCCAACGCTGGAAATTGTCCGGTGGCCTTGTTGCAAGAACGTCGCCGAGTGCTTGGAGTTCCCGCAACGCTCCATGTCCACGGTGGGTTCCGATATTGGTTTGCCAATATGGCTGCGAAAAAGGAGTTCCTTAAGACGCCTAATCGTTACGTTCGGAAAGCTGCTCCGTTGGCGAATTCCCAGAAGGTGGTCGAAGAATACAATGTGCAAATAGAAGACAAGTCGCTCCTTTCGGACGCTGCCAAACGGCCCAATGAGAAGTTGGCAATGAACGGTTTTTGTCCAGTTTCTATTCAAGGAGACGGGCAGGGCTTAGGTATTTGGGTTGAGGGAAAAGAATCCTTGCGAACGAGTTATGATGGAAAAATCTACCAATTTGCCAGCCAAGAAGAAAAACAGCAGTTTACCGCTGCTCCGGAGACATACATTCCCGCTTTTGGAGGCGCCTGTGTTGTAAGTCAAAAGAAACAGGGCAAGAAGGTATCCGGAAGCGTTTCCCACGCAGTCGTTTATCCTTTACGCGGCGGCCGTCTATTCCTGTTCGCCGATCAAGAACACAAGGAAATGTTTAAACAAAATCCTGCAGCCTACAACCAAATCGACTTGGCCCTGAATGGCAATTGTATTGTAACTCAGCAAGAAGAAGGTAAGCAGGTTGCTGGAGATGAGAATTACCTTGCATGGTACCACAACCGTCGCTACTTATTTGCCAGCTCAAAGCACCGACAAAAATTCATCGCCTCACCCGAAAGTTACATTACTCGATAGAGCTGGCCACGGCAAATAGTATCCGTGCTTGTAAGATGGTATTGGCAGATGTCCACCGTCTGAAGTTGCCGGTCTGAAGGCCCGTCAAATGAAGGCCTGCCAGATTGTCCGGGTGTACGCTATTGAACTGCGACCGACAACGGTCACAGTTTGCCAGATGGTCTTTCATTTTTTCAGCCAGAGTGGAATCCATGACATTTGCTCCCTCTTCTTCCACCGTCGCCACCTGGTCATCCACTTCGCTCGTTAAGTGGCCGTGAAAAGCATCAAAGTGGCTCTGGCACTGCTGGCAAGTCAGTCCACCGTAACTTGTTGAATTGGGCATCCGTGTGCTGATGCTGATGATCAGCACGGCAGCTATCGATAGGACACCAGCCCCACCGTAGCGAAACCGTTTTCGCTTCTCGCATCGCTCAAGAACATTCAGCCTTCCCACCAGACGTTGTAATTCACCCGGGGGGCAATGGTCCCAATTTGTCATGGGCATATCGTTTTGTGATTTTTCTGTGGAATGCATCGATATGGCTTCCTTAAATTACATGCTCCTGTGGAATGACTAGTGCTGTCAAACTATAGGATCGTCCATTGTTGCAAACAGGTCTGTAACTGCACTTTCTGAAAAAACACTTGAAACTGGTATCCATTAAAAAAGGCTCTTCTATCAAACTGCGGTTGCACAACACGCGGCGTGATAGGAGAGCCAAGGATGGCGAAATCGAAATGTCGTTGG
>JBDOMT010000069.1:0-5419 GCA_039831705.1 Pirellulales bacterium | reverse complement strand
CCAGAATTCACCCACAGATTCTGGTGAGGAGGCAAACATTTTGTTGAGAAATTTTATTGCCTTCCCAAGAATAGCTGTTAAAATTACGAAACATGGCATCTGGTTCGGCTAGTTTATCTTGTCTTTCCTTATTTTATCCGAGAGTTGACCTACTGCAGCAAAACACAAAAAGGCTGAAGTAAAACACGCGGGGTTTTTCCTGCTTTGCGGGATGTTGCCTTTGTTTCTGTGCAACCCTAACAGCGTGGTATCTGGCTTGCCTTTTGCTGTCTCTCCTCTGGTTTCTCGATCTCCCTTCGTTTGACATCTCCCTTCGTTTGACATCTCCCTTCGTTGATTAGTTGACAGGTAAGTTTGTTGACAGGGGTGTTCTGCCGCCGGGATTGTTTGGAAATCCTCCTTCGGTCTGCGGATTTATCAGCATGACTGAAATTGGCCACAAGAGTCAGTGATAGTTAAGTCTTTTGCACTTGGTATGCCGGCTGTTGCTTCTTTATTAGCTTCTTCGAATGTGCATCTTTGTTCTGAACTGTAGACTATTTTATGCGTTTTTTCACAATCATCACCGCTCCTCTTGTTGTGCTTCTAGGTTCAGGGGCAGGACAGTGCCAACCGACCTTCACGGAGGTGACGTTGCAGGCGGGTATCGACTACCAGCAGTGGACCAATCTGCCACAGAACAACGGTGCAATGCGGATGACCGGCGGCGCGGTGGCCGGCGATGTTGACGGAGATGGCTATCCCGATCTGTTTGTCACACGTGTCGATGGTCCCGACATCCTCTACCACAACAATGGCCATGGCGGCTTCACCGGTATCAGCACCGAAGCGGGTTTTACCGCCAGCCTGAATACCAACGGCGCGGCGTTGGGAGACATCGACAACGACGGCGACCTTGACCTGTACGTCACCAACGTGGGCGGCACGCGTCATTATCTCTACATGAATGATGGCAGCGGGAATTTCACCGAAGAGGCCGTCATCCGCAATGCTGGAATCGAGACTAGCTCCACCCATTTTGGCACCAGCGCTGCCCTCGGAGATTACGACAACGATGGCTATCTCGACCTGCACGTCAACGAATGGGGCAACACGGCTTACCGACCACCCACGTTGTGGAGCCACGTTCGTGTGCTGCATAATCTGGGTGTGGGTAACCCGGGCCATTTTGAAGATGCCACGCTGGCAACAGGTATCTATAGGGGAGACACTCCCGCCTACACGGCCAACGACGATATTCCTGGAGTATTCACCTTTTCCTCCTCGTTCGCCGACTTCGATCGCGATGGCCATGCCGATCTTGCCATTGCGGCCGACTTCCACACTTCACAGCTATTCTGGAATCAAGGTGACGGAACCTTTGAGCCCGCCCCCGGCCCTATTACGCCCAACCCGTCGGGTCTGGGCACCGATGAAAACGGCATGGGCTCGGCGATTGCCGATGTCAATGGAGACGGCTTGCTCGACTGGTTTGTCACCTCCATCTACCAGCAGGATTTATCCTGCGTCGATTCCAATTGCAACTGGAATGGCAGTGGCAACCGGCTCTACTTGAATAATGGTGACAGGACGTTTTCTGATGTAACCGACGACTACGGCGTGCGTGACGGTGGCTGGGGCTGGGGGGCCACGTTTTTTGACTACGACAACGACGGCGATCTTGATCTGTCCATGACCAATGGCATGACCGGCAGAAACCCTAAACTAGAACCGTTTATCAGCGATCCGATGAAATTATGGCGCAACGATGGTGACCATTTTACTGAGGTCGCAACCGCAGAGGGGCTCACCGACAGTGGTTCGGGCAAGGGCATACTGACCTTGGACTACGATCTAGACGGAGATCTGGATCTGTTTGTGGTCAACAATGGTGGCCAGCCAAAGCTCTACCGCAACGAAACCGACTCAGCGCAGGCCTTTCTCATGGTTGAGACCGTGGGAACCGTTTCGAATACCGATGGCATCGGTACCTTCTTGACCCTGATCGCCGACGAAGGCGGCACGGAGCAAACCCGGCATATCAGCGGCGGCTCCAACTACTTGTCGCAATCAGAGCTGATCGCTCACTTTGGCGTCGGCGAGCGCAGCGAAACGCTTCACCAGCTCATCGTCGAATGGCCTTCGGGTGCACGACAGATCTACTCAGATATTCCGGTCAATAGCAGGCTGAAGGTTATCGAACCGGTTCCGGAACCGTCGTCGTGGTGTCTGCTGGGGCTTGGTGGAGCTATTTGGGCGACATGCCATTGGCCAATGAAGCGGTCAAGCCCAATCAGGGCAATGCAAAATACATTCGTTAGTCAACAACATGCATCCGCTCTTGAAAAATCAATGCCAATCACGAAACATCTTTTGACCTATCAGAGCATAGACCTTAACTCACTCAGTCGTGTGAACTCCGGAGGTGCCACTGATTGAAGTAGACTGAAACGTACTTTGCAGATCAGCTTTGTTGTAATTAATCTTGTTTCCAGTGAAATCTTTGAGGAAGAAAACTATGAGAAAACTTTCAATTCTGTCACTAATAACTGCTTTCACAGCGTTAACGTTCGTGTCGCAAACCGGTGCCGTCACGGTACAGAGCCCCCTCGGTTTTGAGGGCCGCAAGTTTCTGTGGCTCGAGGCGGAAAGCTATAGCAGCCTCGGCGAAGACCTTGACAACAATGGCTGGGTGGGCGTGAACAAAGATACTCCGATCGTGTCGGTAGGGGGACTCGACATTTTACCGGCGGATTCCAATGTTCACGGCACCGCTCTGTTGGACCAAATAGGTGGCGGTCAACACGCAGATACGGCCGTTTATGAAGTCATGTTTCGGACAGCCGGAACGTATCAGTTTTATTCACGCCACACCATGTACGATTCAAATGGCAATGGCAGCTTTAGTAACGAAGATTCCATCTTCGTCTCTCCCGCCTTCGACAAAAACTCCTCGAGCGACTGGGTCGGCTTCAACGGCCTGGAATTCGATGAGAACGATATCGACGTCGATATTCCCAATCCTGGTTTCGCTTTGGACCCGAACGGTTTCAAGCCAAGTGTAGGCGACACCGAAAAGGAAGGTTGGCATGCCATCCGTGACTGGAGAATCAAGAGCCAAGGCGCAATTTTGGGGAGCGGCAGCCAAGATCCGTCTCGTCAAAATGGCAAATTCCATTGGTACAACCGGCCCGCCTATGTCGG
Source organism: Pirellulales bacterium (assembly GCA_039831705.1). Lineage (GTDB taxonomy): Bacteria > Planctomycetota > Planctomycetia > Pirellulales > Lacipirellulaceae > JAJRWS01. The sequence goes on along the minus strand of JBDOMT010000069.1, from coordinate 2,236 downwards.
TTCCGGTCCCGGCGGCGGTTTTAACACCGATTTCGGCATGAAAACCGAATTCATTGTCACCCCGGAACAAGTTGGTCAAGTCGTTACCTTTGAAATCGCCTCCCGGGAACAATACGGTGTATTTGACGGCTTCCTGTTTATCCAGGATGACGACGTCGACCTGCTCGACGTTTACACTCAGGAAGAAGTGGATGGAATATTCGACATTCCTGTTGGTTCTATTGCGGATCTGAACTTGGACGGTTATGTCGATGGTTTGGACCTCGGTGTTCTCTTGGGTGATTGGAATCCTCCGACACAGCCATCTGGTTCGGTACCTGAGCCGACGTCGGCTTTGATGTTGTTGCTAGGTGCTTGTGGTGTGCTTGGCTTGAGAAAGCAAGGCTGATTATTCCTTGTAATCAGAGGCGTTACTAAGTGATGACTGCAGTGCAGGAATCCTACAGATACCCTGGGAGTCACGACGTTGGCTCTCAGGGTATCTTATTGCGAGGACTATTTGCCTGTTCGAGTGATTGACATTAGGGGTTGCCACATCAGTAAGCAGCAGTAACGTTAGAGCCTATCGGTGCAGCAACCGCAAAAAGATAAGTTTGATTAAGAGCCTGTCCCATAACTGGAACACTGTTAATGTTGCTGGATTTAGCATACAAGCACGAAGCGCGAGCGAGTGAGTGAGTCTACAGCAACCACGCCTAACCCACCCGCTCGCGCTTCGTGCTTGTATTTAGAGATTTCAGCCTGTTGGTAGTAATGGGCTAAGTACAATCATGGATACATGGTCTCTTCAGACAGTGTGATCGACTGCCAGATTGTTGGCTTATTTGGTCATGGGGATTTGGTTTGGTCGTGGGAAATTGGTCAATCGTGACAGGGCGTTGAAATGGTAAAGAGTCGAATTCACAGAACCGCATCCACCCCACACTCCAGCCGGCTCAGCGGTTTCACCCTGGTCGAACTCTTGGTGGTGATCGCCATTATCGGCATACTGGTAGCGCTATTATTGCCGGCAATTCAAGCGGCCCGGGAATCCGCGCGGCGGACGACCTGCTTGAATCAGGTGCGACAGATTGTGCTGGCGCTGCAAAATTATCACTCCAGTCAGGGAGCTTTTCCACCAGGAGTCGTCAATGACAAAGGTGTATTGTTTACCTACCCCCGTCTCACCTGGATGATGCACGTATTTTCCCATCTTGAACAATCCGCGGTGGTCAACGCCTTCGATCTGGATGGACGGGATATTGATTGTGCCGGCGGAGTCTGGTCAGACAAAAAAAATCAACTAGTCGTTAAGGTGCCAATCGATATGTTGCGATGCCCCAGTGACAGCGAAGGCGATGTGGTCCACAACCATCCCGATTGCAACATTGAGATCTCACGTGGAAACTATGCGGGATTCTTTGGCAACGTCAATATGGGGGCGACTGTCGATGAGACGCATCCCGATCGTGCCAACCACCGAGCAGCGCCTTTTACCATGAACGAACGTGTAAGAATTGGCATGATTACCGATGGCACATCCAACACCATGATCGTCGGAGAAATTCTCAAGGGTATCTCGGACGATCGGGACATCCGCGGCGTCTTCTGGTATGACCATGTGGGGACCAGTCAAGTCTTCACGACCAATGTTCCGAATAGTCCATTTCCGGACTTTCTATTTGGTCCCTGGTGCACGAATGACACGAATCGCCCCGACCTCAACTTGCCTTGCAGGCCGGGCAGACCGGCTGCTCACAACAACAACAATACGGCTGCTGCGCGCAGTCGGCACCCCGGCGGCGTGCACATTGGCATGGCAGACGGTTCGGCCCGCTATACTTCCGAAGATGTCGACCTCGAAGTCTGGCAATCGCTGGGCTCCATCAGCTATGGCGAGGTTGCCGAAGGACAGTGATCTTCGTTTGGCCAAGTCAGGTACCACCCGCCGTGCAGGTGACTTGGGGAATCTTCCTAAAAGTGGCAATGTACACGGCCGATTATTACCCTTTTGGGCAACTCTGTGAAGCATTTCAAAAGTGCTGAGACCCAGAATACATGCACAAAGCGCAAGCGAGTGAGTCAATACGTCTGGCATAGACCCACTCGCTTGCGCTTCGTGCTAGTATTGAGTTTCGATAATCCTACATAGCATTCTCTAACGGGGTTTCACCTAACCGCTATGCAGTTGTCATGATATGGCAAAGCCTTATCAATTCTCATCAGACTAGCGGTCACGAGATTTTCAGCTCAAAAT
>JBDOMT010000128.1:0-5424 GCA_039831705.1 Pirellulales bacterium | reverse complement strand
CCCAACGCACCCGTTCGGGCTACGCCCTCACTCCAGCCGGCAAGCTGCCTTACCCCCGACTCTCTCACTCAGGTTGGTACATAAACTGGGGGTGAGCCACTTCCGTACAAATACATCACACCTCGCGACCGATTACGTCCTTGACGGTTCCACTAGGCTCGAAGGAAGAGGCTCATAACCAGTACACGCTACGGTTGAGCTTTGCTAAGCTTGACGATCATCAACCTGGTGAGCGGGTATCGCTGCCGGTGCGCAACGGGGAATCGAGACAATGAGCACCGCGAAAAAAGGTGCCGATCGACAGATTGCAGGGAAATGTCCCGGATGCAACGACCGAGGACGACCGTCTGAGGCAATCGTGGAAGCTCTATCAGGGCGTTAGCGGGGAGAGGCCCGAGATATTTCTGGAATTTGTTTGGTCCTCGATCACGGATGGGTTACAATCGCCCGTATGTGGTAGGTCGCCCCCATCTCAGGGGGGGATATGTGGCCACATTCGTAACGCGTATGTGGGGTTCTGTTTGCTATATGGGATACGGATTCCTATCAGTTGATATGATGGATGTCTCTCGTTGCGAGTCACTCGAGAGAAATTTCCTACCCCTTTTTGCCTCGGTTGAGAACTGATCGAGATGATTTCTACAAAGTTTCTATGCGTGTCGCTTCTCTTCATGTTGGCGGGCCTTCCTGGCTTGGCCAGAGCAGTAGATTACGAGCACGAGATTAAGCCGTTGTTGGCGGCGAAGTGTACTTCCTGCCATGGAGCGCTCGAGCGAGAGTCGGGACTGCGGCTTGATGCGGGCGAGTTGATTCTTGCTGGTGGTGAAGAGGGCCCGAGCGTGGTAGTCGGTGATGGGAACGCGAGTTTGCTGATTCATCGCATCACGGCTGAGGACGTAGACGTGCGGATGCCGCCGGAGGGCAAGGGCGAGCCGCTGGATGCCAAACAAGTTGCTCTGCTGAAGACTTGGATAAGCGAAGGGGCAAAGTTTCCGGCTGATGAAATCATTCCGACTGATCCGGCAGAGCATTGGGCTTATCAGCCACCGGTGCGGCCAGCTGTTCCTGCGAGCGAAGATTCGCGGTGGGCGCAGCCGATCGACGCCTTCATTGCCGAGCAATACGAGCGCCAAGGACTTTTGCCAGTGGAATCGGCCGACCATACTACTTTGTTACGCCGGTTGTATTTGGATCTGATTGGGTTGCCGCCCACTCGCGAGCAACAGCGAGCTTTTGAAGCCGACGACTCGGCTGATGCGTGGGGCAAGGTCGTCGACTCGCTATTGGATAATCCTCACTATGGCGAGCGTTGGGGTCGGCACTGGATGGATGTGTGGCGCTACAGCGATTGGAGTGGCTATAAAGAGGCCCTGCGTAGTAGCCAGAGACATATTTGGCGTTGGCGCGACTGGATTGTACGTTCGCTTAGTGCCGACAAAGGGTACGACCAAATGATCCTCGAGATGCTTGCCGGTGATGAGTTGGCTCCGAACGACCCCGAAGTGCTACCGGCGACCGGCTTTCTGGCACGAAATTATCACAACAGCAACCGCAACATCTGGCTCGATGCGACGGTCGAACATACGGCGAAGGCGTTTCTTGGGTTGACGATTAATTGTGCCCGTTGCCACGACCACAAATACGATCCAATGCTTCAGAAAGATTATTATCAGTTCCGAGCGATTTTCGAACCGCACTTACTTCGTACCGATCAGCTGATCGACCAGCCGAATGTGAAGCTGGACGGAATTCCGCGGGCTTACGATGCCGATCTCTCGACAGAGACTTTTTTGTATATTGGCGGCAACGAAAGAAATCCGGATAAGCAGCATCCGCTGTCGCCAGCTACGCCTGAAATCTTGGGTAATCCGATTGAGATCACACCAATATCGTTAACCGTCGATACGTACTACCCTGCGTTGTTACCCCATGTGGTAGAATCGCGTTTGGCCGAGGCTCGAGCGAATCTTGCTGCGGCGGAGAAAAAACTTGCGACTGAAGAGAAGTCAGAAGATTTGCGGCTGTTGGAGTTGCGGGTCGCTGGTGCTCGGTTGGGTTTGCAATCGCTTGAGGCGCGACAGGCTGCCGATCGAGTGAAGTTTGGAGTGGGAGAAACTGCGGGCGAAGATGACGGGGTCGCTTCGAATGCAGCAGTGGCGGAGCGGCGATTTAAGGCCCATGAAGCAGTGGCTACTGTTCGAGAAAAAGAGCTGGCCCTGAAATCTGCTGGGGAGAGTAACGAAAAGGATGCGAAGAAAAAGCAGGCAGCCGTGACTAAAGCAAAAAAACTGCTTGACGAGGCTTGGAAGAAACTCACCGAAGCCCAAGCCGCCTTGGCAAATAACGACAACAATTATACGCCAGTTGGCACCGAGTATCCGCGTACCAGCAGCGGGCGACGTTTGGCGCTTGCCCGTTGGATAGTTTCGGCTGAGAACCCGCTTACGGCACGGGTGGCAGTGAATCATATTTGGCTGCGTCACTTTGGCGCGCCGTTGGTCGAAAATGTCTTTGATTTCGGATTGCGCAGCCCGCGGCCCCGTCATGCCGATCTGTTGGATTGGTTGGCGGTGGAGTTGATTGAGAATAATTGGAGCATGAAGCACCTGCACCGGTTGATAGTGTCGTCGAGGACTTGGCAGCTTACTTCTTCGGCAGGTGACCAGGGCGTGGCGAATCTGGAAATCGATCGCGACAACAAGTATCTGTGGCGGATGAACTTGCGACGCCTCGAGGCCGAGATTGTGCGTGACAGTTTGCTGGCTGTGTCGGAGCAGCTTGATCCGAAACTTGGCGGGGCGGACATCGACTTCGAGCAAGGTGAAATCACGGGGCGACGAAGTATCTATCTGCGGCACGCCTATGAGAAGCAGATGACCATGTTGGTGCAATTTGATACTGCCAGTCCGAACGAGTGTTACCGGCGTTCAGAAAGTATTATCCCTCAGCAGGCATTGGCACTGGTCAATAGCTCGCTGGCGCTTGGCAAGTCACGGCTGTTGGCGAAGATGTTGTGGGAAGAAGTGGGTAGCGACGAGCAGGCTCAGCCTCAGTTTATTGAAGTTGCTTATCGACAGATTCTGTCTCGAGGGCCGGCTGAGGAAGAGGTTTCGATGTGCTTGGAGTTTCTCGGGAGTCAAACGGGAGTTTTGTCGAAAACAGATACTCTCACCACGTTTAAAGGCGGCGACGAGGCCGTGGTGAAACCAGCGGCCGATCCCGAACAACGGGCACGGGAGAATCTCGTGCATGTGTTGATGAACCATAACGACTTTGTGACGGTGAGGTAGCAAAGCCATGTCAGCAAATTTTGGTAGCAGACAATCGGAATCGTTCGCCGACAAGCGAAGCAGTCGGCGGGATTTTTTCTCTACGGCGGGTCTGGGGCTTGGGAAGTTGGGGCTCGGCAGTGTGGCGCTGTCGTCAATGATCAATCAAGAGGCTATGGCAGCTGTCGGCGACAATTCGACTCCCAATGGCTTGTCCCATTTTGCTCCGAAGGCAAAGAATGTGATTTGGCTGTTCATGATTGGCGGAGCCAGCCATTTAGAATCGTTCGATCCGAAACCGGTGCTGAACCAGTATGCGGGCAAGACGTTCGACAAAACTCCTTACGGCAATGTGCTGAAGTCGCCTTTTTTAGAAAACGAACGAGTGGTTGCCTTTGATCCGAACAATGGTTTCGTCCGCAAGACTTGCTATCCGCTGCAAGTTGGTTTTAAGCAACGGGGCGAGAGTGGCTTGGAGATTAGCAACTGGTGGCCCCATGTGGGCGACTGTGCGGATGACTTGTGTCTGATCCGCTCGATGTGGACCGAAGATAGCAACCATGGGGCTCAGTTGCAATTTCATACGGGCCGTCATCGTATCGATGGATTTTTCCCTACGATCGGTGCCTGGGCGACTTATGGACTGGGTACGCTCAATGAAAATTTGCCTCGATTCGTAGTGATGGGCACACCGCTTGCCGACTGTTGTGGCGGCAAGGAAGCGCATCGAGCAGACTACCTGGGACCGCAATACGATGGCATCCCGTTGCAAGTCGATCCAGAAAACAGCATGCCCTATCTTGCGCCTGAACGGGAAGTGTTTGTCGAGGAACAACAACAAGAGTTTGGATTATTGCAGCAGCTGAACCGATTTACGGCCAAACAATACCCCGACGACCAAGCGATCCAAGCGCGAATCCGTGCATATGAACTTGCGTTCCGTATGCAGTCGACGGTTCCCGAGGTGGTAGATCTCCAACAAGAAACGAAAGCGACCCGAGAGGCCTATGGGGTGGATCAGGACGAAACGAGAACCTTTGGCCAGCAGATGTTGACTGCACGTCGACTGGTGGAGCGGGGCGTACGCTTTGTGCAAGTCTATCACGGCAACAATGGCGGCGCTGGCAACTGGGATGCACATGGCAACCTGAAGTCCAGCCATTCCAAGATGTGTCGGCAGGTGGATCAACCGATCGGCGCGTTGCTCAAGGATCTGAAACAGCGGGGGTTGCTCGACGAGACGCTAGTCGTATGGGCTTCCGAATTTGGTCGGACCCCGGGTTCGCAGGGCAACAATGGGCGCGATCATCATCCCTATGGTTTCACGGTTTGGATGGCTGGCGGAGGAATCAAAGGAGGCATCGCCCACGGTGCGACCGACGAGCTAGGTTTCCATGCGGTCGAAAATCGCCACTACGTGACCGACGTGCATGCCACGGTGATGCAGCAACTGGGGCTCGATCCGCGGCAACTAGTCGTGCCAGGGCGACAGCGGTTGGAACGTGACTTTGGGTATCCGATCCAGGAAATAATCGCATAGGCAATTCCGGCGAGTATTCTGTTCAAAATACACTGGCTACGAGAACTAGCACTAGCGATGCGATTAGTGGAATCAGCACCGAGACGACGAACACATCGCGGTAGCTTGGCGGTGGAGGGGACGTTTGACATACTTGCCCATTTGATCCAACGGGCACCCTGGCATCGGATGGGCAAAAGCATTTTCGTTGATCTGCTGGTGATCGAACTGCCCATCAGGACTCAATCGATTCCCGGGCCTTTCGAGCAAGCGGTCGATCTCGGGCTGTTGACCGTCGGGACCTACGATGTGACGGTTCGCGCGTTTGTGGAGACCGGTTGGGACTCAGACTCATTCCCCAAGTCGTGGTTATTGTCTCCTACGGGGATCTAAAAACCCTCGTCTTCAGGCGATCACTTCAGTAGAACTAGGCTACGGAAGCGTACTTCGATACCGGGCAAAGCGGGCATAACAGCCGCGCAGCGGCGACATCGTTTAGCCGTGGGCGAGAGCCTGTTGTTTATACACAAGTCTCTTGAAAAACCCAGGGAAATCGACCAGCTTTGGCACAAGATTTGCGCAGGCAGTATTGGCAGTGACTAACCTGCCAATCTAGCATGGAGCGCAACGATGTGT
>JBDOMT010000207.1:0-5429 GCA_039831705.1 Pirellulales bacterium | reverse complement strand
GAAAATCCAACCGTCAACTCGCCAATTCCTCCTCAATTTACCCACTGATTCTGGTGAAGAGCCTAAATGTAAAACCTAGGTATTCTTTTCCGTAATGACACATAATACCACAATAAACTGATGCTTCTTCCTATGTTCCACGGATTTAGTCAGCTACTGGTTAACGCGGTATTCGCTGGGATCTTCTGCATTGGATTTGGCAATTTTACCGCGCGGTCTGCGGAAGACATAATCACCGGCCCCGACACCGAAGCACGCTTTCCTCCGTTGACGGTCCCTGCTGGATTCAAAGTTACGCTCTTCGCCTGCGACCCACTCGTCGAATACCCGTCGGTCATCGCCATCGGTCCTAGCCCAGGTTCCCTATTTGTCGCCCACGACTATCTAACCGGTCTCGGCTACGAGATCGTCCGCAAAGACGAAATCCGACTCCTCGCCGACACCGATGCCGATGGCTACGCCGACAGGTCCAATATCTACGCCGACGGTTTCAACTCAATCCAAGGGCTCGCCTATCATGCCGGTAGCGTCTATGTGATGCACGCCCCGTTGCTCACCAAACTACAAGACACTAACAACGACGGTGTAGCTGATACCCGACATGACCTTCTCCAAGGCCTGGGCCTCCCGCCAGAACAAAACGACAATCGTCTGCACTGCGCCAACGGCATTACTGTGGGTCACGACCGCTGGCTCTACTTGGCCCTCGGAGATCGCGGCTGCGACGTCAGCCGACCTGAAGGCGATCGCCTCGTCTTCCGCGCAGGAGGAATTCTCCGCTGTCGCCCCGATGGAACCGACCTGCATGTCTTCTCCCGTGGCTTAAGAAATATCTACGACATCGCGCTCGACCAACAGTTAAACGTCTTCGTTCGCGACAACGAAAACGATGGCGGCGACTACATGATCCGCGTCTACCACTGTTTTCACGGCTCCGATCACGGCTATCCCTACCTCTTCCTCGATCGTCCCCACGAAGCGATGCTCCCCCTTGCCGACTTAGGCCGTGGATCCTCCGCCGGAGTTGCAGCCTACCTTGAAACTTCGTTCCCAGCCCCCGACCGCAACAGCCTCTTCGCCTGCGAATGGGGTCGAGCAATTGTCCAGTACCCCCGCCAAACCCAAGGCAGCAGTTTTGCCAAAATGCAAGAAGCCGACTTCGTCACCGGTGCCCCCGACGACCCCTACGGTTTCCATCCAACCGACATCACCGTCGACCACGACGGCTCACTACTCGTCTCCGACTGGGCCGACGGCCAACGTCCCAAACGTGGCCGCGGTCGGATTTATCGCATTTCCTATCCCGGCACTCCGCCCGCCGATAATCTCACCGTCAACATTTCCGAGTCCTCCAAGTTCGAGCAGCTTTTACAGCAACTCAATTCCGACAGTTATCAGCAGCGAGTCTCCGCTCAACAAGCTATTGAACAACGTGACCCTACTGCCATCGATAGGCTTAAACGTGCTCTGCAAGAAAACAAACTTCGTCCCCAAGGTCGGCTGCACGCAATTTGGACCATTGCGCATGCGGAAGGACATGCTGCCATCAACGACTTGTTTGACATGGCAGCCAAGGATTCCGACCAACGGGTACGCGCACAGGCAGTTCGTGCCATTGCCGATCTCAGCGACCCGGTTCTAACAGAACATCAACTCGTTGCTGACAGAGGCGACGAACAACTGTGCCTTCGTCTGGCTAATTTGGCAAAACAAGCCGACCCTCGAGTTCGCCTCGAAGTACTGATCGCCCTCCGCCGTCTACATTGGTCCCAAGCACCACGATGGCTCAGTGGAAATTGGACACCTGCCGACCCCGCATTATCGCACGCTGCGATACTACTACTCCGCGGTTCAGAAAACTGGCCTGCAGTGCTAAGATTACTCGATACTCCAAACCAGCAAGAAAGCTCCCTCCCAAGCCTCCGGGTACTCGCACTCCGTGCCCTGGCCAATCAAGCCAACCAAACCGTCGCTGCCGGGCTACTTAAAAGGCTGGAAAACGAACCCACAACCAAACGACGTCAAGAATATCTCGATCTCCTCGCACGTATCTACAAAAAACCTGCCGAGTGGACCTACTGGGGATTTCGTCCCTCTCCGCGTCCCGCGAACCCCGTCAACTGGGAATTCACATCGCCCATCGGTGCTGCACTGGCAACCCTTCTGCACGACCCCGATCTTCGCAAGTTCACCGCACGTCGTATGGTTCGCGAAAAAATTCCTATCCCCATAATTTCCCTGGTCGAATGGCTACATCAACAGCCCAGCTCTGACGAGCTTGCTCTTATCCTCGAAGCCCTTCGCCAACAACCGCTGCCCATTGCCCGAGAGTTGCTCACCGAAATCATCAGCAACTCGTCGCATTCAAACGAAAATCGACTCGCGGCTCTCAACGATTTTGTCTCCGCCGTAGACTCGAAATCTGAATCCCAGTTGCTCACGATCGGACAATCGCTCCAAGCAGATCCCGTGCTGATGACTGTACTCAAGCACTTCGCCTCAAGAACCACGATTAACGCAACACCACTTTTCATTCGGCACCTGGACTCAAGCAACGACGAAGTCCGCGCTGCAGCCGTTGAATCTCTAATCAACCGTCCCGAGGCCGCAATTGCCTCCCGAATCACACCACTATTAAAAGATTCCGACCTACGAGTTCGTCGCGCTGCCGCGATCCTTGCCGGCCAATTGAAAGTTCAGCAAGCTACCGATCTGCTCGTGCACTACACAACAGGCGCCGATCACCAGCTACGCAGTGCCAGCCTCCAATCGTTAGCCAAACTGCACGACCCCCGAGCCCTTGCCGCTGCCGTCGACGCTTTGAAATTCCCAGAATGTCAACTTGCTGCCCTCGACTATCTCAAACTCTTCGGCAACTTGAAACACAGCGACAACATCGCCACCATAGCAAAAAATAATCGTTCTCTCGACATCATGACTTCAGCCATCGAAACTCTGATCTTCTGGCAAAATCAGCTCAAGCCCCAAACTATTAAATGGCTCAAACTCGAGCAAACCATCGCACAAATACAATCTGACACTGGCATCTCCCTACAATGGCGAATCCTCGGCCCTTTGTCCCTAGACTCAGCTGCGCAAAACCTAAACAGTGCCCTTGCCTCGCCTTTTTTTCATTTCAGTCGGCTAACATCAAACAATTGGAATCGCGCGATCCTCAACAACGGTGACAACAGCATTCACCTATCCGTTGCGAAAACCAAAGAATCAGATTCCATCTGGCTAGCCACCACAAACTATCTTCTCGCCAAACCATCAGACGTCGAGTTCCTGGCCGCTTCAACCGGCACCCTCACCGTCTGGCTAAACGGCAACGAAATCTTTCAGCGAAAAGAAACAACGAAGTTCCAACCAAACACTGATCGCTTTCAAGCCTCACTCAACACAGGCAACAATCGCCTTTTCCTCCGTGTCGAAGCAACAGACGCAACTCCCCGTTTTCAACTACAATTCCGTCGAAAAAGTTCTCAAGCCGAACATGAGCAACTCATCCAAAAAGCTCTCACCCACGAGGGCGATGCTAATCGAGGCAACAAACTTTTCCTGAATGCTGCCAAAACGCAATGCCTCAATTGTCATCGCTTCGGTAATCAAGGTGCACAAATCGGCCCTGATCTGGTCGGCATTGGCAGCCGATTTTCCCGCATCCACATTCTCGAATCCATCCTCGAACCCAGCCGTACCATCGCCCCCAGCTACAAGACGGTTGCAGCAGTCTTGCATACTGGAAAAAGTATCTTTGGCGTAAAAATCACTGAGTCCCCCGACGCCCTCACTCTCGGCGACACCCAAGGAAAAATCCACACCATCCCCAAATCAGAAATCGAAGAAATCCAACCCCAGCACCAAAGTATAATGCCTATCGGCCTGGAAAAACTACTCTCCGAATCAGAATTTATCGATCTCATATCATTTCTCGTCTCCGAAAAAAAGAGACCGCCCAACAACACCAATACAGAGGTGCAAAAATGATCCGCTCCAACCACCGGTTCCTAGTTACAACTTTATCTCTACTCATGTTTTACTGCCTGGCTAAGCACACGAATTCTGCCGAACCAGGATTAAAGCTAACTGAATTCGATTTGCTCGCCGTTGCGAAAACCATCACGTTACAAGAAGACCTCGTTTATGGCCGAGTCCTTGGTGCAGGCCTGTTAGCCGATGTCGCCTATCCCGAATCAACAGAAAAGTTGCCTGCTATCCTTTCCGTTCATGGTGGACGCTGGAAAGGTGGGCACAAACACGATGGCTCCACCATCAAAGTCAAACAGTGGGCCAGCTTCGGCTTCTTCGCCATCTCGATCGATTACCGCCTGGTCGATTGCACTCCCGCCCCCGCCTGCTACCAAGACCTGCAATGCGCCATCCGCTTCTTGCATGCCAACGCAGACAAGTTCAACATCGACACCGAACGAATTTACCTTATCGGCCAATCCGCTGGCGGGCATATGGTCTCGCTCGCTGCTACCTTGGGCGACGGCCCTTTTCCCCGCACTGGCGGCTGGAACGAAGCCAGTAACAAAGTTCGCGCAGTGATCAGTGTCGCTGCCAATTATGAACTCAATACCCTCGACTGGGGAAAAATTTGGACACCCACAAACGCCGACCCCATCGAAGCCAGGACCCTCGCCTCGCCCGTCAATCACGTCCACCAAGACATCACACCACTGCTAATCCTCCATTCCGACAACGACAACTCCGTCCCTATCGACAACGCCCTCGGCATGGTCGCAACCCTTAAGAAAGCGAAAGCCCCATACGTCTTCCATCGTTATCCCGATCTGGGCCACATGGGCATCAACAACGAAGTCATCCAGCGAGCGATTGAATTCATCAAACAACATTCCAAGTCGCAAAACAGAGACTAACCACATATTCCGTTGGATGAATTATCATTTTCTTGCCGTGGAAATCGAGTACTTTACATTGTCATAGTATTCCCGTCCGAAGCAGTTATAGCCCTGACAATCATAAGCCTTTCAGCCCACCAATCAGACAACCTTGGCCATCGCAATCCGACGTCGCTTGCAAAATTGGAAGCACGTATGAAAGGTTAGCTCGACGGTCAGTATGTGGCACATATTTTCTCCGTTGAGGCCGAAACCATCGGGCACGTTTGACACGAAATAAGCGTCTCAGACTGATGCTGCACCGGATTCTGCACTGTAAACTCCAGTCGAAAAGTGCAGCGCTTTTGCGGGGCGTATCGCCGATCGAAAAGTACAGCGCTCATTACCCTTACTCGCTGATTCTGAGCAAGACTTGCATTGATCGAATGATCGATGCAGGTCAGACAATGCTCAGGATCGCGAGGGAAATGAGTGATTACCGACATGGACAAGTGGACGAACATCCGTCGCGATATTCTTGCGGGCGGCATGAGCAGGTGTGAAGCCTGCAAGAAGTACAAT
>JBDOMT010000217.1:0-23903 GCA_039831705.1 Pirellulales bacterium | reverse complement strand
GGAATCTCCAAAGACCCGGTTTCGCAACCGGCCCAAGGTCGAGGAAGCGGTAGCAAAAATCCTGGCTGGTTCTCCTGTGGGGCACCTGATCGATGTGCAGATTCAGGAACATGAGATCGAAACATTCACCCAGGCCACACCAGGCCGTCCAGGACCCAACACTCAATACAGCAAAAAAATACAAATCCGATATCGTCTGAGCATGGATCTCCATCACGACCAATGCAATAAAGAAGTTGCCACCGATGGTACGTTCCCGTTGATCACCAATGCCGAAAATCTTTCGGAGGAAGAGGTGCTGCGTGCCTACAAGCGGCAGCCGCTTATCGAAAAGCGGTTCTCTCAATTCAAGAATGATTTCGAAGTGGCTCCCCTCTTCTTGAAGGAAGTCAGTCGGATCCAGGCACTCCTGGGAGTTTACTTCTTCGTGCTTCTGGTACAGACGCTACTGGAACGAGAGTTGCGCAATGCAATGGAAGAGGAGCCAATCGAGGATCTGCCCCTGTACCCTGAAGGTCGAGCTTGTAAGGCGCCTACGACACGCCGTTTGCTCGACTTTTTTGAACCCATATCAACGTCACCAAATCGATCGTGATGGAAACGCTGAAATTCTGGTGACGAAGCTCTCACCCTTGCATCGCCAACTGATCAAGCTGCTGGGACTCAAGCAATCTCAATATGGAAAATGATTTGACTCGGAGACGTAATTCGAGGATATTCGAATTTCAGACTGCGGAAAGACAGTTGTAACGGACTGTCGTGCAAGTTATACTCGGGTGATATCACTGGGAGAAACGAGCTCTTCGTAGTTGCAATCTTATAAGATGAGGGTGTCGATATCCTGGTATGATCCTACTGCCTTGAGACGCAAATACATCCAAGGAGCCAATCTGGTCGCATAAGCTGGATAAACCATGCCAAGATTCAGCGTACAATAGATTGTGACCAAATGAATGGCTTACGTTTTTGAGCTGAATCCTTATATGGAAATCGGAAAGTTATAAATCGGTCACCCTTAAGTGCCTATCTCATAACCGGCCAACAGGCTGGAAGCTTACATTTGCCGGTTATGGAATGGGCACTAACTACAGATAGCTTTCTTTATTATTACGCTGATGCTTATTAGCGAGAAAAGTTTCGATCGCAATGAAGGTTGTACTATTCTGCGGTGGTTTTGGCATGCGTCTGCGGGATTATTCTGAAGAAACGCCCAAGCCGTTGGTCAACATTGGCTACTGCCCAATTATTTGGCATCTGATGAAATACTATGCCCATTTCGGCCACTGTGATTTTATCCTGTGTCTCGGCTACAAAGCCGATTGTATTAAGAAGTACTTTTTGAATTACGACGAGTGCTTGACCAATAATTTTGTCATGGAGAAAGGTGGGAACAAGGTCGAGTTATTGAGTCGAGATATTGCGGATTGGAGAATCACTTTCGCCGAAACTGACATATTGACAAACATTGGTGGTCGTTTGCAATCGGTCCGTGAAAACGTCAAAAATGAAGACGTGTTCTTGGCTAACTACACTGATAATCTTAGTGATGCTGATCTGGGTTGTCTGATCGATAAATTCCTCAAGAGTGACGCTGTGGCTGGCTTTCTCAGTGTCAGACCGAATGTGACTTATCATTTAGTCCAAACCGACAAACACGATCGAGTGTTGAGTGTGCAAAACGCCGCCCAAGCGGGGCTCTGGACCAACGGCGGCTTTTTTATCTTTCGGCAAGAGATTTTTGAGTACTTGCACGACGGAGAGGAGCTGGTAGAAGAGCCATTTCAGAGATTAATCGAGGACGGTAAATTGGTCGCCTATCGGCACGATGGCTTTTGGGCTTGCATGGATACGTTTAAAGAGAAGCAGCAGTTGGATGATCTTTTCATGCAGGGCAAGCCTCCATGGCAAGTCTGGGAAACCGACCGAGCGAAATCGCACGATGCGGTGTAGCTCAGCGATGTCCCATACGTAGTGAACAAAAACTTGCCGAGATGACCATATGCTGACGATGACGTTGAGTACTGTTCGGCGGATTCTCTGCCTGGGTGCGCATGCCGATGATATCGAGATCGGTTGTGGTGGAACCTTGCTTTCTTTAATTCGAGAGCATCGTGATTTGAGCGTTCGATGGGTCGTGTTGAGTGCTGACGGTGAAAGGGCGGCGGAAGCGCAATCGAGTGCGGATCGATTCTTGCAGGACGTTACCTCAAAGGATGTTGTCATTGAAGGGTTCCGCGACGGTTTCTTTCCTTACCAAGGTGGTGAAATAAAGGAGTACTTTGAGGGACTGAAGGCGGATACTGCGCCCGATCTGATTTTTACGCATTTTGGCCAAGACTTACATCAGGATCATCGGTTGGTTTCCGAGCTCACCTGGAATACCTTTCGTGATCATTTTATTTTGGAGTACGAGATTCCCAAGTATGATGGGAAATTGGGTTCCCCCAACTTCTTTGTAGGGTTAAACGATGCTGTAGCTGCGCAGAAACTGAACCTCCTCGAGGAGTGTTTTCCTTCACAAAGTGTGAAGCCGTGGTTTGGTGCGGATGTGTTTGGGTCTTTGATGCGGTTGCGAGGTGTTGAGTGTAACTCCCCGAGCAAGCTGGCGGAGGCCTTCTATGCTCGAAAGGTATGTCTTCATGGAAACTACGAATGAAGATACTTGTAACAGGACATAATGGATACGTAGGCAGCGTGCTGACACCGATGTTGCGGACGCGAGGGCACGAAGTGGTCGGTTTCGATACGGGCTTCTTTGCTGGTGACACCCTGGGACCTCTGGAGAATATCGACACGCGCATTGACAAGGATTTACGAGATGTTGTACCGGCGGACTTGATGGGTGTGGAGGGGGTCATCCATTTGGCGGCCCTTTCCAACGATCCATTGGGAAATCTCCACGCAGATGTGACACACGAAATTAATCATTTGGCAACCTTACGATTGGCACAGGCGGCCAAGCATGTGGGCGTTTCCCGGTTTCTCTTTTCATCCTCCTGCAGTGTCTATGGGGCTGCGAGTACCGATGATGTATTGGACGAAACGGCTCCGTTTCATCCGGTTACCCCTTACGGGCTCTCGAAGGTGCGTGCCGAGGCCGATCTTGGTAAACTCGCGGATGAGAGTTTTACTCCGGTTTTTTTGCGTAATGCAACTGCTTATGGGTATTCCCCCCAATTGCGGGTGGATTTGGTAGTGAACAGTTTGGTTGGCTGGGCCTATCTCACTGGTAAAATCCTGCTCAAGAGCGACGGCACCCCCTGGCGGCCATTGGTGCATGTTGAAGATATTGCCCGAGCCTTTGTTGCGTTGCTGGATGCACCTCGGGAAGCTATTCACAATCAGGCTTTCAATGTGGGCCGCAATGAAGAGAATTACCAAGTTCGTCAAGTTGCCCAGATCGTTGGCCAGGCAGTCGCAGGGAGCCGTGTCGAATTTGCACCGGATGCCGGCCCGGACCAACGCTGCTACCGTGTGGATTTTAGTAAGATTCGTGACCAGTTGCCTGCCTTCAAACCTCAATGGACCGTTGCACGCGGTGTGACGCAGTTGTTGCAAGTCTTTGCCGAGTATGGCCTGAGCAGCGTTGATTTTGAAGGGGCCAAATTTCTCAGGATCAAGCGCATGCGGCAATTGATTCATGACGGACAACTTGACCAATCTCTGCGGTGGATCAAAGAGAATGTCTGATTTAGGAGTAGCCAATTAATAATTTTCTGTTTTTGCGTTCGGGCAATCCCATAAATGACAGGCCTGGCACGGCTGGGATATTGGAATGGTGGAAAGATGGAAACTTGGGAATACTGTCATGTAGGCGCATGCCTGCTTGCCATCATTCCATTTTTCCATCGTTCCAATACACCGCGATTGCTGGACCTGAGTTCGTTTGCATCCATAATCCGTATGTTATTAATCGGTTGTCTCTCCACTATGTCGAATCTCAAAGGAATTGCAACGAATAGCGACCAGGTGTCAATCAGCAGCTCTGCCACATGCCGTTTCTGCGGCGCACAATTACACCATTCGTTTGTCGACCTGGGAATGTCTCCACTGTGTGAAAGTTATATCAGCAGAAGTCAACTTAACCAGGTTGAACATTTTTACCCATTGCATGTTTATATCTGCGAACGTTGTTTTTTAGTGCAGCTTGAAGAGTACGTTTCGGCGGATGTAATATTTACTGAATACGCTTATTTTTCATCCTACTCCGATAGCTGGGTGGATCACGCACAACAATACGTACATAAAATCAGCAAACGGTTGGCTTTGGGCAATAATAGCCTGGCTGTTGAAGTTGCGAGCAACGATGGTTATCTGCTGCAGCACTTTATCTCTTTGGGCATCCCCGTCTTGGGGGTGGAGCCGGCGGACAATGTGGCCCAGGTCGCTATTAAAAAAGGTATTCCAACTCGTGTCGAGTTTTTCGGCAAACAGTCAGCAACACGGCTAGTGGAAGAAGGGTTACAAGCAGATCTGCTCATTGGCAACAATATACTAGCGCAGGTGCCCGATTTGAACGACTTTGTTGCGGGCATTAAAATCCTTCTCAAGCCTGATGGAGTTGCGACTCTTGAGTTTCCACATCTTTTGAATCTCATCGAGGAAAATCAGTTCGACTCTATCTATCATGAGCACTTTTCCTATTTTTCTTTTCGCTGTGTCGAACGTATTTTTGTTACACACGGCATGACACTTTTTGATGTCGAAACACTTTCTACCCATGGGGGCTCTCTAAGGATCTACGCTCGACATGCAGAGTACGACACTTTGCCGATACGGCCAAATGTAGAACGACTGCGCTTGTTAGAAGAGAATGCCGGTTTGGAACGATTGGATTCCTATGCGCGATTCGAAGAACAGGTGAAGGAAACGAAGCGAAATCTGCTTGAGTTCTTGATTCGGGCCAACCGTAATGGAAAACAGGTGGCCGGTTATGGGGCGCCCGGCAAAGGTAATACACTGTTGAACTATTGTGGCATTCGGACTGATCTGCTCGATTACACGGTGGATCGAAATCCATACAAGCAAGGAAAATTCCTGCCCGGAACCCACATTCCGATTTATGAACCTACTCGTATTAAGGAGACACGGCCTGAATATGTATTGATACTTCCTTGGAATTTACGTGAAGAGATTATGGCACAGTTGGCTTACATCCGTGAATGGGACGGCCAGTTTGTGACACCCATTCCGAGGGTTACTGTCGATTAGAAGTTCACCCAAGGAGGTATGAGCCTATTCTGCAACTGACAACAGGCTGGAGGCCTATTTTATGTAGGCTGGTTATAGATTAGGCCCTAATGCTGCTGCGTTCAGTACAGAGAAAAGGAGCCACGGATTAAACACGGATGGGAGGGGCTTTTACTATTTGTACTGTTTTTGGAACACATCACTGTAATTTACCCAATTCGATAAGTAAAATCCGTGTTTAATCCGTGGCTAATTCAAATACCATATTATTGACCTAGCGCGATCGCCGTAAATGTAATGATCATACGTGAAACAGAGATGTCTGGATTGTACCTCATTGACATTGAGCCCCATGTCGATGCACGGGGATTTTTTGCCCGTAGTTTCTGCCGTCGCGAATTTATTGAGCATGAACTCCATGGCGATTTTGTGCAATGCAACCTATCACACAATCGGCTACTCGGTACGTTGCGCGGAATGCACTATCGGCGGCCACCTCATGATGAGGTCAAGTTGGTGCGGTGTACGGCGGGCGCAGTGTACGATGTGGTCGTCGATCTTCGCAGCCAGTCTTCTACTTTTATGCAATATTATGGTATCGAGTTGACGGCCGAGTCGCGACAAATGTTGTACATTCCCGTCGGTTTCGCGCACGGCTTTCTGACTTTGCGCGACGATACGGAGGTCTTCTACCAGATGGGAGACTACTATCAACCAGATGCAGAGGAAGGCTTTTGCTGGAACGACTTTGCTTTTCAGATCGATTGGCCAACCACACCAATCGTGATGTCACAGCGAGACGCCAGCTACGAAGATTTCGATCCTGTCCGTTTACAGGAAATGTTCACTTATGACTAAGGTTGAAGGTATTGACGGATGTGAACTGTTTGAATTGATGGAACGGCTCTATCCCATTTGCCGAAGTATCACCGGTGACGGAGTACGACATACCTTGGAAATACTCCGGCAGATGGTCCCACTGGAAGTGCATGAAGTCCCCAGTGGAACCCAAGTTTTGGATTGGACCGTGCCGGATGAATGGAACATTCGAGATGCTTGGATCAAGGACTCCTCGGGGCGACGAGTGGTCGATTTTTGCGAATCCAATTTGCATGTCGTAAACTACAGCGAGCCTGTGCGCCAACGTATCTCGAAAGATGAATTGCAGCAACACCTGCATTCTCTTCCCGAGCATCCCGATTGGATCCCTTATCGCACTTCGTATTATGCACGGACCTGGGGATTTTGTTTGAGTGAAAACCAACGACAAGAGCTCACGGAAGATGAATACGAAGTCTGCATTGACTCCCATCTAGCACCTGGGAAATTAACTTATGGCGAGTTGTTCCTGCCTGGAGAACGGTCTGAGGAAATTCTTTTTTCTAGCCACATCTGCCATCCGTCTCTGGCTAACGATAACCTTTCGGGCATAGTACTTGCCGTTTTTTTAGCTCGTCATCTGGCTGGCGTACCACGGCGATGGTCGTACCGGTTTTTGTTTGCGCCAGGTACAATCGGGGCCATCACATGGTTGGCAAAAAATCGGGAAACCGCGACCCGAATCAAGGGAGGGCTAACGCTAGTTTGTTTGGGTGATCGAGAAGGCTTAACTTACAAGCGGACTTTTGCCGGTAACGAAGAAATTGACAGGATTGTAAAGCAAGCACTTTACGATACGGAAAAATCGCATGAGATCATTGATTTCTTTCCCGATGGATACGATGAGCGACAGTACAACTCGCCCGGTTTCCGCCTTCCTATAGGGTCGCTGATGAGAGGCCGTCATGGACAGTTCCCTGAGTATCACACTTCAGCGGACAATTTGAATTTTGTTTCGCCGGATCAACTGCTGGCTTCTTGGGAATGTTTGCACAGGATAATTTTCATCCTTGAGAATAACCAGCACTATCGCAACCGGTTTCCCTACGGTGAGCCACAACTGGGCAAAAAGGGGGTCTACCAGAAAATCGAGGCAGGTAATCAGGAATTGAAATTGGCCATTCTTTGGGTACTTAATCTGGCCGATGGCAAGCACTCGTTGTTAGACACTGCTGAGCGATCAAAATTGCCGTATAGGCTTATTCAGAATGCGGCAGACATACTGCTTCGGCAGGGACTCCTTGAAAAATTGACACCTATATAACTGCACCAACACTGTTTGACACGAATTTGAAGAACCAAGTGTGATATCATGATCATCGGTGGTATAATGGTTAGTACACCGCAAAAATCATTACTGGAATCTAGTTGTGTGTTAAAGTCTTAGATAAATAGTCGTCATGTGCATTTGGTTACGTTTGAATTTCAATTCACTCATTTTTGAGCGACGGTTGTATGAAGTGTGGATTTCAAGATGAGCCAGTGTTTCCGGAAGTCGGTATTATTGCACTCGTCAATGACCGATGGGAAACAGGCTGGCGATCTAGACATCAAGTGCTTTCACGGTTGGCTTGCTACTTTCCTGTTGTGTGGATGAACCCGTCGCTCGATCGGACTGAGTTTACACCGCAAGCAATACTTCATCGTATTTCCAGGGAAAAGTATAACCGGTTTGTGCCGAATTTAGACGGCTATGATGCTATTCCCTGGCTGCCCAAGTTCCACAAGCCGAAACAGTTTGCCAATTGGTTGACCAAGGAACGGTTGCTACGAGCAAGGAGAATGCTTGAAAGACGTGGCTGCAAGCGAGTGATTCTTTATATTTGGGATCCCTCTTATTCATTGACGCTCAATCTCATAAAGCACGACTTGAGCTGCTACCATATCGTAGACGAGTACTCATTTTCGGTAGAAGAACAACCACTCACTGCGGTTGAGTTCGAGTTAATTCAACGTGTCGATCAAGTCTTCATCCACTCTCCGGCGCTGGTACAAAAAAAAGGGCATATCAATCCAGCTACGAAAGTAATTCCGAACGGTGTAGATTTCGAAGCATTTTCTCAGCCGACTAAAGAACCAGCAGATATGGAATTAATTCCACATCCACGTATTGGCTATGTGGGCTTGATCAAGATGCAATTGGATCTAGATTTGTTGATAAAGTTGTCTGATCGGCATCCGCATTGGTCGTTTGTTTTCGCCGGCCCTCAAGGGAATGTTGGTGATCGTGCCTGTTTGGTGGATGAACTTTCGAGACATCCGAATGTATATTTCCTTGGAAGCAAGGAGATTGAAAGTTTGCCTGCGTACATCCAGCACATGGACGTTTGTATGTTGTGCTATAAGGACAATGACTATACCAAGTACATTTATCCGCTGAAACTGCACGAGTACTTGGCTGCGGGCCAACCGGTCGTAGGCACGCCGATATGCACACTCCGCGACTTCAAGCACGTAATCCGATTGGCACGAACTGTTGACGATTGGTCAACCGCCATTTGTGAATCGTTGGAGAAAAATGAAAGCAATGACATCCTGGAATTGCGACGCAATGTTGCCCGTCAACATGATTGGTATGTGTTAGTCAGACAAATTGCCCATGCCTTGTGCGTCCACTTGGGATCAGACTACGTAACCCGTTTGTCGACAATAAAGGACTATCCTGTAACCACAAACAAGCAGGAAGCCGGTCTTACGTTGCCTGGCTGTGAGCTAGACACGTAGCTGCAGCCTAATGAAGGACTCATTTTCATGCTGACCTCTAATCCTACAGCGCTAAGTCAAAATTATGGTATTTGAATTAGCCACGGATTGAACACGGATGAAACACGAATTTTTTAACCTATCGAACGGGTCAATCACAGTGATCTGTTCCAAAAGTCGGTTCAAGTAGCAAAATATCCTTTATCTGTGTTTCATCAGCGGCTCCTTTTCTCTGTACCTAGCGCAGTAGTACTAATTCGTTATCCGGAAATCAGAAAATTATAAATCGGTCTCCCCTAAGATTAAACTTTCAAGGTGTGGCTGGAGTTTGGAATCTATGAGGTTGCTCGACGCACCCACCCAAAGATCAAGTCGAGCAATCGGCGTTCAGCGCCGTCAGGTTTTCGACAGACGAACCAGAGTAACAACACGACCGAAACATAGATCGTCGCACCGATAGAGCTTAGTACAATCAGTTGCATAAGCGCACGAATGCTTTGATCCGAAATTGGCAGCGTCTGGGCAACCAAACTTACCGCAAGCACCATTAGTGTTACTGCAACTACCGGTCGCCACACTCGGCTTACGATTTCCTTAATACCGACGTTGAGTTCTCGCATGAGTAAAAAATAGCTAAGTGGAACCACAACTGAGGAGCTGGCGACGTACGCCCAGGCGGCACCTACTGGTCCCGAAAGGTATACACCGATAAGAAGTGTTGGAAGCAGCACTCCAAGTTCGAGGCTAGCTATCATCGACACTGTTTTGGGTCTTCCCATGGCCAAGAACATTGAGCCCGTGTTAGACCCAATTGCGTTAGTGATGCCTCGTATCGTCAAGACAACCACGACGGGCACTGCGGCCATCCAGCGGTTTCCCAACATTGCGAGAACCACGTATTCGGCAGTGGCCATAAGCCCCACTCCTAGTGGTAAAACTACCAGTACTATCATTGCGAACACTTCAAGCAGACCTCGCCGCAGCACATCCTGATCGGAGGCGTGTTTAGCATAGCCGGGGAAGATGACGCTGTTCAGAGGCGCGGCTATTTCACTCGAAGGGAGATTGGCGATTTCGCCAGAAAGGTTGAAGATACCTAACGCATCTAGACCCGCCACACGGCCTATGACAAAGTCTGCCGATTTCAATCTAAGGAGTTGAATGATGTTTTTCACGAATATCCATTTTGAGAAATCATACAATTCGCGCCATGCAACGAGGGAAAGTCGAGGACGAAAGGAATGCATCAAATAACTGACAATGACGTTGGTGCATTTCCCAATAAGAATCCCAATAACAAGCGCCCAATGGGTGCGGAGCGTGAATGCTAGGAATATGGTAGGAACGAATCGGATCAATCTTGCCAGAGTCAAATAAGTGAATTCGCGCTTAAACTGGAGGTTTTTGCGGAATTCCAGGATACCGATGTTACGCAGGCCATCAATCACTGGTCCTATGGCCAGTACTAATAGGACCGGTATCAGTTTCGGTTCAGAAAAAAAGTTTGCGGTGGGCACTGATAACGCAGTGAGCACTACAGAAACACCTAATGAAAATATAAAGTTGATCGTGAATGCGGTGTCGTAGTGAATGCGTTGAGGTGCCGGATGTTGGATAAGTACAATGTCGAGTCCAAATGCGCGCCATAATTCCAGGAGAACCACAACGGACATCGCCATTGCAACAATCCCAAAATCACCGGGGAGCAACAGACGCGCGAGGATGACTGTACTTACCATTCCGAGGCCACGATCGCAGAGCCTGGCGAACACCATCCATAAGGTGCCATGTTCCAATTTACTGCGAGTGTCAGATGTCACGAATGGGTTTCTCTATAGACATTCAGAAGGAATATGTGCTAACGGGTGTAGAGTGAATCGGTCAATCTCTACGAAGCCAAGCCTCACGCCAATAGCAGTAGATCGCTCGAGGACAACCGATTCTCCGCTCGCTGTACTTTGAGCGACATACCACTCCTTCAAGCATAATGCAGTCGTTAGACAACTCGATCATCTCGCCTGTATTTTCGTTGATGATGCGTTCTACACGCTGTAGGACACGGTGTCGCTCGCTACAGTAAATACTCATTTCCTTATCAAATTTCATGCCACGGTTACGATTAGAAAGGTCGAGTGTGTCGACAATCTCATCTAGCTGATTCACCTTGATCATATCACCTGGTACAAGGCCAAGAGTTGACTTAGGTGTCTTTTTTCTGTGTGAACCCTGGATGATTGGGTAAGGTGAACCGTCAAGAAGAATCTGCACTTTGTTGTAGAGCCCTTTCCAGAGACGGTACCCTGGAAGGCATGCCATAGCGTTGGCTGTAAATCGGAAATAGAAACTGGCTAAGAGGCTCGAGAGTGAAACGTTGCGTGACCAAACATCTTGAATATATTGACGTATGTCCCACCAGTGGAGTGGAGATGTTGCGCGGAAGAGTTCGGTAGCCTGACACGAGTACTGGGTTAGTTCGCCATCTAGGTTAGATGTATTGCAACTGAGTAGGCTTGGTATTGTCTCTTGATCACCATCCATGTTCAGCATATCTGTCTGTTCTTGCGATACATGATCCGTGCAAGTCGAACCGGAATCGTACGGCACTCGCCGGAGCCACACTTCTTTCCAAAAAAGTAGACACAATGCATGACAACCACCATGTGCGGATCCATTGCAGCGAAGGCCTTCTAAGTGAACCGCGTTTCGCATCCGCCGCCCATCGGTTTGGCAAATTGTGTCGCATGTCTTGTGAGCGGCACGATAGACTCGAAATCTCTGGCCACAGAATGGAAGCATCTCTGGCATAAAAGGAAGGGATTCAAATCGCCCATGCTCGTCTAATGTCCTCAGAATCTCCTCTATACTTAACACCTCAACCAAATCTCCGCATCGAAGTCCGAGGTGACTCTCAATTTTTTCATGCGCTCTGTTCATGCGTGTTTGCTTTATCGGCTGTAATTCTAATGTTTTTAACAGACTACTAATTGTGTGCGGGCCTAAGCCTCAAAGATCATAGCTTTCCGAGGACCAAGTTTAACGCTGGCCGCATCAACTGCTTTGCGTTGTAGGTGCAATCGTGCAACAAAAGATTCCAGTATTTTCTCAGCCAACTCAGTAAATATGAGTAACACCGCCAACGCTCACGCCACTGCAAGGGTGCTCGCCGGATACTTCGAAAGTACTCAAATAACTGGCGACAATATGGGAATGTGACTTTAGAGGCTTGTTGGGGGGCAATCCATGTCATGCGTTCATAACGAGATGGATACATTGAGATGGAATTTTCTAGATGACGACGGCGGTAAAAAAGACAGTCGGGAATTCGAAAGAAGGGACCATGCAGGCTAATTTCTGCTGCCAACACTCGATCTGAATCGGGGAACGACTGTTCGAGTTTTGTTTTCCTTAAGATATCTGAACGGATGATGCCATAAATTGGTTCAATTTGATGATCCATGCCAATCAAATCGTGAAACCGTTTGGCCGGTGACGAATCTCCAGTGTTCAGAATGGCTTCACGATCCGTCAGTGGAGCACCTTGAGCATCAATTTCCTGAGTCTGTGAGTAGCAAATAGCGCACTCCGGTCGGTTATCAAGCACTTCGACACAGCGCGCCACATAGTCTTGATGGCGTAGGTCGTCATATCCGGCCCACATGAATAACTCGCCCTGAGACAGTTGGAATACGCGATTATGATTTGGAAAACCACCGATGTTTGTATCGTTTCGGACATAACGAAGACGGCTGTCACTCTTTGCCATGTCACGACAAATCTGCTCTGTCGCATCATTGGATGCATTGTCACAAACAACGACTTCAATGTTCTCGAACGTTTGTCCCAGCAAGGATTCAAGGGCCTGGACCAGATATTGCTCGCCATTGTAGACTGGTAGCCCAATAGAAACCCGTGGAGGGTGGATAGCCATAAGAGATCCAATCTTGTTTGCACCAAATCATATTCTTCGACTTTCGAAACCCTCTCGATCGTGCGGCCCCGAAAACCCACGATACCCCAGTTTACCAAACGTAAAGTATATTCCAAGTAATATAGCGAGCAAATCAATTGGACCTCACGCATTTGCTTGAATTTACAGGCGCTCATGTGCTTTTCGCGGCCGTTGCCGCGATGATTGCAATGGCCCGTCGAAAGCATCACGCCCGTATAATCGCTGCGCTGGCTTTTTTTAGTGTAGCCACCGTGACCTTTATAGCATCGGTAGCTGTTCCTGGGTCAAATCTAGTTCCAGCGTTACTTAGTGATATGGTAACGTCGAAGCGATCGTTTGTTTATGTCGCCCTGGGAATGACTACGGCTTCTCCATGGTTACTAATGATATTCTCGTCAGCGGAAACGGCGATGGTAAGTCGAGTGCGAGCCGGCTTATTTTGTTGTGCTTTAATCGGCACGACCATCTGCTTGGCTGCGCTCGTTTTCTTTCCTGTCTCGAAGACGGAATACCGTGTTGAGTCATTCGATTCGCGTTTTTCTGTGCAGCAGATTGTGGATCTCGGCGGGGCTGTGAGACCAGAAGTCCGAGGCGCTTTGCCAACCCGTCTGGCAATCAATGAGGCGGATCAGATTTTCCTCAGCATACAACTCAGTGGTCAAGAGGCGTATTCAGGAAGAATTGTTGAACTGATCGAAGAGCAGGCGGCCAATGGCCAGGTGCGATTAAAAACCATTGCCGATAGCGCGTGTTTGTTTCGCACGTTTGGTCTCGCTGCAAGGGATGGCCAGATCTATGTTTCCCGAGCAGGGTTTCTCGCAAGGGCCAATCAGGGACGCCTAGAGTATGAGAACACGGGAACAGTCACACGTCTTAGCGATTTGGATTGTGATGGGATAATGGATTACTACGAGGATATCGTTGTAAATTTACCCGGTTGCCAAGGTCCAAACACACAACACCAGAACAACGCGATTACATTCGGTCCAGAAGGAGAACTCTACATCGCGCAAGGTGTCCCGAATGATCGCGGGCTGCTTAGTCATCCGTGGCATGGCAAAATTCTTCGAGCCAGTCCAGATTTTAGCGAGATTTCCATATTTGCAAGTGGTTTCCGTAATCCGTTTGGGCTCATCCATGGCCCTCATGGAGGTCTGTTCTGCACCGACAACGATGTTACAGCTGGCTTCAACCCTGGTGATGAACTAAATCTGATTGAATCAGGTGCCCACTATGGTCATCCATACGTTTTTGGAAAAGACGATGGTGGTGGCGCATTTGCCACTCCGTTACTGCTGTCGGTGGGAACGTCTAGCTTTGCTGGAATTGCCTACACAGAGTCACCGGAGTTACCCGAAGAATATCAGGGCTGTCTCTACATTGCGGACTTTGGGGCGAGTCAAATTCTTCGCATCACACTTAACTTAAAGGATGATGGTTACGCTGTAGAGGCTGAAACTTTTGTTGCAGTTCCTCAGCCCATTGACATCGCTGTGACGCAATCCGGTGATTTCTATGTTACGTCCTACGAAGGACTCGTGTTTCGAATTCGCTATATGAAAAAGTGAAGGATCGTCTGATGTGCTTGTCAAGTATTTGGCGATACATTTTGCTCGGACTGTCTCCGATCGCAGTGTCTTTGATTGTATCCTACGGGCACTATACCGCCATAGATACATCTTCACCGGAAATACGATTTGCACGTGGAAAGTTCGTATTTAATTATCTTTGCATAAATTGTCACACTGTTATCGAGGGTGATCGGAGCCTGGCTCCCTCCCTGCATGACATCGGACGGATTGCGAGTGGAAGACGACCACAGATGACCGCGCCCGAGTATATTCTCGAATCGATTCTTGAACCGGGTGTATTTCGAGCTCCAAATGCCGTTGGTGGTATGCCACAAGGGCTGCTTAGCAAATTCAGCCCGAACGATGTCAAACAGCTTGTCGGGTTTCTTGCGACCCGAGGTGCCACAGTGAGTCATGAAGAGATAGATGCCCTTACTATTCCCATAGGATATAGCATGCGTCCGCCAAAAGAGCAGAATTTCAGCATGCATCAAGTCCTGCTGGGTGAGTCTATTTTTCGCGGTAAAGGTCAGTGTTTGTCGTGTCACCCACTTCAGCAGCATCCGGCGCTAACCTTGCAGGGGCCAAGCCTTTTGGCGATAGGTGTCTTAAAAGCAGATGCATTGCGACAGGCAATTGAGGAACCTAACACCTACATCGCACGTGAGTACAGGCAAACAACGATCAGACGACAAGATGGACTCGTTACCATAGGCCGTTTGGTGCAAGAAACTGATACAGGGTTGTTTGTGATAGTGGAGACACGCACAAAAGACCTCGTCAAGGTTTTCGTCGCGTTTTCTGACATGGAAGGATTTGAAGAAGGCGATGCAAAGTACGCTATCAGCACGCAGTCGGCAATGCCCAGCAACTACAAGAATCTGCTAACTGCGGATGAGATATCTGCGCTGATTGTGTTTCTAAAGACTCGCCAAGGAGGTTAAGTGTCTTGAGGAATGATTGCTGCCATAGCGGATCCAAACCGCCGAGGCAGATGGGTCCGAAGACGCGCAAACCAGACATTTAACTAGGTTTCCGGGAATATATTTTGCACGGGGACATTACTGTTGCCGATCAGACAATTGTTTCCAGAAAAGTGATTTACCGACTGTGTTCGATATAAGTAGACGAATACGTTTTCACCCCTACTTGACGCACTTGAAAATTCAATCGTCGCCTTGCCTTGGCCGCACGTGAACATCAGTGACTTCGGCAGTGCGTGGTAGTAGGACAGAGTGGACGACGATCGATGCGATATCTTCTGGCTGCAAGAGCCGTTCGGGGCGATAACTTAAACCTTCGTGAGAAAAAATGTGCTCTTGCAGAGGTGTGGCAGTGCGTCCCGGATAGATATTCATCACTCGTACTCCCAGCGGATTGACTTCCTGCCGTAATGTTTCCGCAATCGCGTTAAGCGCACGCTGAGTCGCTCCATACTGTCCTGTATCAGCTGTTGCCCTGTGCGATAGGCTGGAATTGATGAATACTATGTCTCCCGCCCCTTCAATCAACAGCGGAAGCATGGCTTGCGTAAGCGCGAGTGGCCCCCGCACGTTCGTTCGGTACAGACGATCCAGGTCATCTAATGAAGCATCCCCCATCTTGGCACGGGCATAGCCGCCACCGCAATGCACCAGGAGACGGGCATGCTTATGTTTCTTGCGGAGCTCCTCGGTAAGATACGTAATCGACGCCAAATCCTGAAGATCGGTCGAACTGGTCACTGCGGAGGATGCGCCACGCGATCTTGCCAGAGAAGCAACTTCTTCGAGCCGCTCAATATTGCGAGCCAACAGGACTAGATCAGGTTCATATTCAGCCAGCGCCAGAGTGATGGCGCGTCCGATCCCGCTGCTAGCACCGGTGACGATGGCCAACTTTTTAGATAATGTGGTGCCCATTGATTCCTGCCGACTGTCTTGTAGTCGCTGTACTGACTTATTGAGGTTTGCTTCCTAAACTAACCGTTCGATGATCGGAATGCAACGAGCATCAGTAACGAGTAGTATAACTGGGCCTGACCTAAAAAAGAGTTAAGAAGCCTATCTCACGACCGGTCAACATAGAATAGGCTTCCAGCCTGTTAGCGGTTTATTGTCTAGTGACGGTAAATGCGAATTTTCGCATCGTTACCAGATTGACCGGCCGGTGGTTCCAGCTGCTCGGCTTTCTAAATCATGCGGTGTTTCTTGTGCCAGCTTCTGAATCGATTTGATATCAGGGGCAGTGAAAAGATTGCCAGGATCATCATTTGGGAGCATGGTTCCGGGACGTTTATGGCTTGAGGTATGGAGAGTCCAAATTCTTGTTGCCAAATGAGAATGTCATTGCCGTCGACGTCGCTATCGGAGTCTGCGTCGCCCAACATGCGAGTCGCATTCGTAAGGGTGCCGCTGTTTGTTTGCCATACGCTCAGGTCGTCACCATTGACGGTACCATTGGTATCGAAATCGGCGCGAAATAACGTCGGTAACACCTCAAGGAAGAGGGACGTGGGTGTGTAGTTTACCGACCACTCCAGGTCGCTCGTCAATGTTGGCAGGTTGGGACTAAACTGGCCGGTAATCCCACCTGCAGCGCTGAGGATTTCAAAAGTGTCACCTGCGCTAGGCTGAAACTCACCGCTGCCGCTATCAATCAAGTCGACCCATAACGTTCCATCGAGAGTTGCCGATCCGGCAACCACCAGCCGGTCGAACTCAGTTCCTGCAGTTGAGCCACCAATTTCAATCTCCAGACTTGCGTCCTGGCCAAAACGGACGTCGCCTGAAAATGGGATTTCCGCCGGGCTGTTGCCTGGTTGCAATTCACCTTCAAAGGCCGTTGTGCCCGTGCCGGTGAAGGTGCCGGCGCCAGTCACTGAACCAAAGAATACCGAGAAGCCACCCGCCGACGTACGGATTTCGCCGTTGTTGTCGACGTCGTCGAAGAAGGTTGCATTGCTGCCCCCAGCAACAATGATTTTATCCGTGTTGGTGATGTTGCCAGAGACGTCACTGGTACCAAAGCTTAGGTTGACGGTTCCATTGTTTACCAGACCGCCTGAGAAGCGGAGGATGGCATCGCGGGCGTTGATGATTCCCGTCCCGCTCTCATTGGTAAGCGCTCCGATGAATTCGATTTCAGCACCAATGACTTCGATTTTGCCGGCATTGGTATGTCCGGAACCTAACCATAGCAGATTGTCATTCGATTGGGCACGAATTTCTCCGGACACGGTATTGGTAAGGTTGGACAGGATACGTCCGGTTCCACGGATCACACCGTTATTGACGAGACTCACGGAGTTGAGAATTGCAGTGAGCCCATCGAGCTGTAGGGTGCCACCATTGGTCAAGACGGCGGTTGTCAGAGAACCGGCATCTTGCAACTGAAGCATCCCAAGTGGGTCGATGCCAACATCCTGGCCGGTTTTCAGCTGTTGCCCCGAGGTCAACGTGAGAATTTGACCAAACAATCCTCCTGATCCCACGGTGAATCCTTGATTGGTGAGCTCAAGCGTACCAGTGTCGAAATCGAGGGCACCTTCCACAAGAATATCACCAGTCGTGAGTGTTCCTCCCACCAAGTGCAAAACAGATCCGGCTCCAATATGGGTCGTATTTGCGATCACCAGGTTATGGCCTAGCGCCAGCTCTTGCCTAACACCGTGGGTCAAGGAGAAATCATCGACGGTCGGCGCTGCGCCGTTAAGCGAAAGTGTGGCGTTGGGTCCATCCACAACCAGCTCTCCAGTAGTAAAACTTCCACCTGCAAGATCCAGCGTGCCTCCTGCACCGATCGTAGTGGTGCCAGACACACTTAAGGACTTGCCACTGTCGATCGTGACGCTGGCGCCTAATAGGCTTGGAGCGTTGATGGTGAGATCTGAATTGGTCAGTTCGAGCGAACCTGCCGAAAAGTTGAAGGTGCCGCCGATGTTGTTGAGCAACTGCTCGGCAATGAGCGACCCGCCATTCAAGTTCAGCGCACTGGTGCTGTCGATCACGACGTCCCGAACGATGGACACATTTTCTCCACTGTCCATGGCCAGCGCTGCGCCGTTGGAAATGAGCATATCAATGACGTTGAGAGTGCCGGAAGTGGCACTGAACGACGCTCCCAAACCGTCCAGCACCAACTGATCGCTGCTCAACGTGCCACCAGTGAGTATCAGTGAACCAGAGGAACCAATCGTTGTGGTGCCAGACACATTCAGGGATTTAGAAGAATCCAGTGTGACGCTGGCGCCTAATAAGCCTGGAGCGTCGACGGTGAGATCCGAATTGGTCAGTTCGAGCGAACCTGCCGTGAAGTCGAAGGTGCCGCCATTGTTGAATAACTGCTCGGCAGTGAGCGACCCACCATTCAAATTTAGCGCACTGGTGTTGTCGATCATGATGTCGTGAACGATCGATAGGCTTTCTCCAACGACGGTTGCCAGTACCGCGCCGTTGGAAATGAGCATATCATTGACGTTGAGGGTTCCAGAAGTGGCACTGAACGACGCACCCAAACCGTCCAGCACCAATTGGTCGCTGTTCAGTGTTCCACCCGTGAGCGCCAGCGCGCCGTTAGCGCCGATGGTAGTTGTCCCCGCAACATTCAAAGACTTGGAGGGGTCCAAAATCACAGCCGATCCCAAAGGACCAGTGTCGTCTACCAGAAAGGCCGGCCCGGTTAAATCGAGTAAACCGGATACGAAGAAGATATTTCCTCCCACCTTACTGAGGGAGACCGTCTGCAGCGTTCCCCCATCGATTCGCAAGACACCATCATTTTCTATCATGGTGTCCGCAGCGACGGTCACCAGTTGGTCGGTGGTGAGCGCCAATATTCCGCCGTGAGAAATCGATAGGGTACCGAGGGACGTCGTTCCATTTGCAGCTATCAACTCGGTTCCTTCTCCGTTGAGTAATAGGGCGCTGGTGGAGAATGTCCCTCCGTTGACGACAATCGACCCGCCCACTACCGAGGTCTCCCCCGTAACACTCGTCGCACCGGAGAGGATCAGTTGGGCGTTTCCCCCCTTCGTTAGGCTACCGGTCGCATCCAGGTCGCCGGTGAAAGATAAATCTTCATGGGTCCAGATCATTGATTCACTATTGACCAGCACCAAAGAAGCTACTCCGATGCCTCCATTTGCCCCATTCGACAGTATGCTGCCACTGGTGAGGTTGAGTGTACCGCTTCCGGAGAGACTTGCTCCCGCATCCATCAGGAGCGAGTTGGTCGTGGTCGAAGCATCGATGTTACCGATGGCGATGGTACTTCTTACATTGTCAGAAGAGGTCGTGCCGGAGCTGATTCCAGTGGCGTATTCTGTCAGAGTATCCAGCGGCACAACACCGTTCACCGCGTCGTAGGTAACAAAGCTGCTGCCGCTGCCCAATTCACTCAGGTCGCCCAGGGCCAGAGGGATGATGCTCATGGACGTACTGCCGGCAGGTCCGCCTGCTCCAATGAGCGCGGGCGGTGTGGAAAAATGGACCTGATGGGTGCCGGGGGCACCCAGGTTCGAACCACGAAATAACAGCGCAGCAGTCGCTTCACGTTGTAAGCTGTCTGCATCCAACACCATTGAGGCGGTACTACCGGCGAGGGTAATCGTGTTCGCGGTGCCCGTTTTAAGCACAAGCTGGCCGATCGCTTCAGTGACAGGGGATGGATCCTGGTTGCGAGCGACCAGTTCTCCCATGTCGAGTGTCACCGTCGTACTGTCGTCGATCTTGTCAGCGGCCGCTGTGTATTCAAGGTCAAGGCGGCCTCTATTTTCAATGGTTACCCCTGAGCTGCTGGCAATGGTTCCGGTCATTAGTAGGGGGCCATTTTTCACTACGGTTCCACCCGTATAACTGGTCGCGCCGGTGATTGTCGTCAGGCTTGCGAATCGATCGATCATCAGTCCGCCCGTTCCACTGATATTGCCACCCAGAGTCAAATCGGCACCAGCGCCCCCAACAGTGACTACGTCACTGGCGATGATATCCATGTTTACCAGTACAGCGCTGCTCCCCAAGGATTCGATGAAGGGAGCCTCTAGTACGTCGTTGACCAGTTCGACTGGGTTGCCATCCAAAACAAAGCCAGCCGGCCCGGGACTATTGATGATTAGGCCATGGGCCATGAATGTGGCTGCTAAATCATTGGTGAATGTAGGGGGAGGACCGATGTCAAGGTAATTGAATTCGAGGATTTGATCGCTACCTCCCCCAACCCCAGGCGCTCCTCCATCCTGCCAGTTGGCGTCGTCACTCCAGTTTCCACTAACATTACCGATCCATACGTCGCTCGGCGTCTGAACCGAGGCGCCGGACGCTGCGGAAATTTTGTAAATCTCACCCTCGCCTCGATCAATCAAGTAGAGTTCTCCCCGGCCATCCAGACCAAAACTGGCAATCCGATTGAAGTCGTCACTGCCCAAGGGGAACAACTCTGCCGTATGATCGGTGAGATTGGTAGCCGTACCATCTACAATCTTGAAGGACTCGATTTGCTTGTTTATGTATTCCGAAAAGAAGTAGGTTCCATCAAGACTGGGGATGGACTGACCGCGATAGGTAAAGCCGCCAATGACTGCGGCCCCAGGACCATGCGCATAGGTGTGGATTGGGTCGACCGTGTTAGGAGGAATCGGATCGCTAACCGATGGATTAGGGAGCAAACCTTCTTTGGGTCTCCAGCCATAATTCTCCCCGCCGGCACTTGTTCCCACCTGATAGTTAATCTCCTCCCAATGATTTGAGCCAACGTCACCGATGAGGAGATCGCCCGTTTTGGGATCGAAACTGCTGCGAAACGGATGTCGCAATCCGTATGCCCACACTTCTGGTTGTGCTGCAACACCGATGAATGGATTGGTCGTTGGTATTGCATAGTTGCGTTGTGGGTCGCTTAAGAAATCGTCGCCATTGACGTCAATACGTAGGATTTTTCCCTTCAATTGGTTGAGATCTTGAGATTCAATTCCTCTCAGTTCTGAAGTGATCCCCATGGTTCCCCCGTCGCCAGTCCCAATGTACAACATTCCGTCAATGGGGCTGAATCCTAGCCATCCTCCATTGTGATTGTTCGTGTGGGGAAATGACAAAATCGGTCTGGCTGAAGTGGGATCTGCCACATTGGGATCGGCCGAGACCGTGTATTCGACCACATTCACGAAGCTGCCATCCGAGTAGTTGATGTAAAAGCGACCGTTGTTTGCGTAGTCGGGGTGAAATGCAATAACCTGGAGCCCATTCTCTGAACCACTGGTAATATCGGGCAGGTCAAGGAACGGTGTGGGCAAAATCGATTGTGTGTCCAAGTCGAAAATTTTCACGCGCGCATTTTTTTGCTCGGTGATGAACAGACGATGAGTGTCTCCATTGGGAGCCTTGACAAAGCTTGGCAATTGCAGACCACTGACAATGGGCTGTGCGGTCAAGGTTTGCGCATGAGTTTCTTCGTCTGCAAAGTAAATCAGCGCAGCGAGAACGAGATACACAAAAAGCACAATCCTTACATGTTGCATCGAGGGCATGGAAATTTGCGCCTATCTTGGGGTATCGCACAGAAATAAGAAGTGGAACTCTTACCTGAGAAAGGGCGTTCCAGAATTTCTCAACGGTGTTCATTGTACACCTATGTGTGGGCAGGATCTATTAAATTCCGGCTCTTCACTGGCTGGAAGCCTATTCTACTAATCCCTAATCTCAAAACTAGTCTATGTGGCATAGGCTTTCAGCAAGTAGCCCATCATGGGTAGGGACGAAAGAGCAAAATCGTTTTGGAGTATTGGTTTTGCGCAGAATAATGGTTACTGGAACAGCCGGGTTCATGTTGCCGACAACAGGCGAAAAGTTTTTCGCTATCGATGGCCCGTAGGGTAAGACCAACATGGCGATGGCAGTTTGCCAATGTTATTTTTCACCTTATGGTGAATGTGCCGATTATCTGTTACGATCGCGGGAGGATGGAATAGGTCTGACAGCATGTGGGCGACGGCATGAGGACGGGCATTTGCTTTCTCTTGTCGGCGTGCCATTTTTCCCTCCGGCTGGTATTGGATGCCCAGCTAGTCATGGACGGCTGTTGTAGGATTACTTATCTACTTTTCTACTTTAGAAGTTGCACCTTGCGTGTCGCTTCCTAACCACGGTGGCTTCTCAGCCGCTATTTGCACAAAAAAATGAATACTGTTCAGATTGTATTGTTGCCGTTTAATGGTTGGCTGTCCTTGAAACATTCTCGCATCTCCCCACTGGGTATATTGGAAATGCTGGCATTTGTTTGTTGTAGAGTCTGGGCCGCATCAGGATTCTTGCGAGGAATGCTGCCTGCGCTGGTAGTCGGTGCGCTGTTTTTTGGTAATCGAGCATGCGCCTCTTATATCGTGGGTGGTGACCCCATTGGTCCCGACAGCAGCTTCACCGACAATACGGGCGGTTTCACTGCTGTGCAGGATGGGAACGATAATCTGGGGCATCCAGCTATTTTAATTCCACTTACGGGCGAGGAAATATTATTGAAGTTGCGAATGATTGTTTTCGGACTTCCTTCGTCCAGTGGCAATCTGTTGTTCGACCAGTTTGATTACCGGCTCGATTTTTGGCAAAGCGATGCTTATTTTGACGGCACCGATCCCGGCTTTTCTATTGTCCTGGGTGATCCAATCAATGTGGGGCTAATTCAATCCGCTCCGACAAGCATCGTGCCTGAAACACCTTTTGGCAACGCGGGTCCGTTTGGCGACGATGCGATTACCTACGATTTACGCTTCGATCTGATGATATTTGCGAGTGGCGACCCAACACAGCAAATTCTCACTACGCCCTTGGCGGCAGGCGATTGGGTTGTCGGCTTTCAGTCGTTGCATTCCTCTGTTGCTAGCGGAGTATTGCGGTTGACCGGCTCCAGTGCACCGGTGGGGCCTTTGCCCCTATTTAGCCGAGGCGACCGTTCGTCGCGGGGCATTCTGGGTGGCCAGGATCCGGACAACATTGCTTTACGCTGGGGCATGTCGATCTCTGTCAGGGACACCATACCGGGCGACTACAATCTGGATCGTGTCGTCGATGGCATCGACCTGGCCATCTGGGAGGATGCTTACGGCCCCAAGGCGGATGCGGACGTTGACGAGGATGGCGATAGCGATGGGGCCGATTTTCTCGTCTGGCAGCGTTTCCTAGGGGTTGAGCTGAACGTGGCGACTGTTGCGGGCGACTATAATTGGGATAGTGTTGTCAGTGATGGCGACCTGGCCATCTGGGAGAGTTCTTTCAGCATCGATGGGGGAGCGGATGCCGATGAGGACGGTGACAGTGATGGGGCTGATTTTCTTGTATGGCAACGCAATCGGGGAGTTGGTGCCGCTGGAATCATCGCCAGTACGGTCCCTGAGCCGGATGCGATCTTGCTGATGATAGCCCACATATTTCCCCTG
Source organism: Pirellulales bacterium (assembly GCA_039831705.1). GTDB lineage: Bacteria > Planctomycetota > Planctomycetia > Pirellulales > Lacipirellulaceae > JAJRWS01. Next base: position 208 of record JBDOMT010000217.1, on the reverse strand, counting down.
TTTCTGCTACGGCGTCCCAAGTCCTTCCGTGGCTGAGGGGTATTTTTCTGTGCAGATGTCGCGATATTTCGTGCTGTTAATGATTGGGTACTTATCACTAGTATCCCAACGTTAGTCGAATAGTAGCAACTGGTTAGGACGAGGGGGTTGTGTGGTATTGTAATTGGATTGCGAAAACAGCTCAACCAATGGGGTTTTCTCGAAAACC
>JBDOMT010000412.1:0-5447 GCA_039831705.1 Pirellulales bacterium | reverse complement strand
CTGCGTCAGTTGCTTCTGTCGCAACCGTTCCTGAGCCCTCTTCGATTGCCCTACTGGCCCTTTCCAGTTTGTCCTTATTGGTAGCAAGAAGGAATCGCAGCTAGGCTTATATTCTCAGTCACCGGGAGGTCGTGAGATCGATTAGGGATATGCGTGAGCATTCAAGAGTGCCCTAAAGGTCTCGCTCCCGGTAACCGAGTCTTGCACAGAATTTGGCATAATGTGAAGAGTTGACTTTGTGTTTTTTTAGTCAACCTTCGCTTTTTAGAGATAAGGTCTAGAATCGTTCGAGCCCCGCGGCGCCCCAGTGCCGCGGGGCCGTTTGTATTTTCTGGAGGGAGCCGTTGTGAGTTGGCCATTGGAGTTAGAAATTGCGTATGTTAATGCCTCGTATACGTGCAGTCCTGTTGTGTTGTTTAGTTTTCACTATTTTCTTCGGGAGCACGGGGACCTTCTCGCTGTTTATTAACCCGTGTTCGCTTCATTACTGTTGTGCCCAAGAATTACCAACTGCAGCGGTTGGGTCCAATGGGTCGCGACAGAATCAGAACTCTGTAGGTCTCAATTCGGTGCCTCTTGTCGCCAGTTCTAGTGAGATCACCGGCACTTTCGAGAAGCTTTCCGCAGCAATAACGGGCATTGACTTTTTGCACTACTGGAACCCGACGCCAAAATACGCAGAAATCATTGACCGGTCATTCGCCAGCGGAGGCGTGGCGATTGGTGACTACGATCAAGATGGACTGGCGGATATTTACTTCACACGACCGTTTCGCGGCGGTCGATTGTATCGCAATCTTGGGAATTTCCGCTTCGAAGATGTTACCGATAAGTCGGGACTGGCAAAGGACAAGTCATGGGGTTGTGGTCCGTCATTTGTCGACATCGACAACGACGGCGACTTGGATCTGTTTGTGTGCGGGTACGATTGCCCCAACCGATTATTCATCAACCAGGATGACGGTACTTTTGTTGAAGAGGCTGAGCGCCGCGGCCTAGCCTTTGCCGGCGCTAGCGTCATGATGGCCTTCGCCGACTACGATGGTGATGGTGATATGGATGGATTTCTCGCCACCAATCGTTTCGTCAGCGAAGCCGATTCCAAACGATTGAACGACCAATTAGCCCGGGGACGCCAATTCTATGTGCAGCGGGGAGGTCAAGTCGAAATCCTCCCGGAAGCGCAGGAGCTCATGGCGCTCTTTCCGATCCCCGGTGGCAAGGAGGTCAAATTCATCCAGGCGGGCCAATTTTCACGACTCTATCGTAATGAGGGACATGGAGCGTTCGTAGAAGTCAGCAGGGAGGCGGGTCTGCGCGACAACGGCTTGAGTCTTGCCGCCACCTGGTGGGACTACAATCATGATGGCAAACCAGATCTTTACGTAGCCAACGACTTCTACGGTCCCGATCGCCTTTTTCACAATAACGGTGACGGAACGTTCACCGATGTCCTCAAGGAGACGATGCCACACACTCCATGGTTCTCCATGGGTTGCAACGTGGCCGATGTGAACAACGACGGAATGTTGGATTTCATGGGCACCGACATGGCGGGAACCACGCATTACAAGTCGAAGCTCGGCATGGGAGATATGTCGAATGACGCCTGGTTTATGGATCTTTCCGATCCGCAGCAGATGATGCGCAATGCACTCTATGTCAACACGGGCACCGGTCGCTTTCTCGAAGTAGCCCAACTCGCGGGCGTGGCGAATTCCGACTGGACCTGGTCTTTGAAGTTAGGCGATTTGGATTGCGATGGGCGTGTCGATATGTTCATTACCAATGGCATGACAGGCGACTGGCTTAACAGTGATGTAGTAGAGAAAGCGGGTCAAGAGAATAGGACCGTCCGGCTCGACGAAGTTGGCCAAAAACGGGACCAGCATCTGGCGTTTCGCAACCTGGGAGATTTGCAGTTTGCCAACGTAGGAAAGGCATGGGGACTCGACGAGGCAGCCATAGGCTTCGGAGCTGCCATGGGAGATCTGGACAACGATGGTGATTTGGATCTTGTCGTCAACAATTTTGCCGAAGCACCCAGCATCTTTCGCAATCAGCTCAACTGCGGCAATTGTGTCAAGATTGCCCTGCGTGGTACGCAGAGTAACCGTTACGGGATTGATTCGCTGGTGACCATGGAAACCAGTGGATTGAAACAAGCGTTTTATGTGACACTTGCCCGTGGCTTCATGGGCTGCGATGAGCCGGTAGTTCATTTCGGTTTAGGTGATCGCGAACAGATTGACAAGCTAACCATTCGTTGGCCGAGCGGCTGCGTGCAGACGGTCGACTCACTTCGGTCCAATAGATTTTATACCATTGGGGAACCTGAGATTTCGTCAAAAACTAAGGCTCTGCCGGCAGAAGAACCTGCAATGTTCGTGCAGTCCAAAAAGATGGACGCCTTAGAAATTGGTCATCGTGAGAAGGACTATGATGACTTCCAGCGGCAGCCTTTGCTCCCTATTAAATTATCACAGATGGGGCCTGGAATTGCCGTGGCGGATGTGAATGGTGATGGTACAGACGATCTGTTTGTCGGGGGGACTGCCGGCCAGCAGGCAACACTGCTAATTAACCACGATGGCGAGTATGATCCGGTCATCTTGGATGACTTTTTCCGCGACGGGCCGTTTTACCGTGAGTTGGATTGTGAGGACATGGGTTGCCTATTTCTCGATGTGGACTCTGATGGCGATCGAGATCTGTATGTCGTCAGTGGTGGTGTTGAATGCGAGCCGGGTGACGAAGTTCTTAAGGATCGTTTGTACCTGAACGACGGCCAAGGAGCATTTGTCAAGGCTGCTTCGGACACCTTGCCTGATCTGCGTGACAGTGGCAGCTGTGTTGTTGCATGTGATTTCGACCGCGACGGGGACATGGACCTTTTTATTGGAGCACGAAGTATTCCGGGCGAATACCCAGTTGCTCCCAACAGCCGAATCCTCCGAAATGACACTTCCGACGGCAAAATTCTCTTTGTCGATGCGACCGCAACCGCGGCGCCCAGCCTGGCGAATACGGGCCTGGTTACCGCTGCGCTCTGGACTGATACTGACAATGATGGATGGCTCGATTTACTGGTCACGCATGAATGGGGGCCGGTCAAGCTTTACCGAAACGAGCACGGAATTTTGGTCGATCGTACGAGCGATGCGGGCCTCTCGGAGCGACTGGGGTGGTGGAACGGGATTGCGGGCCGCGACGTTGATGGTGATGGTGACATCGACTACGCGGTCACCAATTTTGGACTCAACACCAAGTACCACCCCAAGCCGGAGTCGCCGGTTGCGATCTATTACGGCGATTTCGAGAACTCGGGGCGTTCTCGAATTATCGAAGCCAAGAAACAGGGCGATCATTTACTGCCAATTCGCGGTAAGAGCTGCTCACAGAACGCTATGCCCTTCCTGCGCGAGAAGTTTCCCACCTATCACCAGTTTGCTCTAGCCGAACTGGCGGATATCTACACGCCTAGCTGCTTGGACAGCGCACTCCATCTGGAAGTCAATTGTCTACAGTCAGGTCTACTGATCAATGACGGTAAAGGAGTATTCACTTTTCAGCCGTTTCCTCGGATGGCGCAGGTATCACCCGCCTTTGGTGTGCAATTGGCAGACGTTGATGCCGACGGTTTGGTGGACGTCTACATGGTTCAAAATTTCTCCTGTCCGCAGCGAGAAACCGGTCGCATGAATGGTGGATTAAGTCTGCTGCTCTGTGGCCGTGGAGATGGAACGTTCGTTCCTGTGGACTCACGGTCGAGCGGACTGGTTGTGAATCAGGATGGAAGGAGTCTGGCCGCAGTGGACTTAAGTGGCAACGGCAGATTGGACTTCCTCATCGGAGTCAACAATGATCGGTTACTGTTACAAGAAAACCAAACGATCTCCGGCAGAACATTGCAGGTGAAGTTGCAGTCTTCCCGTGGCGACTTCGACATAGCCGGTGCCCGCGTCACGCTGAAGATGGATGACAATACTCGACAAACGGCCGAAGTCTATTGCGGTGAGAGTTACTTAACTCAGACGACCACCACCATCACATTTGGCTTAGGTAAGCGCACGGCTACCGGCATAGAGGTTCGCTGGGCGGATGGCCAAGAATTCTACCGGAAACTCAGCGGTAAACATGGGCAGCAAGTCACAGTTGCTCGAGAGTAAGCTATTAGGGGTGCTATGGAAGGCTCGCGGGATGAAATTACAACATATTGTAAGTTGTTTTAGACAATATTGCAAAATTTGATTGATAACATTGCGAATACATGAAAACAGGATACTAAGGGCCACTAGTTGGCTACACTCATCATGCCTAAGTTCAAGGTAGGAGTACATAAAATGAAACAAGATGCTAGGCGTAGGATCGCCACAGTGCGGTCTGGTTTTACACTCGTAGAATTACTGGTTGTGATTGCCATCATTGGCATTCTGGTGGCACTCCTATTGCCGGCCATCCAGGCGGCTCGAGAAGCTGCCCGACGGACTCAGTGTTCGAATAATCTCAAGCAGATTGGTCTGGCCGTCCAGCTACATGCTGACGCACGCGAGATTTACCCGGACGGTGGCAATGGCTGGTGGCAGAAATATCGGTCCAAAGAGGACAATGGTCAGCCTAAAGCCGCAGACAACACTGGTCGGCCTAAAGCCGCTCCCTTCCAGGATTGGGGGTGGCACTACCAGATACTGCCCTACATTGAGCAGCAGCAATTGTGGGAGGAGGTAGATGACTTTAAGGTCCGGGCGGCAGAGATCCCGGGCTACTATTGTCCTTCCCGTCGCGGGCCCACGATTCACGATTCAGGTGAATTGAACGGTCAGCGTGCGATGACGGACTATGTCGGTAACGCTGGTACCTCTGAGGAGGGTAACGGCAATTTTGGCATGATGGGGAACGGGAACGATGCTCCGATTGTCCGCACTGCCATGAAGGGTCGTCGAAGAAAACGCAGTTACGAGGTGATTCCTTCGCGACACATTGAAGACGGCTTGACCCACACACTCCTGGTCGGAGAAAAGCGTATGTATGTCGGCGACCTCGGGCAGGGGCACGCGGACGATGACCAAGGCTGGGCAGACGGTTGGGATTGGGATATTGTCCGTTGGGGACACGTCCAGCCAGGTCCCGACTATCAACTGGAAGGGCAGAGACAATTATCTATCGACAAAATGACGGCATTTGGTTCATCCCATCCTGGAAATTTCATTGGTGTGTTCTGTGATGGCTCCGTCCGACCGATCAAATTTGACATCGATTTTGAAGTGTTTGCAAGAGTCTGCTCTCGCGACGACCAACAGGTCTATGATCCAAGTGAACTTTATTAACCTGAGAAAACCCCCGGCTCCGCCGGGGGACTGGCAGAATTTGATAATTCCGTAGATAAAAAGAGGCCTCCATCTCGTGAGCCGCTCAAAGCTCATAGAGAAGGAGACCTTAAATGTCAG
>JBDOMT010000270.1:0-23949 GCA_039831705.1 Pirellulales bacterium | reverse complement strand
GGCCAAAAAAATGGGGCGTCCTCCGTTGCACTCGCTGCGCTCGTTCCACTACGAACGCCCCATTTTTCCCCTTGCTGCTGAAACAGCTTTTACAGAAACTACGTTACACTACCTTGAGCTGTATAGCCGCTTTTCAGCTCTTTTTCCTTTTGCTTCACCAACCCCTCTTGGTATAATCAACCCCAATAGAGTGAAAATCGATTTTCCTATCAGTATTGCGGTTTAGTTCCGATCGTTCTTTCTCGATGCACTTCTGGAAGTTGAATAAATTTTCGATCCACATTTCCAGGTGTGATCCTGGCGATTAAATAGGACTGCCAACACGGGACTCATTGGTTCTTAAACGATGCATTTTGACTGCATGGAGAAATTTAATTGGCGAAAAGAGCATTAATTACCGGGATTACGGGACAGGATGGAAGTTATCTGGCCGAGCATCTTCTTGATCTTGGCTATGAGGTCCATGGACTTGTACGCAGAGTTGCACTGGAGGACCAGACGAACCGATTGACGCGGCTAAGCGCTATCAGTGACCAGATTGAACTGCATCCCGGCAGTCTTGAGAGTTACCCGTCCATCTATCAGGTATTTGGTCATGCTCAATTCGACGAGTGCTATCACCTGGCCGCTCAAAGCTTTGTTGCAGAAAGTTTTGCTGATGGTTTTTCTACTATGAATTCGAACATTAACGGCGCTCATTACGTCCTTGCTGCTATCAGAGAGCTGCAACCGAAATGCCGTTTCTACTTTGCAGGCTCTTCAGAGATGTTCGGAAAAGCTCACGAAGTGCCGCAGACTGAGTGCACTGTCTTTCACCCGCGCAGTCCTTATGGTATCAGCAAGGTAGCAGGTTTTCATCTCACACAAAATTACCGTGAGAGCTATGGAATGTTTTGTTGCTCGGGCATCTTGTTTAATCATGAAAGCACCCGGCGCGGTTATGAGTTTGTAACACGCAAGATCAGCCAATCAGTCGCAAAGATAAAGCTTGGCATGATCGATCACCTGTCACTTGGTAACCTCGATGCTTACAGAGACTGGGGTCACGCGAAGGACTATGTCCGTGCGATGCATCTCATGCTTCAGCAGCCTGAACCGGATGATTTTGTAATTGCTACAGGGAATTCACATAGCGTGCGTGAGTTTTGCGAACTGGCTTTCGCGAAAGTGGATCTTGACTATCAGGATTATGTTCGTCTTGATAAAATATTTTATCGGCCCGCAGAAGTTGACTTGCTGGTTGGAGATGCATCAAAAGCCAGAAAGAAGCTTGGTTGGGCACCAAAATACGGTTTCAGGGAGCTGGTTGATGAGATGGTAGAAGCTGATCTGAAGCAATTAAGCCGCAATGTGCTGGGTTGATCGTAGGGTGTGGATTTAGCATGAAAATTCTGATGATCAACTATGAGTACCCCCCGCTAGGCGGTGGAGGTGGAGTGGCAACTCAGGATATTGCGCGTGAATTGGCCCGGCGTCACACCGTGCATGTCCTTACATCTTCGGCGACTGGGGCGCCCAAAAAGGAGTCGGAGGCCGACTGTGATTTGACCATTTTTCGGGCGCGTGTTCTCAGTCGAAACGCAAAATCTACTGCCTCCATAACCTCTATGCTCTCCTTCTATCCATTCGGAATAGCAGAGGGTACCAAGCTTGTAAAAAAGTATGGCTATGACGTGATCAATACAATGTTTGCTATTCCCAGTGGACCAACTGGTGTTCATTTATCAAAGCGCCACTGTATTCCGCATCTATTGACTATTGTTGGTGGTGACATCTATGATCCGACGAAGTGGTATTCACCACATCGAAACCCCTTGCTAAAGCCCGTGGTAAAACGTGTCCTTTCGAAGGCAGATCGGCATACAGCCATATCACATGATATCGAGCGACGTGCCCGACAGTTCTACAAGTTCGATCGAGAGATTGAGGTTATACCGCTGGGTATTAAAATGCCCAAATTTTCACCGGCCTCCAGAGAGCAACTGGGACTGGACATCAACAAGCAATATGCAATCACTGTAGGTCGCCTTGTCAGACGGAAAGATTTGCCAACACTTATTCGGGCCTTGCATCTGTTGCAGCGTCCAGAGCTTGATCTTATCGTGCTTGGAGATGGCCCTGAGCTCGATAACCTCAAGGCGATTGCACAGGAACTCGGGGTGTCGACTCAGATCCAGTTTCGTGGATTCGTGCCGGAAGAATTGAAATATCAGCTACTCACTCAAAGCGACGTTTTCGCATTGCCCTCTCTACATGAGGGTTTTGGTCTTGTTTTCATCGAAGCGATGCATTGTGGACTCCCCGTTGTCGCGACAACAAATGGTGGGCAGGAGGATTTTCTGCAAGATGGCAAGACCGGCTTTATGGTGGCGTCCGGCGACCCACTTGCATTAAAGAATGCATTGGCGCGAGTATTGGATGATAGCGAATGGGCTGCACGTAGTGGTGAAGAGAATAAGCGTTTGGCGGAGCAGTATTCGGTCGAGAACACAGCACTGAGGTACGAGGAATTGCTAATCCAGACCTGCAGCTCATATCTATAAGTCTTGGCTTGACCATCACTTGTGACTCTCCAAGCCGATACTTGGAGCGATGTGGGACCTGGATAGAGGGTACATGGAGAATATTCTGACCAAACAAGCATTTCCATCGAGGCGTAAATACACCCTTCTGGCCATTAAGATCATTGCCTCAATGGCACTATGTGGCTGGATCGTTACGCATACCGACTGGCAGCAACTCGGGAGCGTACTCCGCAAGTCTGATGCACGTCTAATCTTTCTAAGCTTTCTGCTGGTCTGCTTAAGCCTGCCGATCAGTGCCTACAAATGGCAACAGCTTCTGTTGATACACGGGCTACAGTACGGTTGGTATAAGCTTCAGCGATGGTATCTTGTAGCTACGTTTCTCAATCATTTCCTGCCCACGAGCATTGGCGGCGATGGCTACCGCATTTACAAGACAATAAATAATCCTAAGGGAAAAACTTGTGCGTTACTTGCTGTGTTTGTCGAACGGTTATCAGGTTTTATGGCGCTATTGCTATTGGGGTATGTAGCGGCAATTATCACCTTTGCAAATCAAGGAGACGACCTTTCGGGTACAATCGTGATGGCAGGCAGCATCGGGATAGTGGCAGGGATCGTGGGATTATTCGTAATACTCCGATGGCGTCTAATTCAACGGCTTATCACATCTCGATTCTGCCCCAAACCGATGCAGATACTCGTCCATCTTGGAGCTGATTTTCGTAAGCATCCACGTCAGATGGTATTGATAGGGCTCACTTCATTCATTTTTCACATCAATCGCATCTTCTTCATCTGGCTACTAGTCTACTCACTGGGTACCGAGAGCAACATTTCAGAACTGACCATCGCGGTTGTTGCTGTTGAGGTAATCGGATTACTGCCTATCAGCCTCGGGGGTTTGGGACTTGTTGAGGGATCGTTCATGTACCTTATGGGGTACTACGGCCTCAATCACGAAACGGGCCTATCGGCCATGCTGATGTTGCGTGGACTAGTACTCCCAATGAGCATGCTAGGCGGATACTTTTATTTCATGGGGGATCGTGAAGGAAACTCAGATGTGACTGATAGGTTATCCCAATAGAACGATCGCATGTAAACTCTCGATTCTTAGGCGAAGGAAAAAACTTGACCATTGTAACGGACCCGATTTTAACGCAGAGGGCGCGGAGCAACTGTTGGCCACAACCAAATGACAAATTTACAACTGGCTTTTCATGCATCGTAAACTTTATTTACAGAGTGAACCTTCCCACAACTTGTGAACAGTCTGTTAGGATTGTCAATTATTCACAAGATGGAGGTGGAAGAAATTTAACGCAGAGAGCGCGGAGTGCGCAGAGTTGATTTAAATGCCTTCCTCTTCGGTTCTCAGCGTCCTCTGCGCCTCTGCGTCAAAAATATTCACGCACCTTGCGCGCAAATTGGACGTTTACAGTGCGGCGGTTCGCAGAGCTTACTTGTTTTACTCGGGTAATTTATTGACTACCCGAGAAATGCCATCACATAATAATTCGACATGAAAGTTGAGTATTAATCCCAAATGTATATCACTCAACCGGAGATAGGTCAGCAATTTCGGTTTATCAATAGGCGATAAATTTTCTTTCGCTTTCAGATCAACTATTACCTTATCTTCTATGAGCAAGTCCAATCGCAGATCCGTACCAAGCCTGATCCCCTTAAAAGGAATGGGGACGCTTTGTTGTCTCAAAAATTTCAATCCTCTCAAATGCAGCTCATGGCAGAGAGCATCTTCATAAACTGATTCCAAAAGACCTGGACCTATAATGTGATGAACTTCGATTACAGCACCAATTATTTTTTCAGAGTTCTCATTTTCATGCATAATTTATTAATCCTCTGCGGTTTGCAGAGTCCTCCGCACCTCTGCGTTAATTTTTGCGAATCCCCGATCCAATCCTGTAAAATATAAAAATTACACACTCGAAATGTGCGGAACAAGGCATGGATTGCCTCGCTATTCGCATTTTCGTAGAATCAGGGTCACGATTGATAGCCACAACAATGTTATCATTTTGTTGTTATCACAGGGCGCATGCAAAGACTGACAGTACAATGAATAGCAAACACTTGGCAAACGGATTTTATGAATCGTCCCTCCGCTATTCTGATCGCCCAGCATTATCGATCGATGGCCAGGAGGTTAGCTATGGACAACTCGCCCATTTTGCCCAAGGCCTATCGCAACAGCTTCAAGCAGAATGCCAGAACGATGATGTTCACCTGACGGCTGTTTTCGGTCAGCGTAGTCAGACCACCTATGCGGGCATATTGGCCGCTTTATTTGCTGGTCATGGTTATGTTCCCCTTAATCCCGACTTTCCGATAAATCGCTTACAAGGCATGCTGGAAAGATCGCAATGCCGCTCGATGATCGTCGACAAACACGCATTGTCGTCATTAGCAGATTTGCTGGATGGTGGATGCCAACCTCTATTGGTGATCTTACCTGATAACCTACAGCTGCTTGAGCTACGTGAGCGGTATCCACAGCATCTGTTCCGATCGGCTACGGATGTCAGCAGCTCACAAGTTCGCAAACCTTGTCAACTTGGTCATACGGCCTACTTGCTTTTTACCTCAGGCAGTACTGGGATACCCAAAGGCGTAAAGGTATCCCATGAGAACGTCTGTCATTTTCTGCAATCCGCGCAGGCGCGGTACCAACTGAGTTACAAAGATCGGGTGTCGCAAACATTTGCATTGACCTTTGATTTATCTGTTTTTGATTTATTTTTAGCTTGGGGAGCAGGCGCATGTATCTGTGTTCCATCGGCAAAAGAATTGATGAAACCGGGAAAATATATTAACCGCGAACAATTAACGCTGTGGTTTTCGGTGCCTTCCACAGCCTTATTCATGAAAACATTTGGTGAACTCAAACCAGATAAATATACTACGCTGCATTGGAGCCTGTTCTGTGGCGAAGCACTGCCAGTAGAACTGGCCAATCATTGGAGCCTTGCTGCACCAAACTCTGTGGTAGAAAATCTGTATGGGCCAACAGAACTAACTATAGCCTGCACTGTTCATCGGTTTCGGAGTGACGACCGATTGCAATACGGAGAGGGTGGCAATAAAAGCAACCTGGTGCCGATTGGCGAACCACTACCTGGAATGCAGGCGATGATCGTCGATGAAAACTTCGAAAAAGTGGCCGTTGGCACGCAAGGTGAACTGATGATGACCGGCCCGCAACTAACGGCAGGCTATTTGAACGATCTCGAAAAGACTGGAGAATCGTTCATTCACCTACCTGACCATAACGAAACATATTATCGAACCGGTGACTCCGTAATCCGCAGAACAGCGAAGGCGCCGATTGAGTATATTGGCCGTCTAGACAATCAAATCCAAATCAATGGCCACCGAGTGGAGTTGGGCGAAATCGAGTCTATCATACGCAGTGTCGGTAAAGTTGATGAAGCGGTTGCTGTTGGTTGGCCACAGACAGAAAATGGCATCGGTGGTGTCGTTGTGTTTGTGCAAGCTCCAAAATTCGATCGCAAGTTGATATTTGCCAATTTAAAATCACATCTACCCAATTATATGACACCGAGTCGGATTGAAGTGGTGGAGCGATTTCCTATCAACAGCAATGGCAAAATTGATCGTAATGCCTTGATCGAATTGTTAGCAGAAACACAAAAATGACAGCAGAAGATATTAAATTATTCATTATTGAATCTCTACAAGACCATTTGCAGAATGCCGGCGTTGATCCGAAATCGTTGACTGACGATTTTGATCTTCTTGATTCAGGGCTGATAGATTCTATGAATTTTTTGCATCTGGTCGTCAGCATTGAAGATCGATTAGGAATTGATCTTAACTTTGAAGATCTCAGCCCAGAAGAAATGACAAAAATTGGTTCACTCTGTCATCATGTACAGCTTCAAATCAACGACGAGTAATGGTATAGCCCGATGTACAATCAACGTAACAAAATTGGACTTTCCGAAGATGACTTTATTCGCGCCCACCTAGATGAATCGAATTCAACAGCAAAAAAGTACGCCGCTCTAGTCATTGGGGAATTTTCCATCTGGCGACTGCTACAGTATGAACTCATTACACTCTTATTTGGATGGGTTCCAGGTGCACTCGGTTTAGTATTACGAAAAATCTTTTACCCCATGCTTTTCAAACATATTGGCAAGGGTGTCGTATTTGGCAAAAACACTACTTTACGCAATACAAAAAACATGAGCATCGGTGACGGAGTCATCATTGATGACAATGCCTTCATTGATGCTCGGGGCTCCAAACCGGGTGAATTTATCATCGAGCAAAACGCATTGATTGGGCGAGGTGCCGTTCTGCAATCTAAAGTAGGCTCTTTACGTTTAGGTGCCCGCTCTAGTATCGGCAATGATAGCGTGATTGTATCACAAGGTGGAATTGACATCGCTAACGATGTCTTCATCGGAGGCGGCAGCAAAATATCAGGAGGTTTGTTTCGCCTTAATGACTCAAGCGATGCTAAAATATTTGACCGCTACTCCAAAGGCCCCATAACCATTGATGAGAGATGCATACTTGGGATGGGGTGTATTGTGATCGATAATGTACATATCGGAAGTCGAAGCATGATCGGGTCAGGCGTAACCGTATCAGGAGATATCCCAGAAGATTCTATCGCGGGATCCAGGCCACCACTGGTCATGAAGAAGCCTGCAACAGATGGCAACTAAGAATGAAACTGAATACTGTTATCGCAGGTGTAGGCGCGCTTGCTGAGGCTTTGACTTGCGTACTCGACCAATCAGCTGGCCATCGTGTCGGACTGGTGATTGATACCGGGCCAGGGAGTAAGAGTTTACAAAACACAACTTCTGCTATTGGTGCAGACTATCTGCAGACAACGAAACTAAACCATCCCAACCTATTAGAACAAATCGACCGTTTACAACCGGACTATATTTTCTCAGCAGACAATCAATATCTATTTAGAAACGCCCTGCTTAACATCGCGGCTCATGGTTGCATCAATTTCCATAACGGCCCATTATCGCAATACCGAGGCGTAAATATACCAAGCTGGGCCATTTGGAACAATGAGTCGATGCACTCCATCAGCTGGCATTTTATGTTGGAAAAGATTGATGCCGGTGATGTCATTATGGAAACACCATTTGCAATCGACAAAAGAGAAACGGCATTTTCTCTGTCAGTAAAATGCATTCAGGCCGGTATCGATAGCACCCCTGCTTTAATTGAAAAATTATCAAATCCTGACACCGTATCGATTCACAATCACAACAGTTCCGGGCGATACTATTCCCGCCACGACCTGCCAAACGACGGCATACTAGACGCAAGATGGAGTGCTAAAAAGCTGGATCGTTTATATCGAGCCCTAAGCTACAAATCCATTCCCAACCATGTGGGCAAACTTCGGCTCTTGGACGAAGGGAAGTTATTGGTGATCAAGTCTTTGAAATGGCTACCCGACAAAAGTCTACCCGTGGTCGAACGCAACAATCAGTGCGTTTTAAAGAAGACGGATGGCAATATCGTAGTGACGTTTCCTGTATGAGCTCTATACCAAGCAGACACCAAACTCTGAAAATTGACCTTTCATGAATTTCTCAAACAACTTGAGTCCGCGCACAAAGCTGACTTGGGCGCCTATTCTGGTAACACGATGGTGGTATATACTCACACTAAACAGGCTAGCAACTAGAAGAAACAGACACTATGCACGTACTGATCACAGGGGGAACTGGGTTTATCGGCTCAAGGCTCGCACTACATTGTCGCGAATTGGGCCAGACCGTTAGGGTAATGGCACAAAGGAACACTCCGGCTGAATGTCAAAATTGTCAAGAACTAGAGAATAGTAACATCCAAATCATTGATGGCTCGGTCATGGACATTGAGTCGCTACGTAGTGCTGCAGAGAATGTCGAAGTGGTCTATCATCTGGCCGCAGCCCAACATGAAGCCAATGTACCCGACCAACACTTTTACAACGTCAATGTTGAAGGCACACGCAATGTGTTACAAGCGGCCGTTGACACGAATGTGAAACGGTTCGTTCACGGCAGTACCATTGGCGTGTATGGCAGTAGCCATAATGACCCCGTGAGTGAAAATTCGTCACTTGAACCTGATAATATTTATGGTGTCACTAAGCTGGCAGGCGAAAAAGTTGTCCAACATTTTTTCGAAAAGTTGCCGATTTCTATTATTCGGATAGCTGAGGTGTATGGCCCAGGTGACCGTCGATTGTTAAAGCTGTTTCGAGGGATCCAAAAAGGAACATTCTTCATGATTGGAAAGGGCACCAATCTCCACCATCCAATCTATGTGGACGATCTTATCGATGGAATGAAGCTGGCCGCGACAATTAATGAGGCCGTCGGCAAAACCTTCGTGCTCGCTGGTCCCAAGGCGATCACCACCAACGAAATGGTATTGGGTATTGCCAAGGCGTTAGACACCAAAGGTCCTACGATCCGAGTGCCGCTGTGGCCACTGCTGGCCACGGCGATTGGGATGGAAACTCTGCTCCAACCATTGGGCATTCAGCCACCACTACACCGTAGGCGTATGAACTTTTTTATCAAAAGTTTCAAATTTAATTGTAGCGAAGCGCAGTCTATAATGGACTTTCAACCAAAAATTAGTTTTGAACAAGGCGCTAAGTTTACGGCTCAGTGGTACCGGAGCAAAGACTTGATCTAACCCACACTCATCCAAATCAGGCCGAAGCGAAATATTGGATAGCGAATATAACGAACAAAACAGCGATTTACAAAGAAAGCTAGACATGGCCGAACGAACAGAATTGACAGCCAAGATTGAGTGTTTCGACTCATTCTGGGAAGGGCCCAAAGACATCGAAAAGGGTTACAAAACTTTTGGCCAATTTTACCGAGTCAATTATTTAAATCATGTGCCTTCTAACAAGAGTGCCCAAATTTTAGTAATTAGTTGTGGGCCAGGGTACTTTGTCAATTTGCTTAAAGAACAAGGCTATACCAATGTGCTTGGCATCGATTCTTTGCCATCTCAAGTGGAACATGCACTCAAACGGGGTCTTAATTGCAAAGTGATGGGAGCTCTTGATGAATTGGAAAACACGCAAAAGCTCTATGACGCGATCATCTGTGAGCAAGAATTAAACCATCTAACGAAAAAGGAGATGGTTTCCTTTTTGAACTTGGTCTGGGAAAAGCTCAATGAGTCCGGAAGATTGATTTGTCACGGACTCAATGGAGCCAATCCCATTGTTGGAGCCGAAACCTTGGCTCAAAACTTTGACCATTTCAATACATTCACTGCCTACTCGCTTAAGCAAGTGCTAGAGTATTGCCGATTTAAAGATGTGCAACCGTTTCCACTCCACCTCTATGTTTTCTACAAAAACCCGATGAACTATGTTGCATGGGGTGTATCATCGCTGTTGAGTCTAGCCTTTTGGAGCCTATTTATTCTATACGGTAAATCGAACCGGATCTTTACTAAAAAAATTGCTGCTGTGGCGGTCAAGCGATCCTGAATACGGTCTCCATGCAACACCAGAGTCATCACTGATGTGCGGAATTTGCGGAATATTTTCTACCGAACTCGTCCACGAGGAACAACTCCGCGTAATGACCCAAAGTCTGGCTCACCGCGGACCCGATGACTCTGGCTTGATGGTTCGAGGTAATGTAGGGCTAGGACATCGCAGGCTGAGTATTATCGACCTGGGCAGCGGACAACAGCCAATGTCGAATGAAGACGAGACCATTTGGATCGTGTGTAACGGAGAAATTTACAACTACCGCGAACTCAAATCCAATCTACTCCAACGTGGTCACCATTTTAAAACAAATAGTGATACCGAGGTTATTGTTCATCTTTACGAAGATTTTGGATCGGATTGCGTGAAGCATCTGCGTGGCATGTTCGCATTTGCAATTTGGGATCAGCGTAAACGTAGCATTTTTGCCGCCCGCGACCGATTGGGGCAGAAGCCTTTTTACTACACGCAGCGTGCCGATGAGCTGATTTTTGCATCAGAAATCAAGGCGCTTTTGGCACTGGATCGATCCCTTGTGAAGCTTGATCTAGCAGCGTTGGATGAATACTTTTCGTTACGCATAATCGCGCCACCACGTAGTATGTTTCAGCAAGTGCGGAAACTGCCGCCCGCACACACCCTTTCATTTGACCACGAAAATGGTCTGCGCATCGAGCGCTACTGGAATTTGGATTACGAACCAAAGTGGTCCGGAAGTGATGAAGATTTACTTCATGAATTGGAACATCGGCTAGTAGATTGCATCCGCTTGCATCTTATCAGTGATGTGCCAGTTGGGGCGTTTTTGAGTGGAGGGCTGGACTCAACTTTAATTGTAGCGCTAGCGATGAAACACGGTTTGGTAGAGGATTTGCAGACATTTTCTATGGGCCTTGATTATGAGGGGTTTGATGAAGCACCCGCAGCTCGCCTGGTAGCCCAGCGTTATCACACACATCATCATGAAGAGCCTATCAATCCCTCACTACTTACATCGCTGCCTCGGCTGGTGAATCAGCTGGACGAGCCCTCCGACTCTTTGTCTGCCTGCATGGACCTGGTTGCACAGATGGCAAGCAAACACGTCAAGGTTGTCTTGGGTGGTGATGGGGGTGATGAGTTATTCGGTGGCTACGATCGTTACTATGGCAATCGCTACGCCGATTATTACGCGATGATCCCGTATCAGATTCGGCAACACATCATTCAACCAGCTTTAAAAATGGTCCCGGACGGCAGTTGGTACAAGAGCGTCGGGCATCAACTGAAGTGGATGCACCACCTGTCGTATTTCCGCGAGGGTGAGCGCTACGTCCAAAGTTTGGGGTACTTCTATCTGCGGCAGTCATTCAAAAACGCCTTGTACGGTCCAGTCATGCGTGAGGCCATAGAAAATTTCAACCCCGGCGAGTCGATACGCCAGGCATACGACCATAATCAAGCTTCTGATTCAGTTGACCGCATGCTTTATGCGGACAGTCAAGTGCGGTTACCCGATCATCCGGTGATGATCCAGGACCGGATGACGATGGCTCATGGCCTGGAAGCACGCAGCCCATTTATGGATCACGAAATCGCCGAGTTTGCCGCTCGATTACCGGCACGGCTCAAAGTACGCGGTCGTTCGTTACGCTACATACAAGTTCAGCTAGCAAAGCGCTACTTGCCACCTGAATTACTGATCCGCAAGAAACAAGGCTTTTCATCGGCCCTGCCTTACATGCTAAAAGACGAACTGAGCCTGCTCTATAAATTATTCTTACATGATGCTCACTTAGTGCATGATGGCATTTTGCTTCAGCAGCCGATCGACTCGATGATTCACGAGCATGAAACCGGCAAGGCGGATCACGGCAACCGACTTTGGTTACTTCTCAACAGTGAAGTCTGGTACCGCATGTTCATTGGGGGCACCAGTCAACAGGATCTTACAACGCAGATCCAAGAAGCAAATGCAACATAAGAACTAATCTGATTCCTTACTGGAATGTTTGTGTATTTCTTCTACATGTTGGTGAAATAGATGTCGACCATGGGTAAAAATTATCAGCTCACCCAACAATCCTCCAGAAAATAGCTGCGCACCTAATACCAAAAATACTACACCCAATAATAAAGCAGGACGGTCTGCCATACTCGTGCCTAGGAATCTTTGAACTGTAACTCCTGCGATGATCAGACCACCCATCCCCAGTGAGACGCTGCCAATAAGCCCAAAAAAACGCAATGGCTTTTTAGTGAATTTGAATAAGAAAAACAGGGTCATCAAATCGAGAATCCGTCGCATATAAACACCAAATCGATTATTTCCCTTTTTCTCGCGATCCATCACGTGTCGAACAATCACTTCCGAAACTTGAAAGCCTTGCATCGCCGCCAAGACCGGTAAAAATCGATCCAGGTCACCATAGATTGGCAAATTTTCGGTTACCTCACGCTTCATCACTCGAAGACCCGAATTGGTGTCGTGCAACTTGATGCCTGTCATATAACTTGTAAAAACATTGAATAGGCGTGATTTAAATGCACTCCATCGTGAGCCAACACGAGGATTACGCCAAGAAGCCACATAGTGGGCACCGCGTTTAATTTCATCCAGCATACCGATAATTGCATGAGGATCTGACTGCACATACGTGGGTAACAGTACTATCAGATCACCTCGCGAAGCTTCCAATCCTGTACGTATTGCAGTCGATTCATCACAATATCGGTGAAGTTGGACTATTTTAGCAACCAAGTGACAAGCTTCGATCCGTCCGATCAGCTCATTTCGACAATGCATATCACCGTTAGCGACAATGATTAGTTCACATTCGAGTGGTAACTCAGAAAGCGCATTTGTGTATTGATTGAGTACATCAAGTGTATCTGGCTCCTCTGCGGAACAGATCCAAATGGCACTTAATTGAGAAATTTCAGTCGGATCATTATCCAGCAGTCTACTATCTTCATCTGCAAGATCTTCATCCACCTTATTGGCTTGATCAATACTCATCATGATTCACTTGTCCTTGCAAAATGTACTAACAGGAGCAATCTATGATAGTTACTCCTCAAAATGCAGGTCTTTCTATAATTACACACAGTCATGACGATAGTCTTTATCATTATCAATGACCGTGACATCTACCAAGGTTTTCACACCCTCGCGCTGCCCTGAGCGAACAACGATTTCTCCAAAGATTCCCGAAAACATCAAATGCACACCCAAATATCCCAATACAATCGTAATTCCTGGAAGTACATAAGTCGATGTCCAGCCTAAAAACAGAGCAAACACTAAAGAAGTCAATCCGGTGATACCAGCCAATATAAATATCGTCACAGCCCAGTATCCAAACCAGAGTAACGGTTTTCGTCCACACGAAATTAACATCTTGACTGTTAACATATCTAGCAAAACGCGCCCAGTTCGTGAAATCCCGTATTTTGTAGTGCCGTACCGACGAGGATGGTGACGTACAACCACTTCGTCAATTCGAGTACTGGCCATTGAACAGACCGCAGGAATAAAGCGGTGCAAATCTGAGTACAAAGGAACACGGCGAATTAATTCAGTACGATACGCCTTGAGTGTACAGCCCAGGTCATGCGTGGATATTCCAAGAAAGCGCCTAATACACCAGTTTGCTACCAACGATGGCAATTTTCTAGAAGCAAACCGGTCCTGCCTATTTTTACGCCAACCAACCACCAAATCGAATCCTTCGTTGATTCTTGATATCAACATAGGAATATCACGCGGATCGTTCTGCAAATCACCATCGAGTGTCACAATGATATCACCTCGGACATGTTCGATACCGACTCGCATCGCAACCGTTTGGCCAAAATTACGTCGCATTTGTAGTACACGCACATGCGAATCCAACTGGACCAGTGATTTCAATTTCAACAGAGTATCGTCATCGCTGCCATCATCGACAAAAATTATTTCGAAACGATATTTGGCAGTACCAAGACATTCACAGATCGCTTGATGCAGCAATTCCACATTGTCCATCTCGTTGTAGACAGGAATGACCAACGAAAGATCGACTGCCAGCGCGCATCCATCCCCTTGGATCATCTCACCAATATCTGAACTGTATTCTTCTCCCAACAAAGACACTACTTTCACGAACTAGGTGTATTCGGTTTACATTTGCTAAGACTGGGGAGAACCCCTATCTCGCCTACACATAACTTTAATATCCGTATTTAATCCGTGGCTCATCCACACCCATCAACCCTGGGCTCTCCTGGTGATTGATGGCTCCACCACTTCACTCTTCAAGCCCCTCTCTAGAGGCAAGTAAAGAAGATAGGAAGGTAAATACGATAATACAACCAGACTGTTCCCTGTCATCATTTTATTCACCAATCGACCAGAACCAAGAGACTGCCTAGAAGTATTGAAAAATTGGGGACAGAACCGAACCTCAATACCCCCAACGTTGGGGGCAATGTGACCTATTATTCCCATTTTTACCGCATATTCCTACCATGCGATTGAAAATACATCACCCTCACTCAGACTTTCCGGCCAACTTACATTGAATCTCCCTTATAACATGCTAGAGTTTTATGGACCGGAGATTCTTCGCATTCCACCAAGAACCTCCAAACACTTCTGCTTATCTGTACGTTTCATTTTACGTTGCTTCCCTATCTTATCGCAAGCTATTTCCGGTTTGCTACGTTTAGGGACGAAAGATGATGGCGCATGGTTCTCAATTTAAAACAGCACCCAGATAGCCCACTGGAAAAATCTGTCGTGCTGCGTGCAACCTCAAAGCACCATCCTAGCATTGCGAATGATCGTCGACTCAACAATCGTCCAAGCTCCAGCAAGCCTTTGAATGACTTGATGAGACGCGCTCTCGCCTACAAAGCACTTTTTCATCAGACTGCTGACCGAATTATTACCAAACGCCGTCCGTTTCTTTTCGAGCAACTCGAGTTGCGACAAATGATGTCGATCAATCCGACAGGATCTCCGCCTCCCTTGGAGCAAACCGTAACCGCTCCCGCATTGACAAGCAACTGGGCCCCCATGGTTTATGCGGGTGCTGATCTATCCATTAGCTTAAATCAAAACGCAGCTCTCAGTGGAGAAATACTAGTCAATCTACCACAAAATATGATCGTCTCCTGGAATCAGGTATCAGGTCCTGGAACTGTTACACTCGGGGATCCAAACACCACCAATACCACGGCCTCATTCTCGACCGTGGGAACCTATATATTGGAACTGACAGCAGACAATGGTGGCAGCGCGGCCAGTGATCGTGTGACCATCAACGTAACTACTCGCACCCCACCCGCCACACTAGCAATCAGCCAGGGTGTGGCACTCTACGTGAATACCGAAATGCAGTTCACCGGCAACAACGACCATGTTGTGATTGCCCACGATGATGCCTATTTGCTTGATGAAGGAACAATTGCATTCTGGTTCCAAGCAGAAAATACAAATACCCAACAAGGTCTATTCTCGAAAGATGCTGCAGGCTTCGGCACCGGCGGTCACCTGAGCTTCACTCTTGAAAGCGATGGATTGGTAAGTGTTCGTCTTCAAAGTACTGGAGGCAGTAGTAATCTTTCGACTAACAGTTCCGTTATTGCTAATACTTGGCATCACGTATCCCTTAATTTTGGAGCTGGCGGCCTGGAACTGTTCCTCGACGGCGTGTCACAGCAGAGTGCCACAAACACGCGCGGACTTGGACCATCTTCCGGAGGTAGCGGCAACCATGAACCCATTGTATTGGGTGCTTCCGGTTTCAATAGTAATGATCTGCTAGCCGATCCAATCGCCATTCCTCTGCAAGGGGGTGCGATTGACGAAGTCGTGATTATCGATCATGCCTTGTCGCCACAGGAATTGGCAGCACTCATCATGGGCAATACAATGGCGCCAATTGCCCCGGTCGCATCTGATAGTGCTTTGAGCACCGGTGAAGGTGTACCCATTAACGCTGCCGTCAGTGCCACGGACGCCAATGGCGATCCGCTTACCTACGTGCTAGTGAACTCAACATCCAATGGCATTCTCACCTTCAATACGAATGGATCATTCACCTATGCACCCAACAGTGGATTTTTAGGCAACGATTCATTTACGTTTCAAGCAAATGACGGCAATTTAAACTCGAATATCGCTACCGTTTCCATCGCAGTCCAGGTGCTCAATGCGGATGAAACTTTGAACACTAACAATCCACTGTCAGTCTCTGAAGGGACTACTGGCACCCTAACTGCGGCATTATTAGCAACCACAGACAGCGACAACACACCAGCTGAGCTACTCTACACAATCACCAGTGCAACAAATAACGGCACTCTACTCCTATCAGGAATTGCCACTACCTCATTTACTCAAGCCGATATCGATGCAGGCCTGGTCACCTACCAACACAGTGGTAATGAAACAACGACTGATAGTTTCAGCTTTAACGTGAACGACACCCAAGGCACCGGCACCAACGGCACTTTCAATATCAATGTAACACCAGTCAACGACGAGCAGGTCGTAGCTACCAATGTCCCTCTGTCCGCGACGGAAGGCGCTGCCAGTACGATTACCGCCGCCATTTTGACAACAACTGATTCTGACAATACACCGGCAGAATTGATCTATACCGTCACCAGTGGAACGAGTAACGGCGCCATACTTCTCTCTGGCTCGGCAACCACTACATTTACCCAAGCGGATGTCAATGCCGGCTTAGTCACCTACCAACACGACGGCAGTCAGACTGCTACCGATAGCTTTGCTTTTAGTGTTGACGATAACCAAGGCACTAGCTCTACCGGCACATTCAACATCAATGTGACATCACCATCGACCATCCCGGAACTGGCATTATGGCAGCAAGAAATGCTTAGTTTCGGCCTGCAACATGGCAATGCGTTGAGTGCCGCCATAGCAAACGGTACTGTTAATTTTGCTGTGACTTATTATGACGCTGCTCGAGCCTTCTATAACATTGCTGATTATACCGGAGACAGTTCCTGGAATTTATTCGCAGAACAAGCCGCACTCACTTATCGTGATATTTATGTACTACCAAATAATGGAGGAGTACCTGGTTACTGGGAATTTACTCGAGGATTAACTATGCATTATGAACGCACTGGGGATGTGCTGTCACGTGATGCAGTGATTCTATTATCCCAAAATGCCGCCTATGCAACTGATATTACACCATTAGCATGGACTCAGGACGCCGCATTAAGCAGAGAAGTTGCCTACGCTATTAATAGCTATCTCGATGCGGAACGTTTGGGCGCGCCTCGTAGAGATCGCTTGGTACCATTTGTCGAACAGGCTCTAGGGCATTTAGATCAGTGGTTTATTGAAGAAAATGATCCCGAATATGCTCCCTTTATGTTTAGCCTCACCGCAGAAGCTCTCATTAATTATTATAACAATGTTACACCAGACCCTCGTATTATAGAATCCCTGGAAATGGGGGCTAATTACACATGGCAAACAGCATGGATACCTGAGAATGAAACCTTCTTTTATCGGGCACACAATCCTACGATTGGTGCACCAGATCTTAACTTGCTGATTGCTCCCGTTTACGAATGGCTACACCAAATGACTGGCAACATTCAATACCGCCAGCAGGCCGATCAGATATTTGCAGGGGGAGTCACCCAAGCATTTATCAATGGGCCTAAGCAATTTAATCAGAATTACCGGTGGAGTTTTGATTATGTTGCCATGCGGAATACTCAACCTGCAACAGCGCAGCTTGCGCTCAGCAACACATCAGAACAATCCCAATCCTCAGAGTTAACGGCAAATTTCTTCATTGAGACTCCTTCCAGCACAATCAACTCTGAGCCAATTCAGACACTCTCTACCAACCAAGAAACACTTCAACAAGAAATATCTCCTGAATTGGTGAACACAGTCTCGGCGGTTGCTGACTCACTGACGCCAATTTCTGATGAATCCTCAAACGAAACAGCTCATGAAATAATTCTCACGGATTTGGGCACAACCCTAACGATGCTCGATGCCAGATTCTATTGGCTCGATCCCCTACTGTCTGAGGATGACTCCTTATCCCTGATTTGAGCTTTGGTCGCAAGACGATATGGCTTCTAAGTTTTGCTTTTAATTAGTGAATTAGATACTACCTGAAAGCCAGTACCAAAGGCTACCCAGCCACTCGTGCATAGCATAGTCGGTTCTCGTCAGTGCATTTGCATTGGGTATGAACCAGGTCCATGTCGAAGGAAATTGAGACGACTGAAAGTGGCAACTGGCAGGAATCACTAGTATCCCAAAGTGCTCAAAACAGTTTCTAGCACGGCCCATATGTGCAGCATCGGTCACAAGCACAATGGAATTTATTTGCATCTTATTCAACAAGCGAGCCGTCTCACGACTGTTTTCAAAAGTTGTGCTGGAATGCTCCTCCAGCGTAAGATCAGTTTCTACAACTCCAAGCTCCACAAGAAACGTGCGCATGGCTTGCGCTAAAGATGGACCAGGTCGATCGCATTTAGGTTGGCCACCCGAAACGAGAATACGTGGTTGCTCAAATTGGTGATAGAGTCGTGCCGTTTCAAGACACCGATGGAGTGTCGTTTCCGAGAGTCGTGCAGAAAGTGGTTCTTTTGGTCTATGGTAATAGCCTCCTCCAAGAACTACCATGGTTTGGCAACTCGATGGCCACTTTTGCAACCTTTCAAAACGCCATTCCAATGTCCTCAACATGAAATGAGCTACAATCGGTGTACTGAGGAACCAAATCATCCCTACCAGAACTGAAACCGAGACTAACCAGCTCTTACTGTACTTGTGTCGCCTCCAAGCCAATATCAATAAACTCACCAAGGTGATGAGTAGTAGAGGATAGGGTTGAATTAGAGAACGTAAAACGACGTAACAACTAAGCATCACTGCTTTTCCGCTCCGATTCAGATTGAGACTTATCTAACTCTAATCGCATGACTGCCAATTCCATTTTCCGTGTCTTTTCCAGTGTCATTTCAATCAACTGGCGGTTAAAAGATATCAAGTCTGCTACCATTCCCACAAGTCCAGACAAGAATCCCATGTGGACCAACACACCGCCTAGAATCAGTGATTGCAAATGGCCGCTACTATCACCGCTAAAATAGAAAAACAGATACCTCACAATTGGCGCACAGCCAACGACTAACAAGATGAGACTGATCGTGGCAAATACTCGCAGCGGCTGGTACATCGCGTACATGCGGAGCAGTGTTGCCGCTGACTTTCCAATAAATTGTGGGATACTCTTGAACAGTCGCGACTCGCGTGTCTTGGAATTCGTACCAACCGCAACCGTTGCGACCGCAATATGCTTTTTACCAGCCTGGATGAGCGTTTCAACTGTGTAGCTGAACGGCGATACAACATTGAGTTGTAAGGCGGCATTTCGCGAGAATGCCCGAAAGCCGCTCACTGCATCGGGTACATCGATGTCCGTAAGTTTGCGAACTACCTTGCTACCGATTGCTTGCAGAAATTTTTTGCTTCTCGAGAAATGGAGAATTTTACTTGTATTACGATCCCCGACAACAAAATCAGCCTGGCCATCTAGAATCGGTTGAATAAGTTTGGGTATATCTTGTCCCGCATATTGATTGTCACCATCTGTGTTGACAATAATATCGGCCCCCAGTTTCAAACAAGCGTCAATTCCTGTGCGAAATGTCCTTGCCAGCCCTCGATTGCATTTGTGTTGGATGACATGATCGACTCCTATTTCTCTGGCGACTTCGACAGTATTGTCTGAGCTGCCATCATCGATGACAAGTAATTCGACACGATCGACACCGGATATATTACGAGGAATATCGCGTACGGTTAGCGGCAATGTCTGTTCTTCGTTGTAGCAAGGGATTTGTACAATTAATTTCATTTCTAAACACCTTAGGTACGCGTAAACGAATCGCGGAACCACTCTACCTCTTCCTATTTAAGCCAATATCTTGCTTACTTGCCAAAGTTGTTTTCGAGTTGATACAGACAATAACCTTCGATGGGTGAAAGCTTTTGCGCCAGCTTCATCCCAAATTGGCCTGTCGACTCAAGCAGCCGTGCAATGTCAGTGCGATGACGATAAATCGACACGGTTGCTGTAGCCCCCTCAGGAACTGGAGACTCATCATCCAGCCCCCTCAGCAGGAGGTGAGGGACAATGTGTGCATCGTCGGCTTTGACCACCTCGAGTGCTGGTTGAATCTTGTGTGCCGTATGAACTGTCGCTCCTTCTAGTAATTTTATGCCATCGATTTCTCGCATATCGTTGGCAAAGTACATGTCAGCATAGGTCGTTCCCAGTACAATCCAAACATTAGACGGCTGCGTAGATTTTAACTCAACCAACTGTTTTCCAAGTGACATATAAGTCCGACTGTTATCCACATAAACACAGAATAAAGACGACGTTACTATCATTATTGTAGCTATACACAGAATTTTTTTACTCTGCATTAACACGAGCCAACGCGCCAGCAACAAAGCTGCAGGGATTATCACCATGGCCATGTATCTTGGCCATGGGCGAAGATTCCGGTAGCCACTCAAACTGGTGGTACCCCAAAGTGTGTACAATCCAACGAGTATCAGCCACATCAGCAAGCTATAACTCATGCGATCCCTACGTCGCACCAAAACGAAGACAGCGGCCACAATGAATAACCAGAACAGACCGTATTCCTGATTGGTGACTAATGAAACCACTGGTGAGAACAGCCTACCACCCGGTCGTATCTGTTCATAGGATGCACTAGGTGCCGTTGTGCCAATTCCAGTCAGCAGATGTATGCGGTACAACGGATCATCAAATAGTATGTAAAAAGCCACACACTCGATCAAAACCACACCACCAAAACCAATCACCGCCAGCGTGTAACCAGTTGTCCATCGCCGTTGAATCGCCACATGCACGAAGAACGGCAGCAACATGAATATAGCAGTTTCGCGATGCATAAACGCCAGTCCAAGTAACACACCCGAGAGAAAGTAGAGGACACGACTACGTCGTTTCTCACCTTGCAGGAATAGAAGAAAAGCACTTGCAGTACACGCGGTAATTCCCATAGCAGGAAAATACTGCGTACTCATAATCATATGCAACGGGAAAACGGCCAGAAAAAGGCAACCCAAGAGGGCTGTTCGATGTTCTCCATAAATTTCGCGCCCAATCGAATATGTTAATGCGACACACAGAATCGACCAGGCAAACGGCAAAGCGATAATGGCTATTAGGCTGCCAGAGATTACCCTATGGATGGCGGCAGCAGGTAACACCATCATTAAGCGTGACTGCCAATGTCGCTCTGGTTCAAAATAGCCATTGGACATCTTAACCGCATCTGTCAGATAGAACCTGTCGTCGCCACCAACGTAGCCACTGTAGGCTGTCATCCTAACTATGGCTGCAAAGATTACCACAAGGGCGACCGCTACGAGTTGCCAGCGCTGGCCTGCTTTCGATAACAACAATTCATGATTCAGAGTATGTGGATTCGTTTCCTTGCTCATCTCTTGCCGTGGTATCCTAGAATCCTAGTGTTCGCCATAATTTCCCAAGTACGCGTTTACGTAAAATACGTTCCCTAAGCGATCCACCATGGATGATGCAGGAAACCTTCTGAAAAGTATTGTAGTTATCAGCACGCTGAAAAGCAGGACGATAATTGCGTTTATCTCCAAAGCCAAGAATACGCTGATCTTGCGGAGACAGGTTGCCGAGAAAAGCGGCGTTAAGTAACAGCGGGTGGTATCGGTAATAGTCGATGTCTTCCTGCTGGAGTGGAATACCAGGATCATGGTAATTGAGAAATATCGCGCTACGAGGCTCCAACACGGGGATACCCTGCCGGTGCATACCGCTGGTATCAAAGAGAATACCGGTCCCTGCTGGACCGACAGCCTCCACGATATCATTGGAGGATGCCACTCCTATTTCGGTAGCTCGGTAGGTGCGCGGATGCTCTTTACGATGGCTTCCTTTGATGTAGTTGAACGCACCCGTTTTCACATCGGACAAATAGACCGCCAACTTCACTTCACGTGGAATTTCAGTAGTCTTACTTTGATCGTACCAAGCATCACCATGCCAGCCATGGAAATCTTTTTTGATGGGCAATGTTTTCCAACCCTTTGCCTCCACCAGTTGAAACTCCGGTCCTACATAGGCATGAATAATGTCACACACAATAGGATCTGTAGCTACATCCACAAAACCTTGCTCCAATGTCAGCACATCTTGCACCATATGGCGATATGGCTCAGTCTTCTCATACCCATCAAAATCATTCCAACGAAGTCGTAGCAATCTCGCGTCAAAAGCAGCTTGCATGGGTCGCAGTTTTTCAGACGGAATGCAATTTTGTATAATCACAATTCCATTATCTTCAAGCTGTTTTAAATATTCGTACATGAATAATTCTTAACTCAACTATTCGCGCATTGCCAAGTTATTTCAACTACCTGTGAGCTCGCGATACATTCGCAAGTGGGCCTCAACGCTCTGCTCAAGTGAAAACTTCTGCTTGAGTCTTTTTTGACCTTCCCTGATCAGTGCTTCCACAACGCTCGGGTTGGGTAGGAGCCGTAAAATTGCAGCCGCCATTCCGACGATATCCTGATCTTCAACCAGTAAGCCGGTCACACCAGGTTCGACCAGATCAGGAACGCCACCTACTCGTGTTGAGACAACTGGGCATAAACAAGCCATTGCCTCCAGAATTGTGTATGGCAAGTTTTCGATTCGTGAACACATGGTCAACAAGTCACACTGGCGAAAAAATTCTGTTCGATCCATCACTCCAGCCAGTTCCACATGTGCCTGTAACTGCAGTTCACATACCATCTTTTCAATCGTTTCTCGCTCTGGACCATCACCGGCAATCAGAAACTTTCCCTGATATCCATGATCCAACAGATTACGAGCCACATGAAGAAACATTGCGTGATTTTTTTCTGAACTGAGTCGGCCCAGGATTCCAATGGTCATTTCAGGATTGGACAAAGTAATTGTCCTGCTATTGCAATCCAGACTGAGATTATCCAACCGCAGACCCGAAGGAATTTTCGTCATTTTATTGGTGGCAATGCCCAATCCGGCTAATCGATCGTGGTAATAATTCGATAACACGATGATGCGTTGTGCCCGCTTGAGCATCTGCACTTCGATCCAACCATAAAAGCGCTCCTTAGCATTTGGCCTTTCGAGCCAACCATGGACAGTACTGACCCAAGGCAGCAAGCGGCCATTGCGTACGGCCAAACCTCCATGAACTGCTGCTTTGTAACCGACCACATGGAGGCAGTCTACTTCATGAGAGTTAACATATTCCCGTATGGAGATAATCAATTTTCTTGAAAAAGGTCGCTGTGTCGATAAGCTATAGCAAGGGACATTCGCCTCGCGGAACGCTCGTTCTAGCTGGCCATCTGACTTTCTCAAACGACTTTCATTGATTAGAACTACCGATACGCGCACCTTCTCTGCATTCACCAAACCGGACACTAAATCAAGTGTAGCTCGTTCGGCGCCGTAGAGGCTACCTGCGTCTTGCATGAGAAATGTGATGTGCATGGTATTTTTCAATGACTGTTAATTCAATCGTCGCTCAATCTCTTCTGTGTTCATGCGATTTTCTAAACAGCAGCCTGCTTCCCACCATTTTGGTCGCGTGTTCCAAATTTCACGCGGAGTTGCCAACTTAATATTGCCTACCGATTCCATGTGGCTACAGGTACGCACATCGCCATTCGATTGAATTTGAAATAATCCTAGAGAAGCACATTGTGTTTTGTCTTCATGGGTGTACTGGTTCAGCCTGACATTGAGTTTTGACAGATTCGAATTAGCTACATGAGGTGGTGGGGTG
>JBDOMT010000179.1:0-5452 GCA_039831705.1 Pirellulales bacterium | reverse complement strand
ACAGGGGCTTCCTCATCCGCCGGGTCGATGCGGAGGTTGCGAAACGCGGCATGCAAGATATCGGTGAAGAGGGAGCCGACGAACGCACCACCCCGCAAGCCACGAGACTCACCCTCAAAGACCTCCTCATTCCACTCCCAAACGTTGCCTCCTTGGTCGAACGTGCCGTAGGGGCTCACGGAGTTCTCGAAATCGCCCACTTCGGATCTCCAATACACCTCGGATTCGTGCGTGTACCCGCTGCCACTGTGGAAGTTGGCGCCGTTGCCCGGGTCGGGGTCTATGAGGACGTTGCCGGGGCCGTTGTCGCTGCTGGTGGGGTAGTCGAAGTAGTTGCCTGTCGCTCCATCGTTCTTGTGGTAGGCCGCTTTGTACCATTCGTCTTCGCTCGGGATGAAATAGGTGGCACTGGGGTTGCGCACCTCGCTGAGCCCGTCGCTGATTGCGTAGACGCCATCCTCCGTCGTGCTCGCGTCTTGGGCACCCGTCGGCTGGCCGTTCTCTAGCCAGTTGGTAAACCGCATGACGTCGAAGTACGAAACATAGTTTATCGGGCGATTCTCCCAATTAGCGTCTACCGAGTAAGTGTAGCTGCCATCGGCGCCGGATTGCACGATCCCGGAGCCGTACTTGATATCCCCTGCAAACCCTGGCACCGCCAGCATGCTGGTACTGTAAAGGCCGCCCGGGTCGCTGGCGGCCACAGCATTGAGAAACTGGGTGTACTGTCCAGCAGTCACCTCGTGCTTGCTGATGCGGTAATCGTAGGCGACCCCGCCGACGATGGCATCAGGGCCTAAGGCACCGAAGCCACCTACACCCGCACCCGAAAGCTGACCGGGGTTGCCCGAATTGCCGACTGTGGCCCAGTCGAAGGTGACCGGAATCGCGTGAGCTGTCGACGCGCAGCAGAGCGCGAAAGTTAAAATTGCTAGATTAGTAGTCGTCTTCATTGGGGCGTTTACTTGTTTGAGAAGAATTGCGAGAAAATTTGGATTTCGAAACTAGCAGTAGGTGGTGCCGTTAGGCCCATTTACTCACTCGCCGACGATCGTTTGTCCAATCGAGTTTGCTGGACCGTGAATACCACCAAGCAAACCAGGCATAGTAACAGTGTGGTCGGCTCAGGAACTGTAACACTGTCGCTGCCGCCGGTGATCGCGGGAGGAACGGGTACGACATCGCCCCAGGTCGTACCTATGACCATCTCGTCGGCAGTCATGTACTTATCATTCGTGGGAAAATCATCGGCTACAGTCCCCGCCTTCAACAAGATGGACCCAATCCTGCCCGAAGCACTAGGCGCCCACGGGGATGGATCTATTGAGACGTTGAAGACTTCCAAGTCGGGAGTGGGGGCCGTGGCGCCGAAATCCGGATTGATCCACAACCTTGCCAGTTCATTGTCGATGTCCATCTCCGCAACGACGAAATAGACCGTATCCAGATCAAACGGCACGGTCGAAGGAATCTGTGAACCCGCGGGCTCGACCGTCCGATCCTGGAACCCGAAGAACCCTTTGTTGAGTCCCACAGCTCCGATATGCATGAGTCCCTCGCTATCCTCTCCGCCAGCCTGGAATTCCAAGCCACCCCAGCGAACGTTATTCTCTAGGCCTGTGGACACGTTGAAAGACGCCTTGCGTTTGGTCAGGTATCGAAGAAACACCGAACCTGAGTCTGGTTCGGGCGTTAGTGTGGGATTGGTAGTTCCGGGCATAAAACCCCACGCGGTTCCAGGCTGGCCAATTGTCGGAATTGCGCCGCTTTCTCCATTGATGGTGATACCGCTCAACGGATCCGTGTAGACCAGCCCGCCCGTGTTACCCTCGGCAAAAGTAAAGCCAGGAGCCGCCTCAATCAGTTCGTTCCAGTCTTCACCGCCAAGAATTATCGCCTGGGCAGCCGGCATGCAGATGCCCAGCCCCAAAGTAATCGCCACCAAAACCACTGGCAGTTTATGAATGTTGAACATCATTGGACTCCTCCAAGAGAAATGGGAATTCTCGACAATAAGTGCACAAAAAAAATACGATGAACGAAAGGCATTGCGCAAGCTGACCACAACACTCGCCACGTATTTCAATACCATTGGCGCCTGATGCTTGACTGATGTATCAGATCCACATCTGCCCTCACTATGTAACAAATTCAGAGCCTTGTCAACAAATCGGCGGAGTTTTTTAGGGCTTTTTAGCATTTCAACTGCCACTACGTGTTTCGACCAACAGACCCTTGGCTGTCATCCCCCCTTGCGTCCATACCCGGTAGCAACCGCCAGGAGCATCAGGGGGAATAGGACGATTCCATAGAAGATGTAGGGAGCCTCTTGAGCCCAGGGGACGATCGGGGCGAAGGAAAACCGCTCGGCCACGTCGCGCTGGATTGCCTCGGCTGCCACGATGGGGGCAGCGTACGGGAGAATGTAGGGGAATGAGCAAGAGACCGTATCGAGCAGATTGGCGCTTCGTTCGGGCCGAATGCCATGCCGTTTGCGGAGCTGATTGGCCAGTGGCCCAATGGCGATCATCGCCACCGTATTGACCGACACACACAGATTGGCGACGGAAATCAGGGCAACGATAGCTGCCTCGGTGCCTCGGGCCGTGCGCGCGATGGTCCGTTCGAGCCAGCCCATGAACAGGCACATCACACCTCCTTCCTCCATGATTCCGATGCTGGTCACCAACAGCAACGTGAGAATGGCGGTCGGGATCAGGCCAATAGCCCCATCGACCAGACTTCCCCCGACTGAGCGATCTTCGGTGACGTGGATTAGATCGCTGAAGGTGAAAACACCAGTGGCCGGGCCGAGCAGAATGGCAGCGGCCATGCCGGCTGTGAGGGCGACCAGAATGTTGCGTCCCCAGATGGCCACCACGAAGACGATGGCCGCCGGGATCAGCATTGGCAGCCCTTGGGGGTTGGCTGTCGTTTCGAGCAACTGAACAGCCTCCGCCGACTCGATGGTCGATTCCTGACCGCCGAACAGAAAATAGAGCAGCGCCGAAATGGCGGCGGCCGGCAAGACATATTTCAAACGCGAGGAGACCACGCTGCCGACATCGGTTTCCTGCGTCGCCGCGGAAACAATCGTCGTGTCGGAGACGGGGGCCAGGTTGTCACCGAAAGCGGCGCCACTGAAGATCGCTCCCATGATGGCCGCCGGATGCCCCCCCAGGACGATTCCAGCCGGATAGATGACCGCCGTAAAGCCGACAACCGTGCCGAGTCCAGTCCCGACCGAAACGGCGAAGAGGGCCGACGCGACGAAGACACCCACCACGAATGGGGCCCCAGTGAGATTCGTTTTCCAGCCGAGCCAGACGATCGCCTCGACCAGACCCGAGTCGCCGAGCACCCCAGAAAAAGCGCCCGCCCAGAGCCAGCAGACGACCGCCACGGTCGCCGTGCGATTAGCCATGAGTGAAAAAACACGCTCTGTGTAAGCGTGCCGGTCTCGGGCAAAAACCATGCCGACCGATATGCCAAGCATCGCCGCGAGGATCATCCCCTTGACCGCCGGCGCGCCGGCAATGACAAGTGTTGTTGCACCGGCGAGGAACACAAGAAGGGGCAAGGCACTTGCCAGTGGAGTGAAGTGGAACGTGAGTCGTTCGGAGCGACTTTCCATGAATGTCTCGTGGAAGTGGAAATGGGAAAAAGGGAGAATGAGAAGGGGCACTCAAGATCAAGATAACCTATCGGTCGCCCGCTTGGGATGACCAAAGGATTTGACGGGATCACACCGTGTGATCTAGAACAACCTTTTGATCCTTGTTATCGCACAAGCCCACTCGTCAAGGAGTCCATCGTGTCCGCCGAGTCAAAACTAAAGGAACTGAACATTACCGAGTGAATTGACCTATTTTTCTCTTTCTTTCCCCCCTTCTCTCCTGGAATGCGACATCGAAAGGAACCCTGAAGTGAAATCAGAAACAACAGAGCCCTGGTACCGGCTTGAGAACGAGGCGGAGGTCGATTCGCCCGCACTGTTGGTCTACCCGGAACGCATCGACGCGAACATCCGTCGCATGTTGGAAATCGCGGGAGGCCCGGAAATCTTGCGGCCACACGTCAAAAGCCACAAGATGGCCGAGGTCGTTCGGGCCCAAATGGTCCATGGGATCGACAAGTTCAAGTGTGCCACGATCGCGGAAGCCGAGATGGTCGCCGGGTGTGGTGCCCCCGATGTGATGCTGGCCTATCAACCGGTCGGTCCCAAGATCGATCGGTTGTTGGCGCTGGTTCGTAAGTTTCCGGACATTCGTTTCTCCACGCTCGTGGATAGCCCCGAAGTCTTGTCATCCATCTCCGCCACGTTTGCCAGTGCGAACAGCACCATCCCTCTTTTTGTAGATGTCAACGTGGGAATGAATCGGACCGGGATTTCCTCGCTGGAGGATGCCTTTGACCTTTACCTCGCGCTGGTGGAGACTCCCGGAGTGGAAGCGGCCGGTCTGCACATCTACGACGGCCATCTCCATGACCGGAACACGGATAGGCTACAGCAACAAGTCGCCGAAAGCTGGAGTCGGGTGGAGGCGCTGATCGATGCCATCAAGGCGGCCAAGTTGCCCGACCCGACACTCATTGTGGGCGGGACGCCGACGTTTCCCGTCCATGCGGGACGTCGTGAGAAAGTTGGCCTGAAAATCGAACTCAGTCCCGGCACGAGCCTGCTGTGGGACCGAGGCTATGCGGTCGATTTCCCCGATCTGCCGTTCGAACCGGCGGCCACATTATTGACCCGTGTCGTCAGCAAGCCAAGCACCCGAACGGTCTGTTTGGACCTGGGGATCAAAGCGGTCGCCTCCGAAATGCAACCGCCGCGGGTGTGGTTTCCCGAGCTATCCGGCACCGACTGCCTTGATCTCAAGATGGTCATGCATAATGAGGAACACATGGTGCTGGAGTTCGATGGGGCCGACCGGCTGCCGATCGGCAGTTGTCTCTACGCCATCCCATGGCACATCTGCCCGACCGTGGCATTGCATAGCGAGGCAACGGTCGTCGAACAAGGCAAGGCGACCGGCACTTGGAAGGTGGCCGCACGAGATCGTCGGCTGACGGTGTAAGGCCCGCTGGTCGAGTGCCCATTGAAGCTAAAATCAACGACAATACAGCACCCAGCTGCTAAATGCCTATCGATGCCGTGAACGGTTACTTTTCGGTAACCCTGGGTAAAATCTTACCGGTTTTTTGACAAGGTTCTGAATTTGCTATAGAATAATGACAGATGCGGAACTGATGCATCAGACAAGCATCAGTTGCCAGTGGTATTGGAATACGGGTACCAATGGTATCGAAATACGAGGCGAGTGTTGTGGTCGGCTTGCGCAATACCTTTTGTTCATCGTATTTTTTTTGTGCACTTATTGTCGAGAATTCCCATTTCTCTTGGAGGAGTCCAATGATGTTCAACATTCATAAACTGCCAGTGGTTTTGGTG
>JBDOMT010000443.1:0-5461 GCA_039831705.1 Pirellulales bacterium | reverse complement strand
CAATTAAGTCACAAGCTAGAGGATTTCGTGCCTTTGAAAACTATCGTACTCGTATCCTCTTCTATTGCGGGAAGCTTAAACTGATGCCAACTGAAATTGGCCACTAAAATCACTGAAGAACCTGAATATAAAATAGTATCGAGAAGCGTTCGGTCACCGGCTTCGTGAACTATCCCATACCAAGGCCAGGGGTTGCTCATCTTTACGCAGATAGCACAATAGGCGAAAAACAACACCGAACACGATAGGATACACGCATCGACAGCCAATGTCCGCGCTTTGGCAAGCAGAGGGTCACGTAGATTGCTATGCTGTTGCATCATAAATTAGTCTTGCGACTCTAGCGGCAAGATGTTTGTTGCTTTCTCTAGCGACCAGCGAAAAATATCAATATTCCCACCGGCTATGGTGCCGTCAAATCTGCAAATATGTTCGCATTCGTTCTGGATCATACCCCAAAGCTCCGGTTGATTGGCCTTGATGTACAAGGGAAATGTGTAAATAAGCCACACATTGGTACCTTCTGTGCGAAGTTCCAGAAATTCCTCGGCACAGTCTATTCGTCGCCAAGGCTGGCCAAAGAATTCGATGATCGGTGACGCAGCCGTTGTCCCTATGACAGCAACCTGCTCTGTGTCCTTGAGGTTCTGTTGAACGTACTCCACAGCTCCTTGATAGTCCTGCTTCGGATATCGGTATCCATAAGGTAGGGATTGTACTGAAAACACAATCGCACTGAGA
Source organism: Pirellulales bacterium (assembly GCA_039831705.1). Lineage (GTDB taxonomy): Bacteria > Planctomycetota > Planctomycetia > Pirellulales > Lacipirellulaceae > JAJRWS01. The sequence continues at coordinate 4,720 of JBDOMT010000443.1, read as the reverse complement.
CTCAGTATTCCAGCAGCCGCTATTGAGAGTTGAGGCCCCGAAACCAAGTCCCTACTTCGTTCGCCTACCCAAGCTCCAATTGCTGCGGCCCCCCGTACCAGAACCAGTAGCACGAAACCGGCTAGAAAAAAGAAAAATCTGGGAAAGATGGGACGGCCCATCGCTATCGCGAGCAACAACGTCACCAGGGCAGGAAGGAAAAAGAGATACGGTACGATTCGATTCTCTCTGAAATAACTGATGAAGCCTACACAAATAACGCCTCCGCAGAATACCACGATCCATAGCGTACCCAATCCTATTTTCAGCCCACTGAGAGCCTCCCAAAAGGCCCATCGTGGAGTTGCCACGAGTTTTCGAGGAATACTATTGGTAAAAAAATCGTGCACCTTCAGCATGACAGGAGCATATAAACCAATTGTGAGTACACCACTCATCACAAATGCAGCCGCTAGACACTTCCAATCTTTAGAAATAGTACTTGTCTTTCCTTGAAAGAGAGCAAATCCGGCACAGACGAAAGCGTGACTGATTATGACAAATACCATCGTCAGATGCGTATAGGAACCCAGCGCCGCCACCACAGCATAGGCAAGCAACTTTACAATTGACCTATTTCTCAGCCAGCTCAACAACAGGTATGTTGCCAGCAGCACAAAAAAAAGAAGAGCCGTATAACCTCGCGCATTTTGCGAAAACCAGATATGATGATACGAAACAGTCAAAATCGACGCAGCGAGTAAGGTCTCAAAACGGCTGGTCACTTCCTTACCGACGAGATAGAGCATCGGAATTGCAGCAACACCAAAGATCACCGCTGGCAGACGAAAGCTCCACACATGCTCTCCAAAAATGGTTATGCAGATGCGCGCAAGCGCCGAATAGAAGATATGCGTATTGTTGCTGGGAAACCGAGTTGCAATTTCCTTAAGAGGTAGACGCACCGAGCCAAGGAGCGTCATAATTTCGTCATACCACAATCCACTGTTCAAGTGATAAATCCTGAGCAAGATTCCCACGCAGACTAGCAACGTCAGGACAGTGACCGCAAATCTCGTATCTCTCTTTTCGTGAATATTTATATCTGTCATCGTCTCAGCATGGTTCGAAGAAGTATCTCGACAGTCAATATTATGTTTCGATTACGAACCGACAACGCTCTTCATTGTAGGGAAACTGCGTCTACTATGCGCAAATGTTCACAAAAACCGGCGCACGCTCCTGAGTACACGCCGCAATGCAAAGTACGCTTCTGCTCGGCGCTGCAAGAAGGAATTCCGAAGTTCAATATTACGGAAATAATGCATTTCTAATCTTGGAATGTCGTAGAGATCACACTGACGGGTAGCTCGCTGCAGTCGAACGCCCACAGACGCTTGGCACCACTTACGAATCTCACTGCGTACCAGAACATTACTGCGGCCATAGGGGGGCGCAAAACAATTCGCACAATCGCCTATTTGTTGTTGGATAGTTTCCAGCGGCATACGGACCTGCCGCTCGAGATCGTCCGATGAAAGGGTGGTAAGATCCGCGTGGGTTAAACTGTGTCCCCCAAATTCAATCCCTTGCTCTTTCATCTCCGCGATCTGCTCCCAATTCATCAACCTGCGCGGAGCATCCTTCAACTACCCTCCCCAATTCTCTACACCACCGACAAGTTGTGTTAGTAAAAAGACTGTGGCTATCCAATTTCGTGCACGCAATTCAGGAAACGCTGATTTGTAGAAATCCAAAAATCCGTCGTCAAATGTCAACACAAAAACCCGCTCTTGAAGCTCGCACTGTCCGTGACACCAAGCTACATACTCCGTAAGCGAAATCACTTGATAGTTGCATCGTTCTAATGCCTGCATCTGTGCCTGAAAAGTCTGCAAGGGAATGCATGTCGGCCCTGGTCCAATCGAAATTGAATGGTACATCAGAATGTGCACAATACACTTGTTTCGTTGCCGCAATTGCAATTCAGAATTCAATTCGTAGAATTTCCAATAGTCGTCGCCAGTGGCTGCATACTACCTGCCACATTTTCCTCATCTTGGGTCGCTAAACGCCCATCTTGGATGGACATGTCAATGATGACGGGAAAATGATCCGATCCAACATCGGGACCTACCTTTCTGTCTTGCACAACAATCGATCGAGAGACAAGACAGTGGTCAATCGGTATGCGTAATAGACAATTGCCGACTGGCCATGTGGACTGGACCCCAAAGCCAATTCGACTGTCTCGTAATTGTGATCGGTGAACTAGGTCTTGAAATCTTGGAGACCAAGAACTTGTATTTAGATCGCCTACCAGTAGCACAGCACCTTCAGTAAGCTTAGCAGTTTCTGCAAGTGCCGCTAACTGCCGATTGCGATCTTCAAGCATTCCCCTGGTCTTAGGCGGCACCGTGTGTGCGGCAATTATAGTTAATGGAGATCCATGAGCATCACAATGGGCTACGACGGCAGATCGTCCATAAATTGATTTTACCTCTGTGTCGATTATCGGATAGCGGGCGAGTATCAATACGCCGTTTTCGGTATCTAACGCAGCACCTGTAGCGTAAGGGTATTCCCCAAGAATCGGTTCCAACGCCACCATCCATTCGCGATTAATCTCCACCAGAGCTACGAGCTCAGCATTCGTCTCATGGAGAAAGGCAATCACCCGTTCGTATTCAGTATTATCCGCTTCCACATTCAAGATTGCTAGTCTCACGTTCTCTATCCCATAGCCGCTGAAGCTGGCAACGGATGTCGCAAAACACAAGGGTAAAACTAAAGCCATATTAACCAAGGCCAGCGTAGCGTATATCAATGAAGACCAGTAGTGTCTGACCAAGACAGTCATCATGGCACAAATCGCGAGGACACAACCGTACTGCACTCGAAAATGGCAACAGTATTCGAATAAAAATGACCAACTTGCTAGAAAACCGAGCAGAGTCGCGAGAGAGGCGCAAACAGCAAGTACACTCACCGCTAACCCTAGCCAACGTTGAAAGGCATCCTTGTGAGGTAACATGATTGCTGAATCCAATTCGCTCATTCGTCAACTTCCTTGTTGCTATTCATAGTATTCGTTGTTAGTCTTCGACGACATGGGATTCAAATTGCAGGCGGCAATCTTTCCATTGTGAGTTGTCAAACAAACCATTGGGAGTTATGCATTCGCTTGCCGCATAAGCCATTGCCAGCGTATGATGTGTATTATCATGTGCAAAGAGACCCTGTCGGCCTAAACTGACAAGCCCTCGGATATTTCCGACCCAGCCATCCAAGCGGTCAAAATGCCTGCGGTAGCCTTGTGTGTATATAGGATATGCGTTTGGAAGTCTTCGAGTCACCACCTTTCGCACCGGAGATTGCAGCGGAATCCCGACTCGCGACAGATCCTCTTCCACTAGCGACTGCAATTCATCATCAGTCGCGGACCACACCTGATCCTCGAGCGAACATGGCAACTCGGCACACAGGACCGTCGTACCGGGCAAATCCTTCAAGCTATAATTTTTGGGCTCTGACAGTCGCGTAATTGACACCTCTGATCCCGGAAAATAGTGCGAGTCAAACTGTGTAAACTGGTCTGTAGACAATACAAGATAAATCAAAATCATCGCCCGGTACTTCAACTCCGATATCGAGCTTATTACTTCTGCAGGTGCGTGCGGATGTATGGCCTGCACAAGATTAGGTAATGGAATCGTAGATAGAACAAATTGCGAGGGCAATTTCTCACTCGAATGATCGCATTCAATAGAAACCGACTCGACTCCATCCGCACCCACTTCAATTTTGGACACGCGGCATCCAAGTTTGACTTTTGCCCCAGTTTGCACTGCAGCATCATAGTACGAGTCGCTAATCTGCCCGAAACCCTTCTTGGGATAGAAAAACTTTCCACTGGTAGGCGATTTTAATCCTGGAACTGCGGTCATCACTTTGCGAATTATTTTTGTCAAGGAATTTGCTGACACCCGCCGACGTGCTTGCTCAGCGTCGAGGTCTTCCGGGGATACACCCCAAATTTTACGCGCATATGGGAAATAAAAGTCGCGACAAATGGTTTTTCCTAGGCCTTTTTCTAACTCTGTGGCAAATGTTTCTGGCCCTTGGTGGGATCTTTTCTTAAAGACAGCATCTCGTATGGCACCTATGGCGAACGAGGGTGGTAGAGAAATTGCCAGATCTAGCGGCTTCAATGGAAAGTGCACCCACCGTCCACGCAGTCGGATCCGACCATGACGTGGGCGAGTCAGGAGGTCGTCTCCTACTAATGAACGAATATCGGAGAGAACCCTGCTGCTACACGCTGGATGCAAACGGTGACTTCCATAGTCCACACGAAGCCCTTCCAGATCGAAGCTTCCTGCGTTACCACCCACCATAGAATTTTGCTCGAATACTGTAACGTCAAATTGCCGGCGGCGAGCCAGGCAGAGCGCCGCGCCAAGTCCGGCTGGCCCCGCGCCGAGAATTGCAATGGGAATCTGCTTATCCGTCATGATGACGCCTTTGCAGATTGGTGAGAAGAACCATAACTGAAAGCTACCATGCCGCCGATAAATCCACCCGCGAATAAGATCGTCTGCCACAATAGGCTAGCTGCGGCTACACTTGAAGCCTCTGCACCAAATGGTTGCATCAACAGAATCAAGGCCGATTCACGAACTCCTAAACCTGCCATGGTAACTGGCATTAACGCAGCAAGCTTTGCCAATGGCCAACACAA
>JBDOMT010000485.1:0-5478 GCA_039831705.1 Pirellulales bacterium | reverse complement strand
TAGCTGCTCGGCACGCGATTGTAGTTTCTCATCCATGTGTCACTCTCCTATTCAGAAAACGGTGAACATACTTCTACCGAATGCTGATAGCTGACACAATATTTCTTACAGGGCCACTCTGCCATTTCCGAGCTGCGCATTGCATGTCCTAGTGTTTACTAGTGTTTACTTTAGTGTTTATTTGGGAGAATTATTTTTTTGCGACTGGGCTCACCTCGTGCTTGCCGCGAGCATGCGCGGCCCCTCGTTCCTTCTTGGAGAGGCTCATGTTGAAGGTAGCACCGAATCCCTCGACCTGGCGATAGATGTAGTGCTGCCACGGATCCTCTCCTTCGATCCTTGGGTCGGCCGTTTTTAATAGTTCCGTTTTTAGTCGTTTCCAAAGATTTTTCTTGAGTGCGGAGTGTTGCCTGTCATCAGCCAGGTTTTTTATCTGATGAGGGTCAGAGTGTACGTTGTAAAGCTCCTCCAACGGTCGTTTCCCAACTCCCAATTGACAGGCTTGTGGAAATTTGACACGCGTTTGATCAAGCAACAGAAAATCCTTAAACGGACCATCGTCGATGTCACCGTGCGGTGCTTTATTCGAGGAAATGAAATTGGGACCGCCAGTTGGCCAACGCTCTGGCTTGAAGTTTCTGATGTACAGGTAATCGTGAGTTCGAATTGCACGAATTGGATAAGTCGCACCACCAGGACGGCAGTAAGTGTGCCGTTCGAGCCCAGTTACGATATGGTCGCGGAGTGGATCGAGGCGACCATTTCTCTGGGACTTTAGCAGAGGCATGAGACTGCGGCCCGTAACTGTCCCAGGGATGTCGATTCCCGCTGCCTCAAGGAATGTTGGGCCAAAATCAATGTGTCCAATAAAGTCATCCACACGGTAGCCGCCTGGGGTGACATTTCCCCAACGTAGCGCCGTAGGCATCCTGACGCCACCATCGTAGAGCGTGGTTTTGGTGCGCGCAAACGGCATTCCGTTATCGGATGTTACGACCACGAGAGTGTTGTCGAGTTCTCCGAGTTCCTCCAGCTTTTTAAGTATCCGGGCCAGATGTTGATCGAAGTGTTCGATTTCAAAATAATAGTCGAGGATTTCACTCCGAACTTCCGGTGAATCGGGAAGATAGGGAGGCACCAAGACATCCTGCATACTTAATCCAGATCGTCGGCCAATTCCGGGTTCGTATTCGCGGTGCGGCTCAGTGCCGCCAAACCAAAACATGAATGGTGTGCCGTCTGTCCGATCAGCTAGAAAGTCCTCGAAGTTCGCCGCATAGTCGCGTGTGTCAATGCCCGTGGGTGGATTCGACTGAATACTCCTTGCCGTTGGGATGTCGAGTCAGACCAGCTGCTCGCCAGTCTCCTGGCGCCCAAGGTTTGCCAACGAATCCGACGTGGTAACCGGCGTCCTCCAGCAAGTGAGTGAAAAGCGGATACCTGGGATGCAATGTGCCGAAGAGTACGCCCGCTTCTCCGACTTGCCAAATCTGCCGACCTGTCAGGATTGCCGATCGCGATGGCGTACAAGAAGGACAAGCCGCAAACGAGTTTGTGAACAGGATTCCTTCCCTTGCAATCCGGTTGAAAGCAGGCGTTTTAACGACCGGATCGCCGAGGATGCTGGTATGAGGATAAGACTGGTCGTCGGAAAGAGCGAACAGGATATTTGGCCGCTTAATTTGCTTCCTTCCATTGTTAGACCCGGCAGGAAGTGCAAAGGTCATTACGATCAAGAATGCGCAGACTTCCACTGAGATCACTTTGGTCAAGTTGTCATGAGTCGCCGGCATCTATTTTCTACCGTTCATTTCTAGGTATACTGTCGGGTTGCTGCTTGTTAAGGTTCAAATCGGCGTCCTGCAGGCGGATATGGAGAGCGTCGTCCATCTGCTTTAAAACTGTTGCGTAACTTGGATTGGATGCCAGATTGGTAAACTGGTTCGGATCGTTATTCATGTCGTACAGCTCAGCGCCTCCGCTGGCATAACGCATGTCGCGACTGGAAAAGAAGCTCGACCTGATCATCGAGAGTAACAACCTAAAATGGCACGATGAAGGTCTCGAAGAGGTCAAGAAACTGCTTAGGTCAGGACAAAAGATTCCTGCAGTAAAGCTCTATCGCGAGAATACGGGGACAGGCTTGTTGGAAGCCAAGAAGGCCATCGAAGAGATGGAAGCTGAACTCTGAGGCCGAGGACACCCAACAATGTTTGGTGGCAAAGTTGCTGCGCAATCGCCGCCTTGGCGATTCCACTTCTGTACGATTTAATACAATGGGTGATGATTCGACGCCTGCTCCTTCGTTAAGGGCGGCGACCACCAAACAAACCGTTGGCTGTGCGAAAGGAATCTTATGATTTCTCTATGGAGATGCTTCTGTTCAATCGTCTCGATCCAATTACTTGCTGCGATTGGTTTGTCTCGGGCGATATAATCGAAGATATCTGACAAATCTTGTCGGGCGGTTGGCGAGATGATTAACGGATGCAAGCCAGCCTCCCTTTTCTTCGCCCGTTACTCCAGTGTCAAACAGGGATGTCTACTATCCCGGCACTGAAGAACTATAGCCCGACGAGATTCGTGTCATTTGCCTTGGCAGCGGAATGCCAAAGCCACGACTCAAGCAAGTTGTGGCCAGTTTTTCATTAAACTCGGAAACGGTGACAAGTTCATTTTCGATATGCGAACCGGAGCGATGCATAGGCTGTATGCCCTTGGTATTCAACTGGCACTACCTCGACAAAGTCTTCCTTACGCATCTGCACATGGATCATGCGGGCGACCTACCGGCGTTCTACATCTATGGTCCTCAGAACAACCGTTCTGTGCCTTTGCGGGTTTGGGGTCCGGAAGAGGAGACACTCGTCCAGAGTGGGGCACGAAAGCAGCATGGACCACATGCAGCAATCGTGGGCATGGATGACGGGAACACGGAAGGGCTTGATCGACAGTAGAGCGTTGAGTCTAGACGTCACGGAATACGACTGGTCGATGGTCAATAACGTCATCTACGATAATGGGGTCGTCATCAAAAGCATCCCTGCGATTCACCTTGAGCAGTCAGCCAGCTTTATCCTGGAATGGAACGGCCTTACGCTCGCATACTCGGGCAATACGCTCCCCAACAAATGGTGGATCGAGCATACTAAGGGCGTGGACTTTTCGATCTATGAGTGCATTTTTATGCCCGAAATGGCGATGGATAAGTGGAGTTTCTCTGCTGCAGAAGCCTTAAACGCCATGACGACAGTTCATGTCAATCCCTCATTCTTCGGTAAGGTGATGGCCATGACGAAGCCTAAACACGCTGTGGCTTACCACTTTCAAAACGACGCCGATACGCTCCCGAGTGTCATGAACGCCGTCGAAAATATTACAACGGCCCGGTGGACTACGCACAAGACTTCATGGTGTGGAACGTCACGAAGGAGGGCGTGCGAACCCGGATGGCGGTCCCCAATTCGGAGTCGTATCCAACTCCTCCACTCCGCGAAAAGGAGATTGCAGCCGGTGGCGACCGATACCAAACACCCAACTCGGTGCTGCAAGGCTTTCCTGCTGAGGTGAGTGACCTCGCGGAGGAGATTTACGAGGACTTCAACAAGAAGCACGGGACAGACTTTAAGTTCCAAACTTCATCCCCAATAGCATTTCAGATTGCCCAGTTTCTCCAGAAAAGTATTTTTCTGAGATTAAACCATCATATCTGTGCACACCCAACGTACGAAACGGAACTTACAGGTGCTAACAATGCGATATCCCCTTTTTTGGGGGATATCGAGGGTAGTAAGCTAACGTTCGTTTCTGGTGTCGGGTAGATTCCCCGCCGCTAGTCAGAGTTTTGCCAAATTTGGGTGCTCACAAAGCACAATGTCAGTGATTTTCCTGGCATTGTTCGAGTTTCTAGTTGATATTGGAGTGTGCCTATTTGTTCAATAAGTGGTTTGATGATTCCACCATGCAAACTTGCTTAAACCGCACCGTTTCAGTCACACTGCGTCTATCCTGGGAGCGTATAGCCATGCCGCCGATTCGTACCTTTTGCCTCTCTCTTCCCGTTACAATTTTCTTAACTTCTCTCGTATTTGCCGATGCACCCCTTGAGGTGGACCGCGAAAAAGAAGAATTCACGCTCATTGTCCTCCCCGATACCCAGCGCTACGCGCTCTACTTTCCGGAGATTTTTCACACACAAACCCGCTGGATCAAAGAAAACATGGACGAACTCAACACTAAGTTCGTAGTGCATGTGGGCGACGTGGTCGATGAGCGGACCGATCAGGAATGGTCTATTGCCGATCGGGCGTTCGCCGAGCTGGACGATGCAGTGCCTTACTTGGTTGTTCCAGGCAATCACGATCTTGAGAAGGATGCCAGCGGTCGGTTGATCCGCAACACTACCAAATACAACGCTGTTTTCTCGCCCCATCGATTTACGGGAAAGTCATGGTACGGAGGTCACAAAGGGGTGACCAACGATAACAGCTTTGCGTACTTTAAGGCGGCGGGCCAACAGTTTATGGTCCTCGGCTTGGAATATGGACCGAGCGATGAAACACTCGCCTGGGCAAAAACCCTGATCAGCAACCACGGCGATAACCATCAAATCATCCTCGTCACTCACGCCTACATGTACGACGACGACACCCGCTTAGGTCCAGGCGACCGATGGAGTCCCAAGAAGTCTGATCCAAGCTGGAACGACGGTGAGGATATCTGGGAAAAACTGATCTCCCGCCGCGACAACGTCTTCATGGTCCTCAGCGGCCACGTCAAAGGAGATGGCACCGGTCTGTTGGTCAGCCGCACCAACGACGAAGTACCGGTCATCCAAATGCTTGCCAATTATCAGTTCCTCGAACATGGCGGTCAAGGCTGGCTGCGCATCCTTCACTTCCATCCGGTTGAGGGCGTACTGAGTGTGTACACCTACTCGCCCTGGCTTAAAAAACATCGTGAAGAACCCGACCAGCGCTTCGATTTGGACATAGCCCACCTGTTCAAAAGCGTGCTGCACAACCAATAAACCCTCCGCTAGCGATTCGTCTGCTAGATCTGGGCTTCCGCTGGGCGCCTTGGGTTTATTTGTTGCCCAGAGATCAATAGTTGCAATTGGTTTGGCACTTGTTGCTTCCTTGCGTAGATATTAGAAACTTCAAAGTCGTATAGGCGTCCAACAGTGCTTGGTGGCAAAGTGCCTGCGGCATCACCGATTTCAGCCACAGATGTTCATTAAGCCACAAGGCAAATTACGATAATACAACAAGCAGGCCGCCGATAGTCGGTGCCTGCTTTTCAAATCCTTGGCACTCAATCCCTGATTCCATTATCTTACGGCGGCGTGCACACCAACGCCGTTAAGCATTCTTATTCAGCGAAACTGGGGTTTCCCTACAAGTGAGGATATGAAAAAAGCCAGACTCCCAAGCTATCGAGGCAATTCCGACGTTAGTCAGAAAGGGGTCCGGCTATGTG
>JBDOMT010000429.1:0-5496 GCA_039831705.1 Pirellulales bacterium | reverse complement strand
GCGTCAAATCCTTTGTTTTCAAAGGGTTGGCGCAAATCTCATGCCAAAACGTATCGGGTCAAATGGGAAATGCGGGATTACAATACTTCTTGCTGCGGCAACCCTAAAAGTTAGGCTTGACCAGATCCGGGCTAGTCGAGCTCGATGACGAGCGGCAACTCCAACTCCGGGGTGATTTCCACAGCAACTCCGCTGGTTCCAAAGCTCTGGTATTTTGCGGGGATAGCAGATTGGCCTAGTGCGATCTCTTGATTGTGGTTCTCCTGTGGGATCACTCGTTGGGCTTCGAAAGCTGTGATCCGCACGCGGCAATTTCCCGGACGAACACCATCATCTTCCGATTCGGTGCCAAGTACGAATGTTCCGTCAGCCTGAATTGTTCCCCGCGCCAAAGGGCCCTCTCCCTGCGGCTGGAACATGACACTGCCGTATTGAAGTGGTTCGCCTTGAAAGAGTACTTGCCCGTGCACTGGAATCAATTCGAATTCCAAATAACAGCCAGCACTGGTCCCGCAGCACATAGCGGCGAGAATAACCTTCAGCCCAGCATAACGACGACTACGATTATTGTGGTTCATGGCTTGATAACCTCTTCACCATTGACCGTTGCCATCGACTGATACACCGATAGGTCGATCTCATCATTGAGCGAGATCACTGCACCATCGAGGAGCACGAACTGCGTGATTCCAGTATGGTAGCTTCCCATGGGCAAGTGGTTGAATGGCACACCGTCGGCAATTCGATCGATCTCGATATTTGGCGGCAGTTCTGTGATCTTAAGTGAATAGGTCCCGATATTTCCATTGTCGCCCAAGATCCACGGTCGAACATTGCCTGGCGGATCGACGTAAGCACCGCCAATTTTATCTCGATGAACAAACTCTCCAATCGCAAGCGAGTTACTCGTTCCATCGGTAACCTCACTGAGCCGACGCCTGAATTCCCAACCAAAAGCGCCATTGTCTGGTAAATCTCCATAAATCGAGGCTGTCTGAATGACGACCTGATCATTTAACACGCCACCGACACCCTGATAGGTCGTCACGGCCCCAAGCTGGTATGTTTTTACCGTGCTGCGGAACACTTGGGGACCGTCGAAGCTAGGGCAGTGATAAGCTGAGACCGGCACAAACCGAATCGGATTAAATCTTTCTCTGTACTTATGATGAATCCCGGGGTTGTCCAATTCAAGTTGAGCGTAAACATTATCTTCTTCCAATAATGGCAGCATGTACGAGAACAGGCCTTGCAGTCCTCGGCCCGGATTGCCTGGGGGTAGTTCGCCTCCGTGTGTGCTAACATGGTTGTGTAGCGCCAATCCCATCTGTTTGAGGTTGTTGGCACATTGGGTTCGCCGAGCCGATTCACGTGCCGCTTGGATAGCTGGTAGCAAAAGGGCCACCAAGATGCCAATGATGGCGATCACAACCAGCAGTTCGACGAGGGTAAAACCGTTGTGTGTTTTTTGAGGAGCCACAATGCGAATTACTCCATGGAAAATAGGGAGGATAGTAAAGAAGGAGTGTTACGCTTTTTCCTCTTGATTTACCAGTCCTCCTTGGCACAATCAATGCCGATCGAGTGAATGTTAATTTTACTATCGACTATTAGCCATTCGCCAGTGTTAAAAGTGAGACGAATTCATTATCGGTCAGGAAATGAGTATTTATACCTATGTTTATCAATAGATTTCCTTCGATAATTCTCGAAATACTCATCTTGAGTTCAGTATTCCGTGTTGCGGCTGCTCAGCCAGCAGTGGTTGGTATTGAAAAGCGGGTGCCCTGGACGAGGTCACAGATCACCGGATCGCCACAACCGCCGCTTCCCTATGTTACCGAACGTCTGTTTTCCAATCTCAAGTTCAACCATTGTCTCGACATCACCGCACCAGTCACAGGGGATATACGTCAGCGACATTTTACCACCATATATATTGGTATTCTGATTGTTATATTTCTCAAGCTCAAGTAGTACTCGTTGGGGTTATAAATCTGGTCTAATCGTCGGCGCAGATGAATCTTGAGTGATGGTTTCACCATAGGTACCGTAAAAGAATGCAATGTCAAATGAGGCACTCCTTGCTAGACCTCCACACAAAAGTGATAAGTTGCCTGTTGCAAGTTCGTCGAGTGGCAATGAATACTGAAGTAGTATGGGAACAGAATACGAGTAGTGATTTACTTGCAAGTAATCATTACTTTATCGCTAATAGACCTGTAAATTCGTTGCGTGTGACACCCACCGCCATAAATACTCTTTGGGGTTTTACCGATCTCGTGAGTCTTTGAAGAGCTATTGATAGTCGTGATCAGCGTTAAGAACGAGGGCTCCAAAGTGTAAGCTGCCATGCAGACCTCCAGTAAGGAGTGCAATTCGCCGGATATAACCATACAACATAAACTTAATTTTAAGTCTAAAAATGGCCGGGGCGGAGAGGGAGTTTTGAAAAGTCTCCCACTGGGCCTTCAGGTATCGAGCCAGAGACAGGCTAGCAAGAAATGCGAAACAAAGTGATGTAAAACCAAGTCCAAAAGACCAGGCGAGTCCACAAAAACATGCTCCGATATGCGCGCTTAGGAAATGGCTTCTGATTATGACAAAAGTAAAAGGAAATCGTCGTTCCCAGCATGATTTCATGCCGTTTGAACTTCGATCAAGAACAAGTATTTCGAGCACGTTTTTGGCGTGTTTTTTATATATATAAGGATGACAATAGCTGTATCCATACCATTGTCGAAACAATTGCTGTAACGAGGATGGATCTTGATGTTTTACCCGTGCAGATATATTTCGATAGAGCTCCCAGTTGGTTTTTCCAACTCGAATACAGACCTCGGCATCTTCTCCCGTTTTACATTCAAGATCGTAGTTTCCAATCTCTTCTAGTACGTTTTTACGAAAAGCGACGTTTGCTCCTGCTAGGAAAAATGTGGCGACAGACTGAGAGTCCGCTTCTTTAGCGAGGTATCCAATTTTATAATCTGCGAGGCTCTGTACGATCATAGTAAAATTTCCTTTGAGCAGTGATGTTGAGGTTGTTCTGTTGATGACACGAGCCAGTGATAGTACCGTTCTATGTCATTCCCCTCGGGCTGCATTGAGATGTTGCGGCCACCAACAACACCGACATTGGGATCGGCAAGGAATGGAGCTTCTAATGCTTGAAGCCATTCATGACTGGCGGAGCAGTCATCGTCGATAAAAGCTACAATGTCGCAACGAGCTTCACGGGTCCCAGTATTTCGAGCAAATGGAATTCCTGATCGAGGTTCTCTGATATAACGAATATTGGGTATGCCAGAAACACTGAGAACGAGATCTTTGACGAAATACTTCTTGCCATTGTCGACAACTAGCACTTCATCTGGCATTCTACTTTGATAACGCAGAGAATTAAGGCATCGAGCAAGCATTTCTCGGCGATCGCAGGTGACAATAACTACAGAAATGGTTAGCGAAGAAGGCTGTGGAGGTTGTGAATTGGTCAAGAGGCGAAAGCCCGCAGCAAGAAGGAGTTGTATGTTGGGGAGATCGTCTTTACTGTTGCTGCGATGAAGTTCTTCAATTAGATGGCGATGCTCGGGTATTTTGTGCGCAAGCGCGCCTGCGATTGCTGAGAGTGAAACTGGCATAGCCTTATTGAAAGCAGCGTCATTCATCAAGAATAGCTTTGTAGCGTTCCAAAAAAATCTAAGTGAATCCTTAGGGCTGAAATATCGTATCTTACCTTGGCTGAGAATAGTAGTAAGTTTGGAATGACACTCTTGAATATGTGCCCTGAGTAAAATTGGAGTTCCAATGTTTTGACGACGTAAATACCTGCGCGTTCCCCAGTGCCAGTGATCGGGTTGATCAACGAGACAAAACCACTCTACATCTATATGTTGCCACTTTATCCCCTGTGAGCATCCCTCTTGAGAAAGAGGAAGAGCAATGGTATTTAGATGCAAATAAGGGCGTTTTTTCTCACCTTGGGAAGTAAAATGCGTGTGAACTTGACGCAGAGAATCAAACATATTGATATCTGCATCCATGTGTAGAACGATATCGAAGCCAGTTGCTTTGAAGTTAGAGGTGGTATCGTATCCTGGCATAAACAAATCTCTGGACAGTGCGCTCATTCCTTGAACGCCAGCGAGTAAATTTGAACTTTCTATTTCCGACGAGCTTCGATTGGAGTTAATGCAATCGAATTGTGTAATTGAGTAGTTTTTGCTATCGAACAGATTGTATATCTGTCGGTCGATCAAAGAAAGAATGCAAAGAGCTCCCTGTAAGATAGATTCTTCAGAGTAGGGTTTTAAAAATCGGTTCTTTTTGAGAGAGTCCAATTCCTCAATCATTGAAGTACACCAAGGGTTATCACTATACAGTGCTGATACTCTGGAAATTGCACTCATACGATTTGGAAGGAGAGTTCCGTCTAGAAGAAAGCAAAGCGCTCTACACATCTCACCGATAGATTTGAATAGTTGATAGTTGCAAACATATTGTGGATTCGAATGAGGAGAGCCCCAGAGGCTCGAAGTAAGATAGGCCCACCATATATCCAATTCTTTCATCAGAGGGAGTATCAGAGATTTTGCATCTCGAGAAGGGAGTCTTTTGGTTAAATCTTCACCGGCGAGTAGTTTCCACGTATTTGCCTCAGCGCATCTGTATGCATAGGCGCTATTTTCTCGTGTGCGTCGGATCAATTCGGGAAGTGTATATATGCCGAGCTCTCGGACAGGTGCTAAGAAGGGAATAAAAAGACAAAATGTGCCATAACAGTGGCGAATACGACGGACAATCTGGTCTGTATCAGTTTCTTCCACAAGTACTATAAAATCTAAGTCACTCAACCCGGGAATGCCTTCGCCTTTGGCAATTCCACGTATTATATAAACTGAGCGAACAGAGGGAATAGACTTTAAACGCCAGGCGATTAGTTGAGAAGCTATACGGTAGATCCAAGCCAGGCTAGGTTGTAGACTACTGAAGGAAAGAGTGGTTTTTTGAACGAGACAACGGCAGTATTTTTTAATCAGATGTGGGAAGCTCTGCCGAACTTCAGAATGTTTAAATGGGTCACTTCGAAAATGTTTTAGTAACAGCATTGAAAAAGTTTGCCTCCTCACCAGAATCTGTGGGTGAATTCCGGTTCGGGAAGGGCTCCGAGGTTGTGATATAAAGCGGTCTCAATGGCTTCATAGGTTCTGAAACCATACGATTTTCTGGTAGTGAGTTTTACTTTGTTGTTCAAGCCCTCGACAATTCCGGACGATATGGCGCCTTTGGCCTCGAACCAGTTGAGGATCAGTTCGCGGTGATTACGCAAGGTCTTGGCCACCTCTTTCATTGGCTCGATTTTGCTCCGCATCGTTCGAGTGCACCACTGATCCAGAAACTTACCCGCCCAGGCTGGGCTGACGTATTCCCAAAACCGGTCGAAGTCCTCCTTGAGGAGGTATGCGCGAACGCTACGAAGGTTGTACTTCAAAAGCTCCG
>JBDOMT010000104.1:0-5498 GCA_039831705.1 Pirellulales bacterium | reverse complement strand
AATCTTGGAAATCAGGAATTATCGCAAAAAGCAATTTCAAATCGATACAGGTCACCTTTTCTCGTAAAGTGCTAAATGAAAACAACTTAACAGCTATCAACGTGAAAACGTTGGGACACTAGTGGTTGAATTTATAGAGTCAGCTGAGCGTTACGCATAAGTTGCGATGGATGTCACATGCCATTGCGGATGCCGTAATTACATCGCGATAGTGGAGTGAAAAGTCCTCAATTGCCCTCTCAGAGTGCCGATATCTCTGAAAAAGGGAGTCGAATATCAGACCGTCGAGGGCTCGCGAGGCCTTGGAAAAACAGATGGTGTAGCACCGGTCTGCTCTGAGTGAAATCGAGTTTTACTTTGTGTCTTGATTTGTTGAGGAAGTCTTAAACAAAAAGCTTAAATTCAACCCAACCTAATCGGCTAACGCATCAAGGCTTTCAATTGCTTGATCCGTTGGGGAGTTTCGTCGGTCCAATCGATGTGGCTGCTGGCCATTTCGAATAGCCGATCGTCGATTTGAGCTGCGAACTGAACTTCAAACTGTTCGTATCGTGCCAAGGGGTCTTGGCTTGGTTGCATGCCGGCGGGCGTAGAAGCCAATGGAGCATCAATTGCTCGGCGGTATTCGATGAGGTAGGGATACAAATTTTGCGGGCCGACCAACAGCAGCACGTGATGTGGTAGTTGAGGGGGCCAGTGAGCGAGTAATTCCTCGGCCGTTCGCCCTTGGTCCAAAGAGCGAATTGTTGCTGTTGGATCTTTGATTACACCAGGCCAGACACGCGCCAATGCCGCCATTTTCCAGTGTCCGATCAGGGCGACACGAGGTACCCCATGCAGGTGGATGGACTGTGGATCTGTAAAGTCAAACTGCCGGATCAAGTCGGCCAATTGTCCACAGAAGCTTCCTCGAGAGGCCGCTGCGGACAACAGCGTGGTAGCGGAGGTGGCCTGACCTTGACGCGTGATGGGAGTTCCTCCACCAGTCAAACCAACTTGCATACTAGCCGGGTCGAGCCGAGTTACCTTTCGTCCGCTTGGGAGTTGCTGGTCGGTCCACAAATAACGGCCGTTGAACACCTGAATAAGACTGGCTGTCTGGTTTGCAATTTGGGTTTGTAATAACAGGCGGGTTTTACGTTGATTACCGACTCCCTGCTGCCAATAACGGCCCGAACCAGTCAGTTTGTAATTTCCCAAATGAACTCGGTGGCGAATTCGAGCTATCACGCTTACATGGCGTTCCAACGTGGCCAATACATGAGTGGCAAACTGGTTGCCGACGGTCGGTTCCCCAACGGTCGGTTCCGTAGTTGAACGGTTTGAATTCATAGCAATTTGGCCGCTACAAACACTCAACCAATCAGCGCAAGATCCGCCATACACAACGCCAAAGAACACAAGCAGCAAATTGGGCAAGCGACGCAAGTTAGATTTCCTTTGCCGGTTTTAGCGGATTTGTCAAAGATTCGGGTCCTAAGGGACCGACCTAAAGCTTCCAGGAGCATTGTGAGAGATTCTAGTCGGGTGAGACGAGTTGCGTCCACGTCAGACGTAACACGGATCGGCGACAAGGGTGCTAGCAGGAAATAGGCTTGTTCGTGCATCAACCCAAAAAGATAAGTTTGACATAGCATAGGGGGAATTTATGAAACTTCAATTTTCTAGTCTGACACTTTGTGCGACGCTCGGTATGGTATCGGCCGTTGCATGGACGGGGTGCATGAGCGGTAGTCATGTGGCCCATAATTTGCCCCCAGCCGGGCGGCTGATGGAACCCGGCCCTGGAGTCGGTGGCCCCGGTCCGGGCGTCATTCAACCCGCGGCTGCCATGATGGGTGGACCAGGTGGTGGAGCCACCCTAGGATCCATGGGTGGACCTGTCAATGGAGCTGCCTACTACGGACCAGGTGGACCGATGGGACCGATGGGACCGATGGGACCGATGGGACCAAACATAACCTCACAAATTTCGTTTTTGGGCATTGAGGGAGGAGAGGTTGCTTGGGACGTGAATGGACAGGGGATGTTCGATTCCAGTCCATTGGTAATGCCCGGGCGACAGAACTTTGCACAAGGAGCCATGTTCCGGCTCAAATTAACCAATCTGCCACAACGCGAAGGGGTGGAACTTTACCCCACGCTAGAAGTGGCTCCAGTGACACCACGCACCGATGCCTATCTGGCTCATTCGCCGATTCCAATTCAGTTCACCGATGAAGACTTGGATCAGGTACTCAGCGGTAATTATGTGACCAAGGTTATTTATCTGCCAGATCCAGAATTCCAAGAATTGGCACTTGCTGGAGTCGAAACCTTAGTGAGTACGCGACTCGATCCAGGCGTCGATCCAATCGTCGAAGCTGATCGCCGCGGCTCGATTCTGGCGATCTTGCGAATGGGTAATCTCGATCTGCAATTGCCAGGTCAGATGATTTCCCGAGTTGATGCAGGGGTCCAGCGGGCCGATTTCTACCAGGGATCAGGAACTCGAGAGTTCTCTTCCCAAGACCCTCTCCAGCCTACACTTGAGGGATCTAATGGGGGGTATGACGATGGAAGCTACACCGACAATGGTTACACAGAAGAGGGTTATGGAAATTCAGGGCCCCGTGGTATGTCGACCGCCAATTTTGCACCCCGGGTGGTTCCACCAGGAGTGATGTCCGGCGTGGGAGGTCCTCAGTGGGGTATGCCTATCACCGGGACGCCCATAGGCCTTCCGGGCCCACCTCATATTCCTATGGGGTCGCCTGCCGGCTTGACCAAGCATGTCATGAAAAATCGTACACGAGTGTTGATGCCGCCACCGGTTCACAAGATGAAGATCAGTGTCAAGCAGCGTCCTGGCATGAGTTATCCCAGACCTGTGAACCACGTAAAAATAAATGAAACCAACCGTGCAGGCTTCCGTATGTTTGGTGGCACCGTGACTCCGGCCGTGCCTGCCATGATGCATAAGATGTCCAACAAAGTAACTTCCATGTTTAAGAAAGATCGATCGTGCTCTCAGTGCCAAAACGGCACCTGTGCAGTCCACCGATAAGTAATGCAACACTCAACACTCAACACTCAACACTCAATGACAACGGTTCGCATACCCCGACAATCTGATTTCGATCGGATGCAAGTCGCAGGCAAATTTCGATGGGCAGTACTGCTCTGCCTTGTTTCGGCACTATCGGTGCAGGGACAAGGTGGCCCAGTCCACTGGCTTCATGCTGGTGTTATGTCGCCGGGAGCGATTGGTCGCCAGCGACTTATCGGGGACGGCCCGTTGTCAGGATACATTCAACCAGTAGAAATTCGAGTGCCTACAGGATCGCAGGTTGCGGCAGCTGTGGAATCTGGATTTGCCACGGGACGAAAGGACCAAATGCTGGTTGGACTTCAAGTGGGCACTCTCTATCGATTGCAAGTGACACATATTCCAGAGCACCCGGGATTGGAAGTGTTTCCTACCGTGGAAATTATCGATCGCCTCTATCCGCCTGCTGCACAAGCATTACGATTTCCCATTCCAATTGAGCTCACGCTTGAGGAACTAAAACTTGCGGCTAACGGGCATTTTGTCACACGGGTGATTTATCTGGAGAATCCGCAGGCTGCGCTGCCTGTGGTAGATCAGGATCATCATCAACATTGGGTTGAAGCTCGCTCGGGAGAAGATCCACTGATCATGGCCGACCATCTGGGACGGCCCATGGCCATCTTACGTCTCGGTGGGCGTGTGCCCGTTGAAGGTCAATCAGATCTGGCCTTTTTGTATGGTGCACCGCCTGTTTTGCAATATGGCGGAAAAGTTGAGAGTTTGAATAACAGGTGAATCTTCACCGGATCGGCAGAGCCTTTCAGGGTCGCATGGCCACGGACCGTGGATTTAGGAACGATGCAATGAATCAACCTGCGTTCCCCATTGAATACTCCACCGCAGATTTGTCAGCCGTGCGCTCGACTGTGGTGGGACCTCCCAGGTGGTTTCGGCTGGCGATTTTGGGGACAGCCACGTTGATACTCTGTTCGTGTGCGGCAGGGCCACTTACGGGTAACCTGGCAATTTCACAGCAAGACCATCAGCAAACCTTGCCAGAATCCCCCCAGGCATTCCCGCCTGGAGACATCAGCCAGGTGGTTGGATCACGTTGGTCGCAGACTCCACCGGACATTCCATCCACATCAGGTGTCGTCGTGGCTGCCTGCAATTGTCCATTGGACCATGGACAGCAAGCAAGCACTAACCATCCACCGCTGACTGCCCCCAATCCACCTTGCGCCTGCGCTCCTCCGTCCAATGTCTACGCACCTGCGGTAGGATCCCGTGACGAATATTTGTGTGATGGGGGAGACAATGGTTTGCCAGTGGGAGTCCGTCAGGACTGGACGGTGGAGGGGTTGGAACAGGAAGACACGATTGCTCACTACGATACGGTCGATGGCCGCACAGTGGTCACACCCAGCAGTCGCGTCTGTATTTATGCGCCCCGTTTTGGTGCCGTCCGACGTGTGATCGACCTGCAACTCTATGCCCATTACGATCGAGCAAACGGTTTCGAGCAGGAGCTGTCGCTAGCAAAAATCGAAGACGAACAGAAAGCCACCCCCGCACTGGCCTTGTTGGAACCGAGCATCCACCGCGGCCGCCAGCCTTCCAGTTTACTACGAGAACGCCAGCAGACGGGCCAATTTGAGCGGCAACGTCGTGTGGCCGAATTTGACGGCCTTTTGTCCCCATATGCCAATTTGCAAGTTGTTCGAACCGGTACCATTAGCAATGATGAAAAGGTGCTGGTTGCCCGTTCTAGTCTGGCAGCCGTCAGTTGGGCCGGAGATCAGGGGCCCCAAGTCGTACTCGATAGCAAGCAGGCGCACGCGACCGTCAGTGAAAAGCAAGTCGGTGTGATTTACCGCCTGAACGAACCCAACAAACCGCGTCTGCGGTTGCTGAAGATGGCCTCCAGCAGTTCTGCTAAACCGGGCGAAGTGGTCGAATTCACGCTTCGCTATGACAACATCGGCAATCGTGAAATCGGCAACGTCACCATCGTCGACAATCTCACCACACGGCTGGAGTACGTGCCCGAAAGTGGTAAGTCGAGTCTGGCATCCGATTTCTCCACCGAGCCCAATGACCATGGCTCCGTAGTGCTCCGCTGGGAAATTCGCGACCCACTAGCAGCAGGTAAAGGTGGTATCTTGCAGTTCAAGTGTAAGGTAAGGTAGCGGTTGTCGAGTTCAACCAGTGTCTGGTCAAGCCTTACTTTTGGGGTAGCCGCAGCCATAAGTACTAGCAGGGCAACGGTTTATTTGTGCGTCAACCCAAAAAGATAAGTTTGACAAAGCACTAGATACCCATTTCTATTGCCATTCTGCATTACCCCGCATTTCCCATTTGACCCTGTACGTTTTGGCATGAGATTTGCGCCAAGTCCTTGATAAGTAGTGTTTTGGACGTTCAACATGCCACAGTGACAGGGAACCCTATGGGTGACGCCAAAAAG
>JBDOMT010000349.1:0-5503 GCA_039831705.1 Pirellulales bacterium | reverse complement strand
CCACTTCGTGGCGATTGCGGTAAGTAAGCCACAACCAGAAAGTCGGGCTTTAGCCGACTGTCGGCGAACCCTCCGCCTTCAGGCGGTGGTCTTCAGTGTCCAGAAAAAGCCTCAGTGTCCATTTGTAGTTACCTTGGCAGCCACTTCTTTGGAGTATGGTAAATATGTTGACGTTTTTGGGTGGCACCGACACTGGTCCGCAGAACGTTTTTTTTGGCAAGTGGGGCGTGTTCGGAGTAGTGTTGGTGTGCGAAGCACAGGAGGCTTACACATTTTGGTTCGAAGGTCGAGGTTTCTGACCTCTTGTGCTGCGCACACCGACAATCGTTCGAATAAGTTTGCGCAAAGGTAAAGTCTACTCCGAACGACTGTCGGTGCCACCCTCGTATATGAGGGCCCGGACAAGAGGTTGCAAGCGGATAAGGGTCGCCTGTTAGATAACTATCCGGATTTCATGTAATTTGCCATTTTAACGCAAAGATGCAGAGGACGCTGAGAACCGCAAGGGATTTGCGTCTACTTCTTCAGCGTCGTTAAATACTCGACCACATCAACCATTTCCTGGGTGGTGATCTTCTGTGCCAGCCCTGTTGGCATGAGGGAGATGGGGGAACGCTCGATTTGATCGATGTTGGCCTTTTGGAATGTGCGGGTGATCGAATCTTCGGATTTGATTGATACTACATCGTCTGTTTCGCTGACTTTCAGCCCTGTTGTCACTACCCCATCGTGGGTGAGGATGACATACATTTCATAATTGTGGCTGATGCCTGCATTGGGGAAGATGATTGATTCAAACATGGCCAATCGACTGAGCTTTCCACCGATCTCGGACAGGTTTGGGCCGACATCGTGGCCATCCTGGTTCACGATGTGGCATTTGGAGCATTCTCCAACTTTTCTAAATACCGTCCTGCCCCGTTCCGAGTTTCCCTTCATGCCAATGAGTTTTTTCAACGGGGGGAGATTGCCTCCTTTGACGGTGGGCAATGGAAATAATCTGGCGGCCTCGCCACGGACCTCTTGAATGGGTGAAGAGCGGAGCGGAATGGCTGCAGCCGCCATCAAACTTTCATCCAGTTTGCCCGATTTTGCCATGGCAAGAAGTGCCTTGGCGCCAGTCGCCATTTTGGCAGCGCCGTGAGTTGCCGCTCGTCGAAGTTGCAGGTCCCAACGCTCTTCACGGACTATGGGCAGTAGCAAGTCAGAAGCTTGGGCGTCGGCCGAGTTGCCCAGCGCGCGAGCGGTTGCGATCGCCTTGGATAGATCTTCGCCGGCCAGGCTGGCAGTGATCAAGGTGCGTTGGTCCTTGGACAGGAGTGTGCGCATGGCTTCGATGCCCAGTTGGCCGTCCGGATCGGTCTGTGCCATTTTTAGCAGTTCGGGATAATGATCTGTGCTTCGGTATTTGTCGACAAGCAGCACAAACTGTGAGGTGCCTCTTAACTGATCGATGAGATGCCCAAGAGCCACGCGGTAGTTCTTGGCATCTGCTTCTTGCAGTCGGCTGAGTGCTTCAAAGGCAACCACCTTTTGTTTTTGTTTTTCCTCGGGTGCGGAGAATGCGATCTTGACCAGCGCAAGGCTTTTCTGATCATGGCCTTTCTGAGCAGGGCCTTTCGGATCGCCGGTGAGGAAATCGAATGCTCGAAAATAACGGGCCAATTCCTCCACGGAAGTTGACTCGTTCATGATGATTGCTGCGAGGTATTCGGGTGTGCGTTGGCCACGGCTGCGCCAAATGATGTCGCGGCCAGATGGAGTATCCCAGTCGTTGCCGATGCGATCGAGCCAGGCGGTCAGGCACGCATCCCACTGTTTATCGGCGGCAATGCCCAATGCTTCGAGATACCAGCGGTCTTGACCATCGTAGGCAACTGCCAACTCGGCCCACAGAGGTGGCGTGGCAATCGACCGGTTGTGCCGCAAGGCAAGCAAACACTCGCGTCGCACTTGCGGAGACGGATCGTGAACTAACATTTTAACGAAGTGCAATAAGTCTAACTTCAATTGCCGGGCCAACCGTAAACCGAGGATTCGTATATTGGAGTCGTCATCGGCGATCGCCCGTTCGACGTAGTGTTTTCCACGGCTTGTAATTTTACCAAGCAGCCACAATACACGAGCGCGGTGCCTGGGGTTGTCCGCATGTTCGAATGCCAAGGAGAGACTTTCTTCAGCTTTGGCTCCCATGTTGTGTAGCGCCGTCCAAGCCATATATCGTACGCACAGGTTGGGGTTGAACAATGCCTGAGTCGCACCTGCAGGCGTTTGGAAATCAAATTTCGGCATGCTGACTCCGGTCCCAGGCGGCGCAATGCGGAATAGGCGTCCACGATTTGGATCGCCCATGCCATGTCCGCCTACCCCCGGGTCGTACCAATCGGCGATGATGAGAGCGCCGTCGGGTGCAACGCAGACATCCGTGGGTCGAAACCATGGGTCACGGCTGCCTTGTAAAATAGTGTGAGCAGCCGCTGCGTACCCAGCGCCGTCATTGCGAGTGGGATACGAACGAACAATATTTGGTCCCGCGTCGCAGTGAATCAATGCGTTCCGATAGGCCTCTGGCAGTAAGCGGCCTTCGTAAACGGCTATGCCAGTCGGTGAGCCACCACCGGTGTGTAGCAGGTTCGGCACCACACCCGGATCATTCAAATGCCAATGGCGGTCTGGTATTTGTGCTTCCTGGTTGGTTCTCGGGGACTTCCAGCCAGCTCCTGTGATTTCGTCCGCATAGCCATAGTTACCAAATTCCATCACGTAGTTGATCCGCACTCCACGGTTGCCGTCATCGTCGTTGTCCGATTGCCACAGCGTGCCGAATGAGTCGACAGCGGCTTCCCAGTTATTACGAAAATTCCAGGCCAGCGTTTCCAACTCGCTGCCATCCAGGTTGCAACGGAAGACCATGCCATTCTGATACGGTTTACGTTCCGCATTGACTGCATTGCCAGCCAGGTCGACAAGCGGCTGGCCTGCCGGGTCGCAAATTTGCTCGCCGTGGTTGCCAAAATTGAAATACAACTTACCGTCGGGGCCAAATAGGAATGCGTGGATGCCATGATCATGCTGTGTGCCGCTGATGCCGGTGAATAGTTTTGCACTCTGGTCGGCCCTGTCATCACCGTCGATATCAGTCAGCACGTACACGCTGTCGCCGGCTGAGACGATAGCTCGGGTTCCTTGGCCACTGGGGGTCGGCAATACGCAGATGCCGTGAGCCGAGTCGATGTCGGGACTTTGATAGAATACGGTTTTTTTATCGACTTTGCCGTCCTTGTCGGTGTCCGCCAGGATCAAGATGCGATCGCCCTTTTTTCGCATCGGATGGTGGTTGCGAAACGCACGGTAATTAACCACTTCACATACCCACACACGGCCTCGGTGGTCGATGTCGATATTGGTGGGGCTGAGTAAGGTAGGCTCGGCAGCAAAGAGGGTGGCTTCCAAGCCAGAAGCCACGTCGAGACCATCCAAAGCGTTCGCCGGAGCACGTCTGGCATGTCCAGGATCTGCCTTTATTGAGATGTCCCGTTTAACGGCGGGGTCCTTTTTTTTTAGCTCGGGTCCGCTTGGCTCTGGGGATAGATGCTTGAGCCTCGCGCGAATTTTCTCGCGATTGAAATCTTTAGGTTGCTGGTAATTTTGATTCGATTCCAGATCTTTCAGAGTCACGCGCCGGTCGCCTACGCCATTTTCGGGAACTTCGGCTCGAGCGGTCCAAACGATAGCATTGAGAACCAGTTTTCGAAAATTGGGATCCCCCCAGTTCCAGTGAAAATGTCCGCCGGTAAAGCCAAAACCGCGACCGCCGTCTGACCGTTCGAAGGCCCATGCCACATGCTGAGGCTCTTTGTCTTTCAGCACTGCCCGACGAACGTGCTGATTTCCACTATGTGGTCCATCGGGTCGAACCAGTGTTTTGGGGCCAGGCAGATCGGTGAGAATCGGAGTTACACCTTGCATGCCCTCACGAAATCGCATGTGATAATACCATTCGTCATGGATCTCAAACGGTTGCACGCCACGCGTGATGGGATGGTTGGGTAGAGGATTGAACTTTGCCGTCCAGTGTGGATTGACCGACCAATCCGGCTCGAAATATCCACCAATCCACTCTAAAAACTTTTCGCCTGATGGGCCTTTGGGAACTTCGACCCCATAGTGAATGCAAACAACACCCATCCCCTGCTTGACCAGATTGTCGAATTCTTTCAAGTGTGGATTGACTGGATGATTTGCACCACCGTCTGCATAGAGGACCACCGTGTCCGCACCCTCAAAAACCTGGGGATCGCTTGGCCAACCATTGCGAACGATAACGGTCTCGATGTTTGACAAGCCTTGTGCCAAGGAACGCGCCAGTAGCGTGCAGCCTGCATAGTGTTCATGTGCTCCATAGCCGTGGCTTTTACTGCCAGCAACAAAGACTATTTTTTTATGAGCCTCAGTCGCTTTGGAAGGGAGAATGCTCCCATCAGCAAACAAGAAGCTCAAAGTGGTAATCACGATTATGGAATAATAGTGCAGACGCCCCATCAAAAGATCTCCCAGTAGAATAAAACTTGCGATATTTCTTATCGTTTCAGCTTATCGAGATACGTGTGCTGGGGGAATGTACATTCTCGTACAAGCCTTATTTCCCAGAGAAAACCTACGACTTTTGCTGCAGGAGCCTTATCGACAGGTAAATAGGTTGCGGGTTTTCCCTCCGTACAAGCGTTACAATCGGGGTAACGGGTAGATTTTTGTCAGGAGGCTGCGCTAGAGCAGGCCTGTTCTTGTTCCAGGTATCTTAATATTTCCATACCGGGGAATGGGTAAGCTACATTTTCATGGTAGTGCTGCGCTTGTTTCTATGAGAAACCAGTACTTCTTACGCCTGCCAAAATTGGATAGACCCACCATTATCAATGCAATAAGGGCGAGCTTGGAGTAGAAAAATGAAATTACAAGTCAAAGAAATCATGACATCATCCGTCGTGACTGTTAAAAACACAGATGATGTGGATGTGGTCGTTTCACTAATGATTCGCCACAATATTAGTGGTATCCCCGTTGTGGATGATAACAATATTTTGCGAGGGGTCATCAGCGAGCGTGATCTGTTGTGTTTGTTGACTCTTACTGATGACGATAAGACCAAAGTGATGGATTACGCTACTTTCAACGTGGTCATGGTTTACGAAGACACGCCGCTGGTTGAAGTGGTAGAGATGATGACCACGCATGCATACCGTCGACTTCCGGTAATCGATCATGATGGGAAACTATTGGGCGTAATCAGTCGCCGCGATATGATTCGCTTTATTCGTGATCTTCGAGTGCGACTTACCAATGTCCTGGAGACGCGCAAAGCAGAAATGCACGCCGAATCAACAGCTTCCTCTGTGGGCTGTACTTAACTCAAACTGAAAACGCTATCACGTTTCCAGCAGGATAACTTGCTTTAGTTTTTTGCCGATTCGTCGGTTGCGGGTTCCTTTTTCCATGCTGTTGA
>JBDOMT010000115.1:0-24273 GCA_039831705.1 Pirellulales bacterium | reverse complement strand
AGAGATGCATGGTGCGGGCCGTAAGCGGCAGGTGTTCGCAAACCTGCAACCCCGGCACCGACGATTCAATCGGCGAAAACTCGCCACGAATCTCCGCCGGCGCATCCGGCTTCATATCGAACATGTCAATATGACTCGGACCACCAATCAGGTTGATCAGGATCACGGAACGCGCCGCGGGAGCCCTGTCAGATGTGTCGGCGCGCGCTTCCATCATGTGCGGCGCATGCAGACCCAGCGAAGCGATGCCACCGGCCTGTAGCACGTCCCGGCGTGTGAAACCGTCGCAGCAACGCGTACCACGCCCCAACACCCGTATCATCGACCGTCCTCCCGATAACTCCACGGATCACCGCCTTGCCGAATCGATGTTGAGATTATATCAATGAACTCCGATATTCGACCAGCCATTTTTTATCGGGGCCCAAACGCACGGCTGGAAGCACCGCGCCGCTCGAAGATGACCGCTGCGAAAACGACGGGCGTTTGCCTGAGAATACCGACCGAAACGGCAACCGACGGAATCCAGCTTGTGTGCCCCGCATCCTACGAGAGGTGAGCATGTCCACGGCATCCGATCCATTCAAGATTGTCGTTCACAACCCTTTGGGCATGGAACCTCGGTCGCTGGCCGCCATACAGGATGCCGCTCCCAAGGCGCAACTCGTCCATGTCACCACCCAGGACCTGGCAGCCGAACTGATCGATGCCCAGGTCTTTTTTGGCTACTGCGATCCGGCAGTGTTTGCACAGGCTCAACACCTTCAGTGGATCCAGACATCGTCCGCCGGGCTGGACACAATCCTGACGCCCGCATTGATTCAGCGCGGCTTGCTGGTCACCAATGCCAGCGGCGTACATGCTCCGCAAATGGCCGAAGCGGCCTGGGCCATGACGTTGAGCCTGATCCGCTGCCTGCCACTGTATAGCCGGCAACAGCGGGAACACGATTGGGAGTGGGGGCCCATCGACTGCCTGACCGGCAGCACGGCAGGTATCATCGGACTGGGTGGCACGGGGCGTCGGTTCGCACACATCGCCGCCGCGTTCGGCATGCACATTCTGGCCGTCGACCCGCATGAACCACCACGACCAACATGTGTGGAATCGATCTGGGGCCTGGAACGGCTTGACGAACTGATTGCCGCATCCAAAGTCTTGCTTGTGGCCTGCCCTTACACATCCGACACGCACCATTTGCTCAACGCAGCCCGTCTGCGACGGATGCCTGCGGACGCCGTCCTGGTCAACATCGCCCGCGGCGACATCATCGATCAAAACGCGTTGATCGAGACACTGCAATCAGGACATCTCCTGGGAGCCGGCCTGGATGTCACCGAAGTCGAACCACTGCCGCAAGACAGCCCGCTGTGGGATCTTCCCAACCTGGTGCTCACTCCGCATTGTGCCGGTGCCTCACCACACCGCAACCGTCGCGTCACAGGTCTGTTTTGTGAAAACCTCAGACGCTATCAGACCGGCGCCGTGTTGCTGAACCTGGTGGATCAACAACGGGGCTACCCGATTCCCACTCCCGATCTCGACCGAGAACCCTGGGACTGGATGCTCGAACCAGCCGGCACAACACAAATCGCCGGCGACGGATCACCACACCCGTCATAGCAGTCCTGACCGGCCGACGTTATCGTAATGTGCCGGGCATTGACCTGACAAAGCGCCAGACGCGCCCCCCCAAGACACCCCCGCCAACATCACCACCTGCCAGCATGCGACACACCAATGAACACACCTGCAAACAACACATCGGAAGACCTCCAGCGGCTGCGCGCACTGGGGACTGGTCAACGCATCGCCGCGGTGTGCGCAACGCATAACCTGACGCGTGCGGAATTCGACACCTGGTGGCAACAGATGCTTGCCGACCGGAACGGAACGCAGCAAAGTTAAACGTCCCAAACACCACTAATCAAGGGCTTTTCGCAAATCTCATGCCAAAATGTACTGGGTCAAATGGGAAATGCGGGATCAACGTGAAAACGTTGGGACACTAGTGGATTAAGATATAAGAATAGCCTAACACGGCCTCCGGCCGTGAACGGCTACAAAGCCAGGAACTGGCTTGACACGATACGTAAGGCTCCTACAATCGCATAATCAGGATCTGTTTGAACATCGTTCAGACTTAGCTTGATAATTCTTGCCTTGTTCATGGGGTCGGCGTATGAGTGGCCACTTTCAACAGATGCGAATCAAAAGCATGGATTGTTGCTTTCTAGGGCTACTGGTAGCGGTTGTCAGTTCAATAGGTTGTGGTTCGGATATGCCGTTTGACCTTGTGCCAGTTCAAGGCAAAGTGACTTATGAAGATGGGAGTTTGATCCAGACAGACAGTATCTTGGTCACTTTCAATCCGGTTAATCCAAAGCGCGAAGGCAAAATGATTGCTCCCGGTGGGCAGACGTACGCCAATGTAGTGGACGGTACATTCGCGGGAGTTTCGAGCAGAAGACCAAATGACGGGCTTGTTTTAGGGCGACACCAAGTAGTCGTAGTTTCCTTCGCCAGTGGCCGTGAGGGGCCGATTCCCACAGATGCCGTGCCACGCAAGTATCACAAAATGAGGACGACGCCGCTGGAAGTCGAAGTCACCTCTTCGAATCAGTTTCTCGAGATCCAAGTGAGCAAAGAATGACGACGAAAGAGAGAAACATTCAAGGTGGAGCATTCATGCGTTGCCGAATTTCCTCACTATCTGGAACAAATCAGATGCGTCGTACAGCGTTTACACTCGTTGAGCTGTTGGTTGTGATTGCGATCATCGGTATTCTGGTGGCCATGTTGCTGCCAGCTATCCAGGCGGCGCGCGAATCGGCCCGACGGTCACAATGCCAGAACAACGTCAAACAAATCTGTCTTGCACTATTGAACTACCACACGGCCGAGAAGATATTTCCACCGAGCACCAATCTGCCGGCTAAGGTGGCTCCGCAACGCAGTAGCACCTTTCTGCAGAACTGGGTGATCACAATCTTGCCTTACCTCGAGCAACAAAATCTTTACGACTTGTTCGACCTCACGGTGGTCATTAACGATCCGATTAACCGCGAGCCACGCGGCGTGGAGATTCCCACGATGCTCTGCCCATCGGATCCCTTTAACAGGTCACCTTACGCTGGCGCCCACCCCAGAGAGGGTGACAATTGGGCTCGAGGCAACTACGGCGCGAATGCCTCAATCGGGTTCTTCAGTAACTCGTTTCGCGCCGCCGGTGGCCCCGACGCGCCACTTTGGAAGGATCCCAGGACACGCGGCGTGATGGGACAGAGTGTCGCCGTAAAAATCGCTCAGATTACCGACGGAACCTCTACCACGATTCTTATTAGTGAACTCAGGGCGGGCTTGTCCGGACGCGACCGGCGCGGCACGTGGGCTTTGGGCGCCCCCTCTTCCAGCGTCCTGTGGGGCCACGCCACCGACAACGCCATCGGTCCCAACTCCTGCCTTCCCAATTCGGACAACATCTTGGGTTGTAGCAAAATCATGGACGACGTCGGTGAGGAAACGTTACTGGCCGAGTGCATGAGCTGCGGCGAACCCGGCAATGAACAGGGCGGCACGCGAAGCTCACATACGGGTGGTGTTTTTGTCGGTATGGTGGATGGTTCCGTCCATTTCATCAGCGACTTCATCGACAAGGGAGTCCAATGGGAACCCGATCCGGCCGAATACCACACCTGGCAGCGACTCAATGCTTCGGGCGACGCTCAATTGGTCGATCAATCGGAGTACTGACCGTCTCGATAGGTGTACCTGAGTAGAATTATGTTTCAATACCGAATCCGGAGACTTGAACATGACCCTTTCATCACCCAAGCTAATTCGGCCACTTCTCCGAGTAACCGGATTTACTCTGGTTGAACTGCTGGTTGTGATTGCCATTATCGGCATTCTGGTGGCTCTCTTGCTCCCTGCTATCCAAGCAGCTCGAGAATCGGCAAGGCGTACCCAATGCTTAAGCAACATAAAACAAATCGGCATTGCCCTGCACAATTATGAAAGCGCAATGAAATCATTTCCGCCAGGGATGCGGTGGGAATTGATCCCAGCTGCGGCTGGTTCGACACGATTTGAACGAAACTGGGTTATTGATATTCTGCCTTATCTCGAACAACAAGCGATTTATGACACGTTCGATTTCTCGAAGCTGATTTCAGAAGACGAAAACCGTGCCGCCCGTTCCACCTCGATTTCTTCCCTGCTCTGTCCCTCCGATATTGGCGCGACAAGCGGACCCTTCATGGGTGCTACTGTCAGACGCTTCGGAGATGTAGACGACTGGGCCCGTGGCAACTATGCCGCCAATGGAGATAACGTAAGAACAGACTCATGGACCACTACAGACCCACAAAAAATCGGCGTCCTGCGTAATAGCGTGCAAACCAAAATTTCCCAGATCCTTGATGGGACAAGCAATACCATCCTGGTCGGGGAAATTCGCATCGGCCTGAACGAGCATGATCGCCGAGGGACCTGGGCGATGGGCTGCGCAGGCGCGAGCAATCTCTGCTGGCACGGCCACGGCGGGGATTCCAATGGGCCCAATCCGGCCGGCCTTCATTCCGACGATATCTTAGGATGTGCTCAGGTGTGGCGCGAGGTGGGCGTCGAGACATTGATCCAGGAGAGAATGGGATGTTGCGAACCGTTTCCCAGTTACCAGGCGGCGCCGCGAAGTTTACATCCGCCTGGAGGTGTCCACGTGGTCATGTGCGACGGCAGCGCACGCTGGATAGGCGACGACATCAACACAGCTGGTGCCTTTGGTGGATGTTGCAGCGTTTGGGACCGACTGGTCGCCAGCCAGGATGGATTACCGATTGACTTCGACGACTGAAGACAATTTCGATCAGCGATGTCGCTGAGAATGATGCTAGCCCGCATATTTCAACTTTCGTTACGCGGATCAGAAAAATTCTTGTTCGCCTCTATCTCATTGGGTCAAAAGAGGCTCATTGGGTCATGAGACCACCATCGATGGCAGTAAATAATTACCGTAAGTCACCAAGAAAATCGAAGCAATCAATATTGCCGAACCCTGGATCATTTTTTGACGGGCTGTCTGAGGGGCATCTGACCACTCACCAGTTGCAACTCCCCAAACATTTGCAGTGAGTATTCCTGCTGCGTTGAAGACAAGCCAGGCGACGGTGGTCCCCAGTCTGCCGAGGTTCGAAGCGCCCACACCATAAAAGGCCACTCCTGCCGCAAACAGGGCTCCCATCAGGATTCCCCAGGCCCAGTAGGATCCGGTTTGAGGTTCCTTGAATTTCTTCCAGGTTTTTTGACGCGTCAGCAGGTAGAGACAATAGGCAACATTTGGAATAAATCCGCCCAACAATGCTAACGCCCAAATCGGGCTATTCGCTCTGAAACTGCTGCTCGCTGCGCCAATCTGACTCGCTGCCGATTCAGCAATTGGTCCGGCGAAATGGAATGCCAGGTTAAACATGCAGCTAAAGAATCCACCCGCCAGGCAGATCAGGAATGCCAGTTTGAAGTCGTGGTGTTTTTCGGTTTCCGATGAATCCTTCCGCAAGCCATCATCCCTGAGCTTGCCTGCTTTGCCGCACAGCGCGACACCCGCAATCATGACGAGCATCGACAGCAAGATAATCATCCCTCCTGATGTCAACGCGCTGGCCGGATTTGTGACCAACATACGGGATCAATGACCCGCCCACTGCGACGATCCCGATCATGATCGTATAACCAAAAGACTGGCCCAGCATGTAGAGCCCAAGGCCGAAGAATACAGAGCCAATGCCCCAACCGAATCCAAAGCCAAACGTGCGCCACAGGACTCCTGCTTCGACCTCCCGATAAACGGCCAATAAATCGGGTACCGACCAAACGGCCAAGAACAAGGGAAACAGGGCTAACGCGGTCACGGAAAACATCATCCAGATATTCTCCCACTCCCATTTCTGGGTGACTTTCATCACCGCCCCATAACTCCCATCGCAGACCCCGGAAAGAATCGCGGAACAAATACCGATCCATGTTGCCATAATTACGAGCTATGGAGTTGTAACAACAGGGAACGTTCACAGTGCTCTCGCATGGCTTGTTCGGCGATGTTGGGGTCACCCGTCTTGATTGCATCAACGAGTTCAATGTGAGTTCTGTAGGGGATTTCCAATGAATCATCGAGATTTACTGGGTCGATGGCCAACAACTGGCCAGGGTGTGTCGACTGAAATACCTTTTGCAATGTTGCGACTCCGGATAAGTCGCAAATAGTCGTATGGAACTGCAGATCTTTTTCGCGCATTTCATCAAGCTTTTCTTCGATGTCGATCAGACGGTCCAATTCCTCGGCCTGTATTCCCAAGTGGGAGATCTGCCGTCGCGACATCTGTTCGACACATTGGCGAATGGCCTCACATTCAACTGCAACTCGCAGAATGTGACGACCTCTTATGGCGCCTGCATCAATCTGTTTCACTCGAGCTCCGTAGTGAGGTTCCATCTCGACGAGTCCTTCGTAGACAAGCTCGCGAATGGCTTCCGAGACACTGCCGACGCTCATGCCTAGTGACTGAGCAATCGGCCGAAGCGTTAAGTGAGTTCCGGGCGGCAATTTCTCGGAGAGAATCTGGTCTCTTAATGCGATGAATGCCTGG
This sequence comes from Pirellulales bacterium, assembly GCA_039831705.1. Lineage (GTDB taxonomy): Bacteria > Planctomycetota > Planctomycetia > Pirellulales > Lacipirellulaceae > JAJRWS01. The sequence goes on along the minus strand of JBDOMT010000115.1, from coordinate 17,629 downwards.
CGCGCCTTGGTCATTTTTCTGGCGGCAACGAGATCAGTCATGGATGGCATGCTCCTCTTGAAGGTTGGCTGTGGTCATTAGTGGTCCTAGGGTTTGAGCAATCCGGGTCGCGGTTTCGATTCCGAACGGAGTCAACTCTTTCCCCAGGCGATGACGGACGGTTGTGATTTCCAAACGACGCGCCAGAACTTCGCGTTCGTATGTAACGTAGTGATTGATCGACTTCTCCAGAAACACGATTGCGGATTCAATTTCTCGATAGATGACACGCGCCTGCTCGTCATTGCCGGATTGGTACACGTTGAAGGCATGCGCTGTCCTGTCCAGTGTCTCCATACCGGGTATGATGCCGATGGCACCGGCTGCGAGTTCGTCAAGCATATCGAGTCCACCGCGCCCAACAAACAAGTCGAATACACCGTCTGTCTCTTGCATCAGCACGGCAGTTTCAAGCGGGTCGTCTTCTGTCTTGAGTAGCGAGATATTGGGATGCTGCCGGTGGAGTGATTTGAGACCAATATGCGTAAGTCCCACACCCAGATACCTAGGGGCGTTCTGAATGCCGACCGGCACGTCGACGCTGTCGGCGACCGCACCAAAAAAACGCTGCAGTTCTAACTCGGAAAGGTCTGTGACGGGGGGAGGTTGTAGGATCAGCCACTCGGCACCAGCATCGATGGCGGCTCGGGAAAACTCGATCTGTCCATGGGGCGTATTCTCGCCCACGGTCACGGACAACGGGATTCGGCCATCAAGAATCTCTGCCGTCAAGTCGACTAGCAACCGACGCTCAGCGTAGGAGAGCTTGTTGATCTCCGTTCCCAAACCCATGACGGCAAGCCCGTGGCAGCCGTAGTAAACGGCCGCTTCGATCTGTTGCCGAACTGGCTCTTTTGCCAACCCGCCGTCGGACTCGTAGAACGGCAGCAACATCGGATAAACTCCGCTGAATTCGGCCTCCTCATGTCGATTGCGTTGGCTCATGGGCATGGTCTCATTGGATGCGGAATTCACGGATCGCTTCCTTATTGAGTTCAACTCCCAGTCCCGGCGTATCCGCAAGTGTGATGTGGCCGTTCTCTGCCACCGCATCACCGATGAACAATTCCGACAGGAATGTATCGCCATCGCGATAATCCGGTGGCAAGTACTCCGATAGAGGGGCATTTGCGTGGGCCATGATCAAATGCTGGTTATGAAAGTTCTGTGTGTGTGGGACAACCGGCAGCGAGAAGGCTTGAGCCAAAGCAAATATTTTCTTCGCTTCTGTCACTCCGCCGACTCGGTTGACGTCGAGTTGCACGTAGTCCACGCAGCCGCGTGTGATCAGTTCTTTGAATCCATAGCGGGTGAACTCGTGCTCGCCCCCAGCAATGGCTGTGCTCGTTGCCGCTCGAATACGAGCGTAGCCGTCTAAGTCGTCCGGTAACACAGGTTCTTCGAGCCAGGCCAAGTCGAGTTCTTCGCGCTGGAAGAGGTTGAGCATCTCAATGGCATATTGGGCGGTCCAACCCATGTAGGCATCGGCCATCAAATCGACATCGTCACCAATGGCATCACGGATCGTGCGGACCAGCTCGACGTTTTTTCGCATTCCCACTCGGCCGTCCGCGGGGCCATATCCCAGACGCATCTTGACCGCCGTGAAACCGTCTGCAATGAATCCCCGCGCCATCTCGGCCAGGCGATCGAGATCATTATCGGCGTACAGGTAGCTGGCATAGGCGCGGATCTGTTGTCGTGTTCTGCCCCCCAGTAAGTTGAAAACCGGTTGACCGGTTGCCTTACCCATGATGTCCCACAGGGCAATGTCGATCCCACTCATTGCTTCCAAGATCAACCCTTTGCGGCCAATGTTGATCGTGCTTCGAAACATCAGCTCCCATAACAACTCGACATCGAACGGATTACGGCCTAGCACGATCGGCGCGAGCAGACCCTCAACAGCCTGGGCCATCGCTTCTGAACCAAGGCCGATGGCTCCCAATCCCGTGATGCCGTCATCCGTTGTCACGCGAACGATGACATGAAAAACTAAATCGCTGCGGTGATCAAGCGAGGCGTTAAAGAGAACTGAGCTGTCCTCTCGGAGACGTTGTCCATCGTCAAACAGCACGTCGGTTGGCTGGGTGCACCACCATGGAAACTGTTCAAATTCCGGCTGCCGGATGCGAATTACCTCGACCTTTGAAATGCAGCCACAGCGTTGCGGAGTAGAGTCGCTATGCGTTGAGACGGCAGCGCGTTGCTGCGGCCCATTACCGTTCCCTGCTGGGTGCATTTCTTCGGCTAATGTTTTCTCCAACACGACAGGACCTCCAACGAACGATATTTTGTCGCCGATTGCTTACTAAACAGTGTTTAATGCTTGTTCAAACACGATAACCGAAGTAGAATCTGTGTCAAGCGTTATAGTCAATGAAACAAACGTGGCTGCGTTCTTATCCACTTTGGTTTTCCGAGAAACCGTTATGAGCGGCATCGTTTACCAGGTACAGGTTCTAAAAGTCGGGGAAGCCGATGTGCGGGGACCGGAAGTCTATTGGATGTCTGCGTGGGACGATTGGGAAACGCTCTATTTCTACATGCTCGTCTTACACGGGAATGGCAAAACGATCGTCGTTAATACTGGGCCACCGCGCGAACTTGCCGACATGAATAAGCTATGGGTTGAAGGCGTCGGCCACCAGCGCGGGGCGATGAGAGTCACCGATCAGGAGCGTCCGTGGAATGCGCTCCCCAATGTGGGCGTTGATCCCGCGCAGGTGGATTACGTTTTGGTGACGCCCTTTCAGGCCTACACAACAGCCAACCTCGACTTGTTTCCTAACGCCACCTTTTGTCTGTCGCGCAAAGGTTGGGTGGATTTTCACGCTCCTAAGCATCCAGTAACCCAGGTAACGCGGAGACAGTCGTTCACTGACCGGATCCTCACCTATCTTTCCACCAAAGCCTGGGACAGAATGCGGCTGCTTAACGATGAGGAGGAAATTACACCGGGCATACGCACATTTTGGGTGGGCGCTCATCACAGGAGTTCCATTGCGATCTCCATCGATACCGCAAAGGGCAGCGTCGTCTATTCCGACTGTTGCTTCAAATACGCGAACATCGAAGAGGATCGACTTCTGGGCATCACAGAAAGTTTGGAGGAGACTCGGGAAGCCTATTCTCGAATGCGGAAGGAGGCGGACATCTTCATTCCCGGCTATGATCCTGAAGTGCTCCAGCGCTATCCTGGTGGCCTGATAGCTTAGAGCCGGTCAATTCGAACGATAAATCAATAGGCCAGCAAATCAGACTTGGGAAATCTCAGACAACAGAAAACAGACATGCCATCTCACTTTGCGACCGTTGACATCACATCGTACCGACTATTATATCGCTCGGTCTTACTTATCGGGTTCTTCCTTGCAGGCGGATTGGGCATTCAATCGACAAGAGGGCAATCGACAAAGGCTCAATCGGTCGGCGAATTGTTTTTCTCGAGGGTCAAACCACCTCATGTTGACTATTCAAACATCGAGGAAGTTGACGCGAAAGTAGAGCAATTGGCGATGGACAGCGAACGGTTAAGGGTCGCTTTCCTGGGCAACACACTGGTCCATCGGTCCACCGAGTTCGGTTACTTGGAAGCTGAATTGACTCGTCTTTTGCCTCACCAAGACATGTCGTTTCGGAACCTTGGCTGGCCGGGCGACAGCGTGACTGGTTCGGCGAGAGCTGAGTTTGGGCCAGGTGAAAAGGAGAGCAGTGGCTGGAGGCCTCCCAATCGCGAGGTTGCCGACTACGGTTTTCTTAAGATGATGAAACAGCTTGGGCGCGAACGTCCTCATATTTTGTTTGTCGCCTATGGCTCCAATGTTGCATTCGAGGGGAACGCGGGGCTCGCCCGTTTCCGCGCAGGTCTTGTGAAACTGCTGGATGTCTTGCGACCGACCGGCGTGCGCATTGTCCTGGTATCGCCTCCACCGCGTGAAGCCGGTTATGAGATCGCCGGGAACCTTGCCCAACAGAATCGCTCTCTCAAGCAGGTGGCTCAATTACTCGGGGACATCGCCAGGCAGCAGCAAATTGATTATGTCGATTTGTTCTCCTTGTGGCCGACTGGAAAACAGGTTCCCGGCTACACCGACAACAGGATCCATCTCAACGCACACGGCTATCAAATACTGGCGAGCCTCGTCGCAGACGAGCTATTGCCTGAGAAGGAATCACCTTGGGCCGTGCAGATGAATGCTGCCGAGGGCTCCGTGGTGAACGCGAAGGGGGCCAAAGCATCCAATGCCAAAGTGACCCGCTACGGGCTGCGCTGGAAAGTGACCGATGAACTCCTGTCTCCTCCCTATGAGGGATCTGGGAAGGTTGGAGTGCGACACACACCAAGACGTCTCCGCATTGTCGGGCTCGAACCGGGGACGTACATGCTGGACATTGACGGTCGCCGCGTCGTACGTGCGGCCGCAGAGAAATGGGCTGAGGGAATGGAGATTTCGACAGGCCCCGATTACCAGCGGTTTGAACAACTTCGGCAGTCGATTCTGAAGAAGAACCGGCTCTACTTCTATCGCTATCGTCCACAAAACAAGACTTACATCCACTTGTTCCGCAGTCACGAACGCGGACACCATGCAGCCGAGATCGAGCGGTTCGCACTGTTGGTGAATGAGGCGGAAGAGGAAATTATGCGGCTACGTCATCCAGTTCCTCGAATTTATGAACTGGTGCGTGAAACAGACTATCCCGACCATGAAGTACCGAACGAGTCATTCGCGGCAAGTATCGAAGATGAATTGGCCGCATTCACGCTTCCCGAGGGCTTTGAGATCAACCTCTTTGCTTCGGACCCGATGATCTCCAAGCCCCTGAATATCAATTGGGATGAACGTGGTCGCATGTGGGTGTCGACTAGCACGATCTATCCCCATTTGCAGCCGGGGCAAACTCCCAACGATCGCATCCTGATTCTTGAAGACATCGATCATGATGGTCATGCGGACAAAAGCACTGTCTTTGCCGATGATCTTCTTGTGCCACATTCGGTCCTGCCTGGAAACGGCGGTGCGTATGTGACTCAATCGACCGACTTGCTGTTTTTGCGCGATACTGACGGCGACGGCCGCGCAGATTACAGGCGTGTGTTGCTGACTGGCTTTGGCAACGCTGACGTACATCACATGATTCATCAGCTGCGTTGGGGCCCTGGCGGCGACCTCTACTTCAATCAGTCAATTTACATCAATTCAAGCATTGAAACGCCGTGGGGCGTGCAGAGATGCAATGGCTCCTGCGTCTGGCGGCTGCGTCCTGAGACGCTTAGGCTCGAAAAATTCGCGACGGGGCTCGTCAATCCCTGGGGGCACGCCTTCGACGCCTGGGGACAATCCTTCGCCACCGACGGGGCTGGCGGAGAAGGGCTCTCTTATGTGTTCCCAGGCGCGGCGTATCGGACAAACCCCTATGCGGGTCGCGAATTAGTGGCGCTCAATCCGGGTCGTCCCAAAGCGTGCGGATTGGAGTTTCTTTCCGGGCGTCATCTACCGACCGACTGGCAAAATACGTATATGACGAACGATTTTCGAGCGAATCGTTCGACCCGATACCGAACGGGCGATGACGGCAGTGGCTACGCATCCGAGTTTCTCGGCGACATGATCACATCCGGCCATCGAGGGTTCCGCCCGATTGATATCAAGATGGGGCCCGACGGAGCTCTCTATATCGCTGATTGGTACAACTTGATCATGGATCACGGCGAGGTTGACTTCCACCATCCGTTGCGCGACAAGCAACACGGACGCATTTGGCGACTCACAGCCAAGAACTCCGCCTTGCTTGACCCTCCACGCTTGGCCAACGCGCCTGTAGGGGAATTGCTCAACGCATTACGGGCTCCCGAGCAATGGACGCGCAACCAGGCGCGGCGATTGCTTCGCGAGAGTGGTCTGGAATCCGTGATTCCCGTCTTACGAGAATGGGTTCAGGAATTGCCCCGCAATAACCATGACCTGGTCGAGGCACTGTGGGTGTGCCAGGGACTGCGCACTGTCGATCGAAAATTGCTGGAGCAGTGTCTCACTTCTGAGGACTATCGGTCCCGAGCGGCGGCCGTCCGTGTGTTGTCGGATTGGCATGACCGAATTGATGAATCGGTGAAGTTACTCGGCCGAGCTATTTCCGATTCCAACGCGCGAGTCCGGCTTGAAGCCGTGAATGCTTTGAGAAGAGTAGGAACGCGCGAGGCGGTTTCCGTGGCATTGCAGGCCGTCGACCAACCGACCGATCCATGGCTCGATTTTGCCTTATTCCGTACAGTCCATGAGCTGCGTGATGTTTGGCTGCCAGATTTTCAGGCAGGCAAAATCATGTTTGACGGCAACCCGCGACGGATTGCGTTCGCCCTGTTGTCAGTCGGTGGTACGACAGCTGCCGAGCCGCTTGCGGCAATGTTGCAGAAAGGTCAGATTCACGATCAACAGCTCGCCCTGACACTCCTCGTGCTGGCATCATTTGGCGACCGAGACCAGTGTGGATTGGTCCTGGATCGATTGCCACAATTACCTGCCTCGGCCGTTCACAGTGCACTTACCGCGCTACTGAGATCCAGTCATAAAGACGTACCCGTTGATACGTCTGAGGTGGTTGCCTTGCTGGATGCCGACGACCAAGAGGTAAGACGTTTGGCAACAGAACTGGCTGGACACTGGAAAATTGTGTCCGCAATGGATGAGCTTGAGGTTCGGGCTGCCGACGCATCTGCGACCACAGAGCAACGGCTGGTTGCTGGCGAAGCGATCGTTGCCATCGACAAGGCAAAGGGAATTGTAATTTTAAAAAATATCTACGAAGTTGCATCAACCGATGACGTACGTGCGACAACGATCGCGGCATGGTCACGCGCTTCGGTTACTGAAGCGGTTTCGCTGGGAGTCACACTGTTCGCCTCCCAGGCAGACCTCAATTTAGTAACCGTAGTAGCCGACGCATTGATGAATAAGCAACATGCTCCTGGTTTTTTAGTTAATTCCCTGCAAGGCGTGAAGCTTCGCCGAGACGTCGCACAGCTTTTGATCGACCGAGTGCGTTTTTCGGGGCAGGAAGTGCCAGAACTTGTGAGGGCGCTGCGGACAGCTGGAGGGCTCAAGCCACTAGTAATCCTGACTCCCAGCGAAATCACACAGATTCTCAAGATGGTTCCAGACCAGGGCGACACCGTTCGAGGTCAGGAAGTATTTCGTCGAAAAGAGACACAATGCACTACCTGTCATGCTGTTAAGGGTGATGGCGGTAGGGTCGGTCCGGATTTGTCCACCATAGGGACAGAGCTCACCAGTAATCTGCTGAAATCACTTCTCGAACCAAGTGCAAATATCAAGCAGGGGTATAGCACCGTGCAGGTGATCACCAACAACGGTCAAGTGTTTTCCGGAGTCCTCCTGCAGCGAACCGATGCCTACGTCCGTCTGCGAGATGCAAATAATAAGGAACGCACTTTTCCCATCGATGACCTCGACGAGATGATTCCGAGCAAGCTCTCCATTATGCCTGCAGGCTTAGTGGAAACTCTCACTCGTGCTGAACTTGTTGATCTGGTTCGCTACTTGTCCTCTCTCGGTCGTCCGGGCAAACCGCATCGTTTACCAAAAGAGTAATGAATGCATTTTCCAAACCTGTTAGATTTACAGGATGTTTCAATCTCTTGGGGTCTGATTTCCCGCCGCTTGCGGCGTGATTTTGGAAACATAACCCACTCAACGAATTGTTGTCTCGTCAGTTCAAACAAGAGAGCACAATGACAGACGTTACTGCACTAACGACACACGGCACTCGCGTACCCGATGAACTACTCGGAAAACTGCATGCAACAGGTTTGCAAGAGGCATCCTACGGCGAGACGTTGCGTCGTAATCTTAACGACAATGGCTATCTTTTTTTACCAGACGCTTTGAAACGCGAGGATGTTCTAACGGCTCGAAACGAGATTCTTGCCGAGCTCGCAGCGGTCGGTGAGATTTGTGATCCGTCGTCCGAAGGCCGATCGACCGGGACAAGTCAGCGCGGCGAACTGGTTGACGATTTGGGAGCGCATTGGAAATCGATTAGCGAACGAGAAAACCTAAGACGCGTGTCGCACGCTGGACCGATAAGAAGAATCATGCAGTCAGTGTTGGGTGGGGACGTTAAGCCATATGACTTCCTATGGCTGCGCGCGACCCATGTCGGGCGAGCGTCGGCGTATCATTTTGATCACGTCTATATGAACCGAGGTACGGACCATTTACTAACCGTCTGGACACCGCTGGGTGATGTCGCACTCGAAGAGGGCCCCATTGCGTTAATCGAAGGATCACATCAGTGGGACGATCTGATCGACGAGTACCGCGGCTTTGACGTCGAAAAAGACAACAATCGGCAGGGGCATGTGACGATGGATCCGGTCGGACTTGCGTCACAGCGCGGTTCGCGATTGTTGACTGCCGAATTCCGAGCCGGCGACGTGCTTATATTTCCAATGTTCATGTTACATGGTTCGCTCGACAACCGATCACCGACCGGACGTGTCCGACTCTCGTGTGACACCCGGTACCAATTGGCAAGCGAACCGTTTGATCCTCGGTGGATCGGCGCGAATCCAATCGGGCATGGAGAAGGGTATGCGTCGATAAGCGGCGCAAAACCGGCGACGAGCGAGCCGCTGTTTCGGTAGAATCTCAGGGAATCGCAGGAACGTTAGTGGTTGCAAATTGTTTCGATGTTTTGAGATAAAAAAATGGATCTGTTACGATGAAAAACAAACCGAGACTGGAAGGTAAGGTTGCCGTAGTGACCGGTGGCTCGCGCGGTATTGGTAGGGCAACAAGCATTGCCCTTGCTGCTCAGGGAGCCAAGGTCATGGTGAATTACCACTGTGAGGCCGACAGCTCCTTTGATCAATCCAACGCCGTTGACGAGGTTCTGGACGCGATTGCAAAAATTGGTGGTACAGCTGTCGCACAAGAGGCAGATCTTGCCCGCGAAGAGCAAGCCAGAAGACTCATCGACCGAGCGGTCCAGGAGTACGGTGGAATCGACATTCTTGTCTGTAACGCCGGTTTGTGTCCATCTATCGATTTCCTAGAAATGTCGATGGATGCCTACGATCGTGTCCACGACGTAAATCTACGTGGACATTTCATTTGCTGTCAGCAAGCCGCACGCCACATGATCGATTCGAGTCGGGGCGGACGTATCATCGCCGTTTCCTCAATCAGTGCGCTGGTAGGTGGTTCCTATCAGACGCACTATTGTTCCACGAAAAGTGGTCTTCATTCACTGATGCAATCGCTTGCCATCGTCTTGGGGCCCCATGGTATTACATGCAACTCCGTCGGACCGGGCGAAGTCGATACCGACATGAACAACATCATTCCCAACTACGACGAAATACGAAAACAATTGGAGGATCGCATACCGCTGCGGCGGATTGCCCAACCCGAAGACATCGCCGATCCCATTGTCTTTCTGGCAAGCGACGATGCCCGCTATGTCAGTGGAGCATTCCTTTTAATCGACGGCGGCATGTTCGTTAATCTACAATGAACGGCCCGCTTACAACACCCTTTTGAGAGCAGCATACATTGATTCTATCCCAACTAAAACTGTCGCTGATTGCAGGAGCCCTTGTTCTTTCTGTATTACCAGATGCCACGGCGCAAGCCGATATCTCCGCCAAGTGGATTTGGAAGAACCAGGATTCGTACACGAAATATAATGACACGGTTGTTGCCCGAAAGGTGTTCACTTTACCTGCAGCGACATCCGCAAATATCTTGATCACCGCCGATACTCGCTATCGCCTTTCTATCAATGGCCAATGGGTCGGTGATGGACCCTGTCGAAGTTGGCCTGACCAATATCAGTACGACGTCATTGACGTGACGCCTTATCTAAAGGTCGGTGAGAACGAGATCCAAATCGTCGCCAAATATTTCGGAATTGGCACCTTTCATCAGATACCCCAGCAATCGGGACTGCTGGCGCAACTCGATGTTGAGACTACCGGCGGCAAGTCGGTCCGAGTGATTACCGACGGGACCTGGAAAACGGCAAGCGCCTCCGGCTGGATTTCGAATACCGTCAAGCGATGCATTCAGATGGGACCACTCGAAATATATGATGCACGCCTTGAAGATAGCGATGCCTTTGCGCCAGCGGCCGTATTGTTTGACGCAGGCGCTGGCCCATGGAAGAACCTGAATCCACGTGATGTCGCGCTGATGACCAAGATTCCGTTTGCGTTTGGATCGTTTCGAGAAGCGAATGTTGTAAGTAGTGAATGGCGGGGCTACGTCTTCTCTACAGCCCGCTTGCTCTATCCAGGACTCATTGAAGCAAACAAATCTGTTTCTATGGCTTCCGCCGTGGCAACGGTCATTGATGTACCTAAGGCCACCACCCTACATCTCAAGGCATTGGGGTGTACGCTGACCATTGATGGTCGGCGAAGCATGGAAACGGAGGAGAAATGGTTAAATACTTTTGAGTTAACGCCCGGCAAACATTTTCTTTTTGGCGTAGTCTCCAGAGCTTTCGGACACTGGGAAAAAGAAACTGAAATTCAATTCATTGAAACGTCCGGATACGTATTGAGCAATCCAATAAACGGTAACACAAAAGATCCATGGAGTTGGGTTCCGTTCGAAGACGCAAAATTTATTAGCAGAGACATTGAATTCTTGTATCACTCGGCACATCCCGAGGAGCATGACAAAATCGATTTAAAAATCAAATCGATCATCAACGCTCACTTGGTGAACGTTAAAGATAAGAGCTCATTTCAAACCACATTTGCTGACCAAATTCTCATACTCTCCTCCAAAACGGATGTAACGGAAGATCTGTTCAATCAATTCAAAGAGCGGGAGGTGATCGTATCTGCTGCGAAGCTTGTCGAACATCCCAACGCACTGCTCAAAGACGACAGTGAAACGACCATTATTGCCCCATCGCCATTGGGCGATGTTGAACTTATTTATGATTTTGGCGATGAGACCATTGGTCACTTTTCATTCGACATTGAAGCGGAAGCTGGATTGATCGTAGATGTTGCAGCAGTCGAGTATATTACACCGAAAGGATTGGTGCAGCATACTGAGGAATATCGAAATGCGATGAGATACATCTGCAAGGAGGGTAACAACAAGTTCCTTTCCCTTGACCGCCGTGCTGCGCGCTACGTTTTCATCACACTACGCAATCAAACCAAGCCTGTATCCATTAGACACTTCAATATCATCGAATCCACGTACCCTGCTGAGTCTGTCGGCACTTTTTCTTCTAGTGACACAAGACTCAACAAGATATTTCAAGCGGCCGTGCGCACGATGGAACTATGTATGGAAGATGTTTATACCGATTGCCCCCTTTATGAGCAAACACTTTGGACAGGTGATGCCGGTGTCATGACGATATTTGGACTTCATCATTTTGGCGCTGAGGATATAACCCGTCGCAGCGCATGGCTCGTCGCTCAATCTGTGGACATAGGACCCAATACGGGGGAATTTCCAATCGCGATTTCCACCGCCCCTACCAAATGGGAAATACTTTTGCCGGCGGAAAGCTTCATGTGGAATCTTAGTGTGTGGGATTACTATCGTTACTCAGGCGACAGAGTATTTCTAAACAAAGTTTGGCCGCGTGTTATGAAAACACTGCGGTCATCTTATACGTTCCGTGATGAATACGGTCTGTTTAGCGGCCCATTCTGGAATACATTCGACTTTGCGAAAATTGACCGATATCATGAAACGGTACTGTACAACAGCATGTTTCTTGTCGGCGCCATGGATGCAGCACTCAAGTGTGCGGATGCGCTGGATGACGCAAAGGCAATTGAGTGGCTTAAAGACTTCAGGACTGCTCTTGTCGATGCGATCAACCTAACATGGAGTGAGCAGAAAAAGGCGTATCCTGACAGCTATCATGAAGACGGCAGCATAAGTACGAGCACCTGTATGCATACGAGCTTTCTTTCCTATCTCTACGATATAGTAGAGGTGCAAAACAAAGATCATGTTTTGCAAAACATGATCAACCCACCTGAAAACATGGTACAGGTCGGTTCGCCATTTGCGATCATGTATCTTTACCAGGCGCTTGAAAAGGCGGGACGTCAAGAACTAATAATGAAATCTATTCTTGACAACTATGTTCCGATGATCGATGCCGGAACAACAACCGTTTGGGAAAGTTTTCCTTCCGGCACACTTGCCACCGATGATTTCCCCACAAGAAGTTATTGTCACGCTTTTTCAGCTGCCCCGATATATTTCTTGCCCCGCATCGTGCTTGGCATTCAATCAAAAGGGGTGGGTGGAAAAATAGTAGCTATCAGTCCACGACCCAGTGGCTTGACTTGGGCAAAAGGTGCTGTTGCAACGACCCATGGTCCAGTCGATGTGTCATGGAAACTCGATGGTGACAAGTTGACTATTGCAACGAAAGGACCTGAAGGGACCGATTTACGATTCAAATCGAACGAAACTCTTACGCATCTGAACGTGTTGTTCAACGGCCAAACTGTGGCTAGCGGTAGTAAGCAGGATGACGAGCTGCCAGTGATCCGTTGAACTGGCCTGAGCAGTCCGAAAGCCTGGCGTTGCAGAACTGTCAGCTCCGTACTCCAACTCTAACGACTCACGAGAGGATGCTAAGTCTATCGAGTTAGAGTGGTATGTTGAGCCTTTACAGTCATCTAACCCAAATCCCTTGTTACATCGTGTTTTCCTTTTGAAAACATGCGAAGTATTTCCCAGGATGTAGACATGGAGGTCGTCATCCCGGCTGACTCCCGAAGTAAGGTCGAAGTTCATTGGACATTATTCCTTAGCCACAGGAGCACCCGTACTCGTGTCTAGGTGTCTGTCTTGCATCCTATGCTTTATGTGCGAGGAGTGATTAGTCTTTCATCAACCAAACTTCAGATACCATGCAACCACGTCCCTCTACCAAATTCCACTCCAGCTCCAGTGTGCCATTTTGGGTAGCCGCGCGCGGGATACGAAATTCGACGGGCAAAATGGGCACGGGCTGCTTCAACGGCCCGTGGATCAAGTAGCCTCCGTTGGCTATTAGCGACATCGTCGGATGATACCTCCCGGCGTAGGTGACTTTGAGTCGATATTGCGCAGTCGGATCAAGCCCGTGATAAAGCATGCGCAGCGGATCACCAAAATGTGTGGCTATCTGTGACTGCCAAGACATGCGAAGTTCTTGCCGATGACTATTGGCGATGGAGTTCGGTTTTTTTTCGAAGCTTATATTTGCCGACTGAAAAGTTTCTTGGCTGAGCTGGAAGGTGGCGTGATCTGCTTTGTAGTAAGGAAAAGCGACACGTGGCGAATGCAGGCCCGATGGATCTTGGTGCCAAGTTTGCGGGTAGACAACGTGAGCAAACTGGCCGATCGTGCCAAGGTTATCGTAGAATCCCTCTGGGCCAGGTTTGGTCCAGTCGATGATTTCCTTAAGGGCTTTCAATTGGGCCGCATGGTCGTCCAATAGTAAAATATGTTGAAAACGCTGCTCCAGCCAAAGTCGATCGTTTACCGGCTGGTCCAACCAATCGAGCATTGCTCCACGTTCAGGATTCCTGGCAAAATAGGGCCCACGCACACTTAATTGATAGCCGATCGATTTTAGCAACATCGGCCCGAGCTGTTTGATACTTTCAAGCAGCCCAGGTGTGCTGGGAGTATCTGCTTGGGCAAGTAGCGCAGTTGCATTGGCAATTGCCTGCGGGACACCAACCACAGAAGCCTTGGCTAGCGCACTCAAAGCTTGCTTCTCATATTGCTGTTCGGCCTGGGCCTTTTTTTGAACAAAAGCATCGTAGCGGGCACGGAGCAAATACATCTGTGCACGCCAATTTGAGTCAAAATCGTGGCAGTGCGTGGAGACGTTTTCCCAAAGAACTAGCGACTTCGTTATCGTTTCGTTTTCGAGAATGGGGCCTTGCCAGTTCTCTTCCAGCATTTGAAGTCCCAAGGCGACGTCTTGGGCCAACGCCGGACCCCACCACAGTTTGCCATATTCCTCTAGGAAAACGTTTGGGTCAGTTCTTGGGTCCCAACCCAGCACATTCCACATTTGTTTGTTTAGGTCATCATGGATACCATCCGAATAGGTTCCAAATCCATTGGTAATGGGTCGGTAGCGTAGGTAGATATGCCTTTGGGCGGACGGCTGAGGCATCATGGGCTCTCGACCCACAGTATTCGCAAACACCGGGTCCCAGTCCTTCACAGGATACTGGCAACGTACGGTGTGATTGATATCAGGGTAACGACGTATTTGTATGCGATTGGGTATTCGAGCGCGCATTTCTTGATGCCCTATTTTGGTCCAAGGCCCGTAGACTACACCCGTCAACCAATCGAGATCGTCTTGCTGAAGATAGTCGAAGAAGTAATTATTTTCGGCAGTCGTGAATGTTTGATTGGATACCCACAGCTTGGCTTGAGGATGCAATGTCTTCAGCAGTGGAAAAAGTCCTTTCAGAAAGGGCATAAGATGTTCAGCAGGTGCGTCGCCATCATCTCCGCCAGGTACGAATAGATGGTCGATATAAGGATAGGAAGCAAACATGGCCTGGCGTTTTTCCCAGGCAAGTTTTGTTCCCTCAGAGTTCGTAATATCTTCACAACCGTCTGCCATCACTGGCGACCAGAGCCATACGTCAAGCCCGTACGAATGTATCAAGGTTGCCAGTTTCCTATTCATGGTGCGCATGGTCTCTTTCATGACCGGGCCGTCCTTTTTGTCGGGCTCCAAACAAGGAATAATCTCAATGCCGTTGCAACCGAAAAATATCAACTCGCGAATGTACTGTTCGTACATTTCGATCGTCCAGGCATCGTACGTATTTGCTGTGTTCCGATAAGCGAGTTGATGTACACGAAAAGGCACATCGGGCATGGTGGCAATAGGCTTCGTTAGGGTTAAGGAAATCTTCCCCTCGCTATAATCGGCCAAACGAATTAAATGTCCTACAGCAAACATCGCACCTCGTGGATCACGACCCAAAAGGTTGATAGAATTGCCATCGATAGAAATTCGATAAGCTTCTTTCGCATCGGGAACTTGTTTGTCCCCTGTTGAAGTTGTCGTCCCAATGCGAATCACCAGGTCATGGGAAGAAGCTTTCTTGATGATTGGAAGTATGATTCCAGATCTCTTGGCAAGTTCTTCCTGGAGCATCAGAGCGGCTTTAGATGTAATGGAATCTCTGCCCTCGTCGATGATCACTGTCCGAGTAAGATCGAGAGTCGTTCCGAACGATGGAGTCGATGTCGGCACGACCAAGAGCAAAGTACCAAGACATGTCAGTAGCTTCTCTATTCGATGGACAAGTCGTTGCATGCGTTTTGACAATGGTATGGGTGGTGTCGGATACAGATGGCTGCCAGCAGAATGCGATTGATTCTACATGAAACTAAAAGTTCTCACATTTTTCATTCCGACGATGCTTCTACAGTCAGGGCTTCGCAATCAAACGGTGCGTTGGGCTAAACTTGAATGCCCATTTTCCCTTAAATGGCTGATAGTAATTTTGATTTCAATAACCGGAAATATAGAGTACCAAGGGAGCGCTGCTGATTCAAGGATTGCGGACAGGTCAAGGGGTCGACTTCATAAATTCACTTGATCAACGAGCGACGTCAGTGTCGCCAGCTTTCTTCCAGCGGCGTCTCTCCGTCCCAATCGTGCAACTGGAACAGGTCGATTCGGTCGGTCTGCAGCCGCTGCAGGCGCTCTTCTGCAGACGAGATCACGCGTTCTCTGGTCAGCGTTCCCGAAAGTGAAGCGCGCGTGGGGATGTTTGTCCGGCGCGCTGGTCTGATTTATTAATATCTTCTGTAGGTTGCCATTTTACTAAGTTATCTGTGGTTTGATAGGATTTCTTGATGTTGCTTATTTCATTTTTCTAGTGGCATGGCTTTTTGCACGGAAACTCGCATGCTGATATATTAGTTGGCATCCCAAGACTGCAGCTGTAGAAAGCACCTATGCCCGATTGGCCCGCGCTTTCTGCTATACATTCAACACCCCTTTCCTACAGAGACGATTCCTAATGCGTGTTGCATTTCTCACCAAGGACCTTTTGTTTTCATCGCGTGTCACAAGTGTCACTACCAAACAGAACATTGAGCTGTTTGTCCTTGCGGACGCTGACGAACTCATCGAACGTGTCTCGACAGTTGCCGTCAAAGTTATTCTGCTGGACCTCAGTACATCAGGCCTTGATCCCGCGCAATTGGTTCCTCAACTGCAGAAGCTCACACCCGCACCCAGAGCAATTATCGCCTTCGGACCACACGTTCACGAGGCAAAGCTGGCTGCTGCCAGGAATGCTGGTTGCGACCAGGTGCTCTCACGCGGCGAGTTTAATCATCGGATGGACGAAATTTTTACCTCTTTTCTCCGCGAATTGAATGGACATAATGACACATTTTCCCGCGAACCGAATGGACAGGATGACGCATTTTCCCGCGAGATGAAGCAAGCGTTTGGCGACCTTGTTTCCTTTCAGGAGGTGATTCGTGGCATCCATGCGACTGACGCAAGCCATTACCAGATCATGCCGCGCTGTGTAGTGACCCCCAGGGACGAGGCGGACCTGGTGCAGGCTGTCAGCATCGCCGCGAAATACAAAGTCCCGACAACCGCGCGCGGCGGAGGAACTTCGCTTTCTGGTCAGACCCACGGGCCCGGTATGATCCTCGATGTGTCGCGGCACATGAACCGCATCCTCAAAATTCAGCCGCAAGAGGGCTGGGCCCAGGTGCAGCCAGGCGTGGTACGAGATCATCTCAATGCGGCGGTGGCGGAATTCGGCCTGCAATACGCGCCTGACCCGGCGACCACCAGCCGCGCCACCGTGGGTGGCATGATCGGCAACAACTCTTCAGGGACCCGTTCGGTGGTGTACGGCAAGAGCAGTGACCACCTGCTGGCCTCACGTGTGGTATTGGCGGATGGACGGGTCATAGATTTTGAAAATTGCGCCTTTTCGGAGTGGGCATCGACCCCTGCAGAGCCGCTGCTGCGAGGCCTGAAGGAGATTGTGGACGCTCATGCGGACACGATCCGCACAAAGTTTCCCAAGGTAATGCGCCGTGTAGCGGGTATGCGCTGGATGCATTTCTCAAGGATCCCGTGGCAACTCCGTGGAACCTTTCGCGTCTATTTCCTGTCCTCCCAATCTGTCGCCTAGTAAGGTTATGCAGTACATCAAGGGTAAAACCTCACGAAAGCTGATGATGGAATTCAAACAGATTCAAAAACAATACTGGGGTCGTCACTTATGGGCACGAGGTTACTTTGTGGCATCCAGCGGTAATGTAACGGACGAAGCAATTATGGAGTACATTCGCCACCAGAACGGAACTGGACCCGACGATGGTGGAGAAAATTTTCATGTAACTAAATCGTGAGTGAAGGACTTCAGTCCGTAGCTCACGAAACCTTTCAACCTACCGGCTTCAGCCGGTAGTAGTTGAGTTTCCGTGTTGATTGGGACCCGTGGCAATTCGAGGCCTGGCTGAAGATCTGCTCCCCCACCAGCTGATTCTTCAGCACCATCATCGGT
>JBDOMT010000444.1:0-24314 GCA_039831705.1 Pirellulales bacterium | reverse complement strand
ATTACGGTTTGCCAGACCATCCGTCGTTTTCGCCGGGCGAGTTCCCGCGTACACGATCTGATAGAGTCGGCCGGTTAAATCGTTCTCGTCGTCGCGGCCATACCAGTCGAGCACATAGATGCTGCCGTCGGGGGCATGGCAGATTTGCGTTGGTCGAAAGTGCGGATCGGTCGATGTCAAAAACGGTTCGCTACGCAGACGGTTGCCGTGCTGATCGATCACATGCCTGAGGATCTCATGCTTGGCAGAAGCAAACCCATGCACGCCCCAATTTGATACGAACAGATTTCCCCAATACTCCTCTGGAAATGCATCGGAATAATACGCTAACACTGCCGTGTGCGCACCGGGTGGATTCTCCCAGACGGGTGGTGCCAGCGGATGTTTGCCAGCCAACCAATCCCAGTCGACCGAACGCGTTTGAAAGTGGTAGTCGGCATCGGGGATCGCCTGGATCAACCGATTCGGGTTGCCCTCGCCATTGGAGATGAGCCAGCGCCGCCCAAACGGATCGATGTCAAACGAAAACGGTGCACGCATGCCTTGCGCCAATAGTTCAATCTCGGACCCGTCGGGTCGAAATCGAAACACACCGCCCGTATTCCCCCGCACCGCCACGTTATTGGTAGGACCAGCGAGAGAGATCGGGTGGTCGCCCACACTAAGGTAAAGCCAGCCATCGGGGCCAAATTCGATGCGGTACATTCCAAACGGATTCCAGGGAGTCGAGGCATCGCGGACGATCGTCCGTCGCAATGTCGCCCTACCCTGTTGGTCGAGGTCCGCGACGAATACTTCGTTCAAATTCGTGGCCCAAAGCCGATTGTTGCGTACCGTGAGTCCCATCACCGGGTTCTCAAAACCGTTTGCCACCACCACTCGAGATACAACGCGGCCCTCGCTATCTAAATCGAGCCTGACCACGGGATTGGACGGAGGATCGACCGGTGCATGATCCGCACCATAACGATACGTATGAGCCAGACTCACATATATTCGCCCCTGCTCATCGAGCGCCATGGTCATCGGATTGACCAGATCAGGATCTGACGCAATGAGCCGGATTTCAAAACCTTCCGGCAACTGAAACTCCTCGATGGCCTCCTGCGGGCTCCGCATCTGCTGTTCGTCCTTATCAGTTGTATCCCCAACACACCATGGAGTCGTGAGCAACACCGCCAATATCAAGCTAACAGCACGCAGAGCCAAGAAGTACGGTTTACGAATTCGCTTCGACATCATCGAATACCTTCCGAAGGCTCTGTTCTTAACGGCACTCACAAAGGTTTCCGGGATGCAGCCCACGCGCAACCGCGTCGAATCAGCCTGGCGGTGCCGGGGGTTTGGATTGCCCGCGCGTCGTGCCCCAACGAACTGTGAAAAACGTGACCTTTGCCATACTCCAACACAAACGCCATCGGATGCTGCTTGCCAGTCACCTTCGACTGTGCCGTGGCCAATACCGTAATTGGCCGTTCACCCATGAGGCAGATGTACAGTTCGTCGTCGGTAGGGAAATCCTCCATGTCGGTGGTGATGACATGTTCGGCATCGGCGATTTCCACCATGAAGGGCCCTCGTGGATCGTGTGAGTTCTTACGGTCCCATACCCGACCCGCAAGCTCACTGTATTCCGGCCAATCTTCAAACGCACCACAGGCAAAATGCAGCACTGTCAATCCGCCGCCCTCGCGGACAAAACGAGCAAGGTTTGCCCGCGCCACGTCTTCATGAATCAGCGCGTCGTTGTTTTTGAAGTGCAGAAAGAGCAGGTCAAAATCAAAGATCAAGTCCGTGGCCAACACTTCAGGCATTTCCACAATTCGCACCTCAAATCGCTCATCGTGGTTGAGTATCTCTCGAATTGCCGGAGCGGTCATCATCCAGTGATGCGCCGGATGATCGACTCCTGTGATCATCAGCACACGTATTTGATCAGTCGGCTTCGCGCTGCATGCCGAGACGCTAGCAATGAACACCACGATTGAGACGATGAACTTGACCATGACCCTCACCCATTAATTCAGCAGTCCACGGACGTACTTAACGCTGTTGGTAATGTTCTCTTCGGTTCCATAACATTCAATCGAGAGCACGCCGTTGAAGTTGGTTTCTCGCAAGTACTCGACACACTGGCGGATGTTCTCGGCATTGACGCCACAGCCGATGGGTACCTGGCTGCAGGCGATGCCGGTCTCTTTACCAAGTACAGCAGCAGCCAATTCCGAACTGACGTCTTTGACATGCACGTGGTTCACATAAGACCGAAATCTTTGCAAGTATTGCAGCGGGTCATTGCCAGCGATGAACGAATTACCCGTATCGAAGTTCATTCCCAGGTGTGGCGAACCGAAGTGTGTGAACAACCTCTCCAAAAAATCGCCATTGTTTGTGTAGGGGCCGTGGGTCTCAATGTTCAGCACGATATCGTAGTCGCGAGCCCACGACAAACACTGCTTATAGTTCTCGCAAGTGATGCGGAACACTTCATCGTCGCTGTAACCGGCGGTTTTCTTCGCCCCGTCGGTGGTATCAATTCGAGGGCAGCCAATCTCAGCCGCAAAACGAATGGCCTGCTGAATGTACTGCACGCCATACGTAGAACCTTCGGGCCCCATTAGCGGAAATGCGGCGTCCATCTGCGAGACTTGCAGACCTTTCTCAACAAGATAACGCTTTAGCGCCCGAGGATTAGATTGCAGCGAAACCGACGGCTCGTACCCCAAACCATTCACAAAGTACTGGCCGTGAATTGTACCGAATTCGATATAGGGTAACTCATGCTTGACGGCCGACTCGACTCCAGCCTCAAAGCTGCCGCTCAGTTCACGCCAGTTGTCGGTGTGCATTCCCAGTTCGATCATTGGCCTGATTCCCTTGAAATATTAGCAACTGTATTACATCAACTCGATTCCTAGTGACTAAACTGTGGAATCTGCACTCAGCATACTGTATATAGTAGATAATATACAATGTCTACACCTGGACAGTCGATAGGTATTGCTTGCTAATAGCTTTGTTTTCCCCACTATTTGACATATTACATACTCGTTAGTACTTATGTAGTATTGGAAGTCAGGTTGCACCTATTTACCGACACGCCGTCAAGTTGGTGACCGCATAACAAGGAGGTCGCGCAGTTGTCCGCGACGACATAGGAAAGTGAGGCTTGGCCCAGTGATACTCGAATGGCGCAGCCTGAGGCTTCCATTGGGAGTCGCTCGAAGCGATAGAATTTTTGAACCCTGAAGGGGTGGCCCTAAATGTAAGCAAAGCCAATTGTTCAATTAGGGCCGCCCCGTTGGGGAATGTTGTGAAGGATATTGAAACTGGAATACTAGCACGAAGCGCAAGCGAGTGGGTTTGCGACAGCCATATCGACTCACTCGCTGGCGCTTCGTGCTAGTATTATTGAATTTTGCCAGCCCCATGGCAAAGCTCTCATCGTACCACACAAATAAGCCCGGAGGGCCGACACAATACGACCACTGTGTCGGCCCTCCGGGCCTAAAACGAAGCGTGCCATGACTTGTGTAGTCGACCAGGGCAAAGCCATGATTTCTCAGAGAAATACCCCTTCACCAAACGAATCTTTCCGATTGGCCGCGCTAACCATCGACACCACTGGTACCAGCCACCTACGCGGCCGCATCGGAAAGTGAGGTTTGGCCAGATGCCCTTTGCCAAACGAATCTTTCCAATTGGCCGCGCAATCCAACAGCACCATTGGTACCAGACATCCTCGCGGCCACATTGGAAAGTGAGGCTTGGCCAGAAACTGAGGCTTGGCCAGAGATCGTCAAGCCAGAGGTGACTCGTGCCGCTCGATCAATGCGCTCAGATAGAGGAGTGATTTCTCAGGTTGTCGAGTTGGGCTCTTTCGCAACAAATCGAGCGAGGCACGCAGCACATCTCGACGACTCACCTGTCCAACTAGTTGACCTTCATCCAATACGGGCAATCTTCGATAGGGCGTCAATAGAAAGACTTGAGCAATCGATAGCAAAAGTGTGTCGGGACTGATGGTACGTGCTTCGGTATCCATGAACATTCGCACTTCGTTACTGGGAAGCTGCTCGTAGGCCGCATCAAGCAACACATTCAAGGAGCATTTTTCAGAAAAAATCCCCAGGTAGTTGCCCTCTTTGTCTACGACGGGCGCACCGGATATACGGCTTTTGAGTAAGAGCTGGACCGCCCGAATCACATCCATCTCCGGACGCAACGTTACCAGTTTGGTAACCATGAAGTCGCGAGCAGTAAGTCGGGACATCGTATCTCTCCAAAAGAGCTCAGGCGATGCAGCAACCGCAAGTCCCTCATTGACCGTTAACCATGCTAACCGGGACTGGCTAACTAATAATCGACAACACTTGAGAGCAACACCACAGAGAAAAGGGAAAAAGCCAATTGTGGGTTCGCGGGTCTGCGATCCCCTCATAGCCACCTACAAGGATACCATCCCGACTGCCTACTTTCCAATAGTACAAACTGCAATAATGATTGTGAAATATTTCACAGTGTGGTTCGTGAAATTTTTCACACACGCATAATTCGTCACCGAAGCCCTCGGTTTAAACCTAATAAATCTTCTGGCACGAATAGGCCATCCTTGCGTATCAGGTTATCGTCAAACCAAATTTCACCGCCCCCATAGTCGCTGCGCTGAATTAACACCAAATCCCAATGAATACGGCTCTGGTTACCATTGTCAGCTACCTCGTAAGCTTGTCCGGGTGTCAGGTGAAAACTACCTCCTATTTTCTCGTCAAATAACGTATCAAGCATCGGCTGGCGAATGTGATTATTGGTGCCGATTGCCCATTCCCCGATATAGCGAGCCCCTTCGTCAGAATCTAGAATCGTGTTGAGCTTGTCGGTTTCACTGGCGGTTGCACGCACGATTTTCCCATCCTGAAACTCAAACTCTACGTTCTCAAAAACAGTGCCCTGATATCGGGACGGTGTGTTGTAACGAATTGTGCCTTGAATACTGTCACGTACCGGTGCAGTAAAGACTTCACCATCGGGGATATTTCGTTCACCATTGCATGGGATGACTGGGATATTTTTGATTGAAAATTCCAGCTCTGTTCCCGGAGCGAGGATGCGCACCCGGTCGGTCGATTGCATCCGCGTCACTAGTGGCTGTTGTGCTTTGTCCATGGCCACATAGTCGGTTGTACATACTTCAAAATAAAAATCCTCAAAGGCTGAAGTACTCATGCCAGCCGCTTGAGCAAATGAGTCGGTAGGATAGCGGAGCACCACCCACTTGGTCTTAGGAACACGAATTTCTGTGTGGACCGGATTCCACCAATGCTGTTGATACAGATCCATTTTTTCCTGAGGCACATCGGCAAACTGGCTGCTGTTGGCCGATCCTCGTATGCCAATATAGGCTTGCACCGTCGACATCCGTTCCTGTTCAAAACGGGCTGCCAGTTGCATCGTTTTCTCGACTGCCGACCGATAAAGAGATCGCAGCACCGCATTGCTTTTACAAGTTACTAAAGGCACCGCCCCACGCTGAGCCGCACCTTCCACCAAAGCACAAATCAAGTGTGGCTCGGGCAGATCGATCGCTTCGATCAAAATGGTTTCATCTGGCTGCAACTTGCAACTGTGGTCGAGCAAAAGATTGGCCAGTTTTTCGAGTCTAGGATCGGACATAAATGGATGTTAGATATTTGATTTGTGATGTTGGATGTCAGAGTTGTGAGGCTACTCCATGGGGCCACAAATTACAATATTCGGCATCATGCCGCTATCGGCCGGTTAATCCGGTAGGTGATCGTTTGCTGAAAGGAAAAGATCAGAATCTCGCAAAGGCGCAAAGATCGCAAAGAAATAAATGAGAACAATTTTCCTGAATAGATTATTTCCTTGGCGATCTTGGTGTCTTAGCGAGAGTAATTCTGGATCCACACGAGAAAACACACTCTTAAAATACGAAAGTTCATATTGGGCCGTTCCCTGGTAAGAGAGGAAGTTACGAACTATGATACATGGGGTCTTGGGCAGATTGCCTGAAGACTCCCACCCTAGTTAACACGTCCATGCTCCCTCGCCGCTATAGATCCATAATGTCGTTGCCCCAACTCATAAGAACATTTTTAGCACCAGGGATACTTAGCTTTTTATGCATTGGGGTTCCCACGGCATTGGGCAATGAAGCTACGATTGATTTCAATCGGGATATACGGCCAATTCTTTCCGACAAGTGTTACCAGTGCCATGGACACGATGCGGCTCATCGAGAAGCCGATCTTCGCTTGGATCAAGAAGTCGCGGCTCAGGCCGACCTGGGTGGCTATCAGGCCATTGCCCCAGGCAATCCAGATGCCAGTGAGTTAGTCACTCGTATCCTCAGTGCCGATCCTGATGAAATAATGCCTCCGGCTGATTCTGGCAAACAGCTACAAGAGCAAGAGATCATCAAACTACGCCGTTGGATCGAACAGGGCGCGGTTTGGTCGGAACCATGGTCGTATGTGTCTCCTGTGCGTCATCCTGTCCCCGAGGTCCAACAGTCCCAGTGGTCTGGCCATTGGGTCGACCGTTTTGTTCTGGCGCGGCTCGAACAAGAAGGGATTAAGCCGGCCCCCGACGCAGACCGAGTGACGCTCATTCGCCGTGTCTACTTCGATCTGACCGGACTACCTCCCACGCCCGCCGAAGTCGACCAGTTTCTGGAAGACCGTTCTCCAGATGCGTACGTACAACTGGTCGAGCGATTGCTGGCTTCCCCACATTACGGCCAACGAATGGCCAGCTATTGGCTCGACCTGGTTCGCTATGCGGATACGGTCGGTTACCACGGTGATCAAGATCAGAGCATTTCACCCTATCGTGATTACGTGATCAACGCATTCAACGACAACATGCCCTTGGACCAGTTCACCCACGAACAACTGGCCGGTGATTTATTGCCTAAAGAAACGACCCCCTTGGAAAATGTCGAACAACTGATTGCTACTGGCTACAACCGTTTGTTGCAAACTTCGCACGAAGGAGGCATTCAACCGAAGGAATATTTGGCAATCTATGCCGCAGACCGAGTTCGCAATTTTTCCAGTGTATGGTTGGCCGCCACCATGGGTTGCTGTCAATGTCACGATCACAAGTATGACCCATACACAAGCAAAGACTTCTATTCCATGCAAGCGTTTTTTGCCGACATTGACGAAGCGCAACATTTCACCAAGGGGGGCAATGCACTGCCCACACCCCGCCCACCCGAGCTGGACATACTCAGTCGCCAACAGCGGGCGCAGTTAACCCAATGGGAAAAGATCCTGGCCCAATTAAAACAATCCAACTCCAGCAAAGGACCATTGACAAACCAAATCCGTCAATTGGAACAACAGTGCCAGGCAATCCGCAAGCAGACACAGCGGACCATGATTACCGTATCGATTGAACCACGCCCCATCCGCATTTTACCACGTGGCAATTGGTTGGACGAGAGTGGCCCGATCGTCGAACCGGCGGTACCGGAATTTTTACGACAACTCGATGTGGTTGATCGGCGTGCAACCCGTCTTGACCTGGCCCAATGGCTCACCAATCCCGACCAGGGGGTGGGTGGACTTACGGCGCGAGTTTTTGTCAACCGATTTTGGTATCTCTGCCTGGGCACTGGCATCGCCCGCCAGTTGGATGACTTTGGCGGACAGGGAGAGCCCCCTGCCAACCTGGCATTGCTTGACAATTTGGCCATGGAATTCCTGGAGAGTGGCTGGGACGTTAAGGCAATGCTTAAATTGCTGGTAACCAGCCGAACCTACCGGCAATCGTCGTTCCACCGCCCTGGTCTGGTACAACGCAATCCGTACAATCAGTTCACTGCACGCCAGGCACGATACCGTTTGCCGGCAGAAATGGTGCGCGATCAGATACTTACGGTTAGCGGCCTGCTGCAAACCAATTTCGGTGGCCCCAGTATTCGGCCTTACCAACCGGCCGGCTACTATCGCAATCTGAATTTCCCCACACGAACGTACCATGCCGACACCGACAGGCAACAATGGAGACGGGGTGTCTACCTGCATTGGCAACGTCAGTTTCTGCATCCTATGTTCATGGCTCTGGATGCTCCCAGTCGTGAGGAGTGTACCGCCCAACGACCGCAATCCAATACTCCTTTGGCCGCCTTGACGCTGCTCAACGACCCTTCACTGGTAGAAGCAGCTCGTGTATTTGCACAACGTATTCTCAGCGAAGGCGGACCTGAGACTCAGCAAAGGCTCGACTTCGCATTCCGCCTGGCAGTTTCTCATCGACCCGATGAATCTCAACGCACTCTGTTGACGAACCTTCTGCAATTACGTCAGCAACAGTTTGCCAACGATCCACCGTCTGCAGAAAAATTAATTCAAACCGGGAATGCTCCAGTCGCCACTCATTTAGACTTGATCGAGCTGGCAGCATGGACTTCCGTAGCCCGCGCAATCCTGAATATGAACGAAACTATAATGAGGAATTGAAAAGCCGATCCCAGAACCACAAACAGGTTGGAAGCCTGTTTTCCTGTTCGTGGTTCTTATAATTTTCAGTTTGAGTATTTACCTTGATGACGGGCTAAGCTCTGAGGAATGTTCGTACGATGAAACCACACGCACCACTTAATTCGCTGTCACAGGGCGCTGCCAAAACCATCCAACGGCGTGCCTTTCTTTCTCGTAGCGGCATAGGACTGGGTTCGATCGCTTTGCAGGCTCTGTTGGGTCAGCAGCAGGCGTCTGCGAGTGCAAGCCGCAAGTCATTAGGCTTGCCCGGCATGCCCAACTTTGCGCCGCGTGCCAAGCGTGTCATTTTTCTCTGCATGGCCGGTGGACCCTCGCATCTAGAATCGTTCGATTACAAGCCTAAGCTGGCGGCCCTCAGCGGTAAACCGATGCCGGCTAGCTTCACCGAGGGTCAGCCGATTGCCCAACTTCAGGGACAAGAGCTCAAGGCCCAGGGGCCCATGACTCGTTTTGGCAAATACGGCCAGAACGGTCAGGAAATCAGTGATTTTTTTCCCTGGACACAAAAACTGGCGGATGACATTTGCATCGTGCGTTCTTTAGTGAGCGAGCAAATCAATCACGACCCCGCGCACACCTTCATGAACACGGGTAGTGCCATCAGTGGTCGGCCTTCCATGGGATCGTGGGTGAACTATGGCCTGGGGAGCGAAAGCAATAACCTACCTGGGTTTGTCGTGCTGACCAGTGCGGGTGGACGCAACCCACAGCCGATTGCCTCCCGGCAGTGGTCGACCGGATTTCTGCCCAGCCAGTTCCAGGGAGTGCCCTTCCAATCGACTGGAGTTCCCGTTCACTACGTCGATCGTCCCGCCGGTATTGGCTCCAAGCAGCAACAGGAGTTGGTCCAGACCATCGCCCAACTCGATCGCCATCGTAACGCGTTGGTTCACAACCAGGAAATCAACACTCGCATTGCCGCCTACGAAATGGCTTATCGTATGCAGACCTCGGTACCGGAGTTGATGGATCTCTCCGATGAATCGCCTCAGACTTTGGCCCTGTATGGAGCGAACCCGGGCGATGGTTCGTATGCGTCCAACTGCTTATTGGCGCGGCGACTGGCGGAACGAGGAGTTCGATTCATCCATCTTTACCACCGCGGCTGGGACCACCACGACCGACTGCAAAAATACATGAACATCTGCAGCGGTCTTACCGACCGGGCGACCTGGGCTCTGCTGACCGACTTAAAGCAGCGCGGCATGCTTGAGGATACACTCATCATCTGGGGCGGTGAATTTGGCCGTACTCCGATGGTGCAATTCAAGGGGGGCGAGGGTCCAGGCCGTGATCACCACATCAAAGGATTCTCCATGTGGCTGGCGGGTGGCGGCATTCAAGGTGGCATCACCTACGGCGCAACGGACGAATTGGGATACCACTCGGTCGAAAATATCGTCCAGATGCGTGACCTGCACGCGACCATGCTGCACCTGCTAGGCATCGACCCCCAACGTTTCAGCGTCAAATTCCAAGGCCTCGACATGCGTCTGACAGGAGTGGAGCCAAGCCGAGTCGTTCGGGAAATCTTGGCTTGATAAGTATGCCGTGAAGAATCTTGAAGTCGTAATACAAGCACGCAGCGCAAGCAAGTGGGTCACGTACAGTTACCCACTCGCTTGCGCGTCGTGCTTATATTGAAAATAATTGTCGACCTGGATGTGTGCAAACGGTCAAGCAATAATTTCGGTGATCGGCCGGCCATGATCGATGTCGAGTCGCTTGCGGCCGGGGATTTCTAGTTGCCGCGAGTCGAGGCCCAGTTGGTGCAGAATGGTTGCGTGGATATCCGTTACGTAGTGCCGGTTTTCGATGGCGTGGAAGCCGATTTCGTCGGTTGCTCCATGGACGACACCCCGCTTCAAACCGCCGCCGGCCATCCACACGGTGAATCCAAAAATATGATGGTCGCGTCCGTCAGCACCCTGGGAGCCTGGGGTACGGCCAAATTCTGTGGCGAAGACCACCATCGTTTGTTCGAGCAAGCCGCGACTGTCGAGATCATCCAGCAGGCCACCAATGGGCTGATCCACCGCCAGGGCATTACGGGAATGGTTGGCTTTAAGCTTTCCATGCGCGTCCCAAGCCCCCGCCCCACCCGCACCGTGCTGAATTTGAATGAAGCGAACACCCTGTTCGACCATGCGCCGTGCCGCCAGCAACTGCATGCCAAAATCGCGGCAGTGAGGCAAATCGATTCCGTAAAGGGACCGGGTTGCTGCAGTCTCCTTGGAAAAGTCCATCACATCCAATACCGATCGCTGCATGCGAAAGGCCAAGTCGTAAGACGCAATCCGTGCGGCGATCGCTGGATCACCAGGATAACGGGCACTCTGAATCGTGCTTAAACGCCTGATGAGATCTTTGCCAATCCCTTTTGCCTCGGCAGCAAATGGCCGCTCCGAATGGCTGAAATCGAGCGGGTTGTCTGGATCGATGCGTAACGGCACCGCGTCATGGGCAGGCCCCAGATAGTAACCGTCGCGTTGGTTCCAGTAGGGACGTTTACCGATCGATATGAACTGGGGCAGATTGTCGTTCATAGATCCAAGCCCATAATCTACCCAAGCTCCAAGGGTCGGAAATTCACCATCGTTCTGGTGTCGCCCCGAATGGAACTGTTTTTGCGCCCCATGATTACTGTCGGTGGTCCACATCGAACGCACGATCGCCAACTTGTCGACATGTCGAGCCACATGCGGAAACCAATCACTCACCTCAATACCGGACTGTCCATGTTTTCTGAATCCAATCTGCAACGGATAGAGCGTATTCCGCTGGTTTCCATTGGCATCGGGGACAACCAACCGCTCGAGCGCCAATTTCTCTGGGTCTTGAGTATCCGCAAATGGAGATTCGGCAATGGTCAAACCACCGTATTTGGTGAGCATCGGCTTGGGATCGAAGCTCTCCATGTGGCTCACCCCACCGTTCATAAAAAGCCAGATTACATTCTTTGCTTTTGGCGCAAAGTGTGGCTGGCCCGTAGGGGGTGACCAAACCTTACCACCTGCCCATCCATCGCGATGCAACATGGCCCCCAATGCCAGGCCGGTAAATCCGTTGCCCATGTCGGCAAGAAAGGAACGACGTGTGAGTGGATGATGGAGATTTGGTTTCATAGGTCATACTCTGTGATTCAACGTATCGTCACATAATCGTTGTGGTTCATCAGGGCCCAAATAAAATGGACACGCGCTTCGATTTTCGATGCATGAGACATCTGCCGCCACGCTTCAAGCGATTGGTGACTGGCTTTGATTTCTGCCTCATTGGCGGAAATACCGAGCATTACGGCGAATGTCTTTCGAATATAAGACACATCGTCATGAATTCCCTCGGCCAACCGGGGTGCGATTTTTTTCGCGGCGTCAAGAACCAGCTTACTGTTGGTCAGTGCAAGTGCCTGTTGAGGCAAAATACTTTGCTCACGTCGGTAGCATTCGATCACGGGTGCTTCATCAAACTTGGTGAGGAACAAATTGCGCTGGTTGTTGGAATGAAAAAAATAAAGGCTGCGACGCACCGAAGTGGCTTGTTCTTTCGGTAGTACAGGCGGACCGCCCAGAGTATCATCAAGCGTACCTGCATGTGCAAGAATTGAGTCTCTCACTGCTTGCGACTCCATCCGCATGGGCGTGCGCCGCCACCAGAAACGATTGTCGATATCTTTCGCAATATTTGCCTCACCCTGGGCCAGGGAAGAACCCATGCGATAAGCTTTGGAGCTGACAATGACTCGATGCAAATGCTTCATGCTCCAGCCATTGTCCATCAACTCGATGGCCATCCAATCGAGCAATTCCACATGGGTGGGACGAATTCCTTTACGTCCAAAATCGAATAAACTTGGTACTAACGGCGCGCCCATGTGCCGCATCCAAAGGTGGTTGACGGCTACGCGGGCGGTCAACGGGTTACGGCGATCGGTGATCCAATGGGCGAGAGCCGTTCGGCGGCCAGTACTTTGGGCGGAGAATTCCACCGTAGGATCATCTTTGGTAGAATCAAAAAATCGCGTGGGAGTCCATTTTGCACCTGGCAGTCGAGTGTATGGCTCATCCGGTTTGACCTCAGAACTGGCAATCGCCTTCACTTTTTCAAACGACTCCTGAGCCAACTTGAAGGTCTTCTCCGCAGCACTCTTCTTGTTTTTGTCATCTGCCGTGCGAAGCAGGGCAAGTTCGGCAATTGCGATGTGGTGCTGCGCCTTCAAAACACTACTTTTACGTTCGGCCTGAACCGCCGTGACCGTTTTTTCACGCTCGAATTGAGCTCGTGCGGCAGCGCCGCTGTGGTCAGGGTGGTCTGTCGATTCCCAACCGGCACGCATGGCCTCCACTCGACACTTTACACTCACGGATTCGGCATGAGCCATGGCCAAGTCTGCTTCGGCCACTTTCAGCTGTGCCTGAACAATTTCAACTTCCTTTGCACTTTTCTTTGCCTTGCCCAATTTTTCCCGCGTGGAAGTGACTGCCTCTTTGGCCGACTCAATTTTTTGTTTCGCTTTGAAAAGATAGGCATCGATCACCCACGATTGACGTTGCGGATGCCAGGCTTCCACTGGCAATGCGATTGGCTCTATCGCCAACTTCTTAAAATTGAAAAAATCTGGAACCCCCGGCGTAATCGTCTTCGATCGATCGGGATTACTTTCCGCACCGCGCACAAACAGGTAGGTAGGGGTATCAGGCAAACCATCAAAGATACCTGGAATACCGTCAAGAGAAAAATTCGATTCGCCAGGCACCATATTCATCCGCACATGGTACGGTTCGAAAAAAGCGCGCATCCGGTAATAGTCGGTTTGCAAAATCGGATCATACTTGTGATCGTGACATTTCGCGCAATTCATCGTCAGACCCAAGAGACCTTTGCTCACATGCTCAACGGTCTCATCCATCCACTGATTGCGGTTGAACAGAAAATAGTTCCTGGCCAGATACCCCGTAGCACGCACTTTACTGAGATCCAAGGGGGCTATCTCGTCGGCAGCTAACATGAGCCGTACCATCTCGTCGTAAGGCAGGTCGGCATTGAGCGATTCGACGATCCAGTCGCGCCAGTGCCAGATATGCTTTTGACTATTGCGCAACTGCTGGCCTAGTCCCCACCAATCGCTGTAACGCCAGATATCCATCCAGTGACGGGCCCAACGCTCACCATGACGCCGATCTTCTAGCAGACGATCGACCACCCGTGCATAAAATTCGGGCTCCTGATCATTTTCGAACTCCGCAATTTCCTCCGCCGTTGGTGGAAGGCCAATAAGATCAAAATACAAACGTCTGAGCAAAATTAGACGAGAAGCATCGGCCTGCGGAGTGAGGCCACGCTGATGGTGTTGATGCGCTAGGAAAGCATCCACTGGATGTTTGCCCCATTCGGTGTTGTCCACCGTAGGCACGGCCGGTCGTACGATCGGTTGAAAAGCCCAGTGATCGCGTGGATCGGCTTCCGCTTTTTCATCCTGTGGCGCTGCTGCACCTTGCTCGATCCAACGACGCAACAAGTTCACCTGCGCATTCGACAACGGCTCCCCTTCCTGTTCAGGTGGCATGCGCTCGGTGATATCGGTGGTGGCAACACGCTCAACAAGAGTGCTGGCATGGGCGTCTCCGGGAGTGAGCACGGTTCCAGAATGGCTGCCTTGAATCATCATCGCAACCGTATCGAGCCGCAGGTCGGCCTCTTGCTTGAGCGCCCCATGACAGCTAAAACAGCGCTCCCGCAGAATCGGCTTGATTTGCTTCAAATAGTCAACCCGATCCTCTGCCACAATGCCGACAGCAGCAATTGCCCAGCCGCTGCCAGCAAGCATCCAGCCGCTGCCAGCAAGCATCAGGATCAAGAGACGAATGTTCATTCCACCAGTCTAACATCTAAGACTCTGGCATTAAAGCAATGGCTCCATTGGTGGGGTTCCCAATTTTTCAGTCGCCAGGATCTTCAGATTCTTCTGCTTACCCAGTTAAGGGCGTGGTGGGCCCGTATAGGAGGTGGCGCCAAAACGTTGCTGCAACGTATAGGGTTCGTACTCAATGATGCCTAGCCCTTTGGGTGTAGCCATGTAAACGGCCCGGTCGGCTGAGGCGATAGCTGTCACACGTTCATCGGGCAACCAACGTCGTCCAGCAAAGTAGTAAAATTCGCCGTGGACCATCCGTATGGCACCACGCGAGGTGCCGACCCAAAGATCGTGATCGCGGTCAACGGATCCGAAGTGGGCACCTGACGACCGACTTCCTGGAGGAACATTTCATCTTGCACTGGCTGCCAGACGTGCGGCGGAACATCCTGTGGTTGATTTTTGGTACTCTGCGCCGCAACCATGGGGATGAGGACCGCTAATGCCAACAGCATACACATCAAATTTTTAAGAATGTGAATCATAAGAAATTTTAGTCTTTCATGGCTTGAAGCTTTCGACACATCTTTGAGGCTTACTCACCCACTAAACACTCAATCTCATCCTCTGTAAGCGCGCGGCGGTAGATTCTTACGTCTTGCAATTTGCCGTTGAAATAATCGTGGGCGCCGAAACCTATCTTTAACGGCTGGTCGTTGCTCAGATCATAATCCTCAGCGGTCAACTTGGCCGATGTGGCCACGCGGCGGCCGTTGACGTATAGTCGCAATTCATCGGCGGATCGTACTGCGGCTAAATGGACCCAGCCCGTCGGCAGGGCGTGGTCGTAAGTTACGTTGCGGCCGAACTCAATCGATTGGACATGACCTGAGGGCAACGCGCCGACGAATAGCCTGCCTTGGTAGATGGCCATCGTCCAAGCGCGACGGTAGCGGACATCGGGCGTGTGGTCCACGCGGCCAACAGCCGTCCACTTGCGCTGGTCGTAACGGTAGACTCCGGCCAGTGGCAAGGTTCCACCGTAGAGTTTGCCGTTGTAAACCATCAGCGGCATCGTCTCTTTTTCTTCTCCCAGTCGTCCCGCATAAAGCCAGTCGGTAGCGCCACCCCAACGCAACACCTTGGCATGCGGCCACTCGCTGACGAACAAATCGCCATGGTAAGTGGCGAAACCATAGGTCTGGGTGGCGCCTTCGATGAATCCCGAGTGCTGCCACTGGTGGCCGTCGTAGCGATAGACGGCGCCTTCGTCGTAGCCGGTGGCGAAGATTGCACCATTGTAGACCGACATTGATTCCACCCGCTTGCCATCCGGTGTGCCGCAGGAAGTCCAGGTGGTGCCACCGTCGTAACGGAAGAAGCCGGCTGGAGCATACATCGAACTGGCGTACAATTTGCCCCGATAGACCACCATGCCATTGATCGCACTGGTGTCTTCTAGTTTGCCGCAATTGGCCCAACGATGATCGCCCTGGTAACGATAGACCGTACCGCCCAAATGTTGGTTGCTGGACTCGGGCAACGAAGAACCGCCCAAGCGATATTTGCTGACACCTACGTAAAGCTGGCCCTGGTAAACTGCGAGTGACGAAACTGCGTTGCACTTGTCGGGACTGCCGCAGTCGGTCCAGGTTTTCCCATCAAAGCGAAAGACTCGGCCTGATTCTTCTTTGCCGGCTTCGCAGGTCCCGGCAAAGAGCTGGCCCTGGTAGACCGCCATGCCAAAAATCATCATGGCGTTGCCGAGCTGGCCATGGTCGGTCCACTCCGCTTCGCTGCGACCGTTGTCGATTCCAAAATGGACATGACGATCGTTCGACTGCGAAGAAGTGACGCCGGAGTAATTCTGGATACTGAAATTGAATCCACGCCGGGCCCCATCATCGAACTTGCCCATCAAATCGCCGAGTGTATCATCGAGTTCCTGTTCGGTATGAACCCACAACGCCAACGAAAACTCTTCGGTTCCAAGCTCCAGTTTGCCATTATTGGCCACTTCCACAATACTTCGCCTGCCATCGAAACTGGCCGCCTTGTCTGCTTCTCCTGCGCGGCCTGCGACAGCAAATGAAACGCTGTGGCTCTGCCCATGGTGGTTGTTGCCAGAGGAGTCTTTGGCGTCTGTGGCGAGTTGCCAATGGCCCATAAGATCCTGATCGGCGATATTGTCTAATTCGGTAAGTTTCAGGCGGACACTGACGATGTAGGGCAGTTCGCCTGCGGTCCAATGGCCGTAGGTCGTGGTGACGAGAGTACCATCGGCCAGAATTTCTACGCCCGGGTAGGCGCAGTCGGCCCCTTGATGATTGTCCATCAAACGGACTCGGTATTGGCCTTCCCGTCCTGCAACGAGGTCGCTGTAGGTTCCCACCCAAGCAACCCAATCGCCTCGGGTCGGACTCTTGCGAGTGGTGTCACGAAAGGAGATAAAGAGCCGACCGTCAGACGCATAACGGGCCGTATGTCGATCGCCGGTGAGGGCAGCCGGCAGTTCCCGCGGCGCGCTCCAACTTTTGCCTTCGTCGTCAGAAAAGATTACATGCGAGTTGCGTTGACGGCTGTTTTCTCGTAGCAAAACGGCCAACTGTTTACCATCGGGCGAGCGAATACAGCCGGGCTCACAGAGGTGGACATCTGCGGACTGTTGTATAATTTCTGGAGCAGACCAGGTCAGTCCGCCGTCGCGAGAAAAAGTTTTGTAGAGCCGAAACTCAACCGGGCTTTTCTGCAAGTTCTCTTTGCTGAAGTAACGCCCGTCGTCGTGGAACATGGCTAGGTAGTGGCCCGGCGTGCGGAGCGGTTCGAGGCAGCCCATCACCACAATACCTCCCCATTCTCCAACCGGATCAAGCTCAGACCAACTTGCGCCATCGTCTTCACTCACGGCAAGACGGGCCGGATAGAGGCCTGACCAGAGGATGAGACGTTTTTTGCCGGTGGCATCGATGACTCGATGGATCGTAGGTACCTCTTGACTGGTGGCCCAACTTTTGGGTGTGGGGAGCCGCGCAGACCAAGTGAGACCAGCATCGTAGCTCCGTTTGTAGACGATCCCTCCTATGCCGTGACCCTTGGGGTAAACGCAGAGCATAGTCTTTTGATCTTCAAGCAGCACCGTAGTCGGGTGGCCAAGATACTGGCCCGCTTCTCGATCGACGATGACCTGACGGTGAGCTTGATCGGCCAAATCGATCGTGGGGATGGTGTAGGATGCCGACTGATGTTGCGTGTACGTTTCATCCGCTTCAACCGGCAATGACAGAAATGTCAGCAGGCTAAGCAATAATGTAATAAGTGCGAATCGCATCATGTTGGTTATCCTTGGGAATGGTTGGTTGACATCGCAGACGGAGAACAAGCATGTATTTAAGATACTAAACCCGCATTGAGATGGGGCATCACCGCCATTAAGAACACCACCGATTGCCCGATACGCGTGGATTTGTCCAGCCTCAAGACCAGGCACAATAATGTGCCAATAGTGAAAAGTACGATGTCTATCCCGCGAGAAGATGAGAATCTGAGATGGCTTAATGTCGTCGACACAATTAAATAACAACAGTTCCAACCCGGTACAATTTTTGGAATAGACACTAAAGTTAACACCCGGCTCACCCCCATGTGAACAGAAGGTAGCACCTAACGGATAATTTTGGCCTGGTTTCGGTATGGTTGACATATTTTGACTTCCTTAGAGCCTAATCCGATCTATTTTCAGTTTGAGTAATTTTAATCTCTTCGATTATAGACGACCGTTGTTCTGTCGTCGAAACTGGCACGCATGAAACAGTTGCAAATCGTCGATTCCATCGACCTGGTTTATGGCATGGCCCATATCGTCTATCGTTAAATTATGGTAGAACGTCAGCGGTTTGGAGAGTGGCTTTTAATACATGGGCTTCCCCTATCCACACTTGTTCACTTGAAAAGGAAATCCAATGCCTGCAGGTAACTCACCCACGGGCGACCCTTCCCCAGCTGGTGAAATCCGACAAGAAGTCAAATCAGCTACAGGCTGGTCAGTCGCGTTGGGCATTCTGATGGTGTTGCTGGGGATAGGGGCAATCGGCGTGCCCTTGGTCACTTCTCTGACCGTTGCGTTCTGGATTGCCTGGCTGTTGATTGGGACAGGCGTGATCGAGCTGGTTTACGCAATTCGAACCAGGGCTGCAGGTGGAATTTTCTGGAAGCTTTTGTGCGCTGCTGCCTACCTGGTGGCCGGCATCTACCTGCTGGTTAATCCTGTCGCAGGAATCACCGCACTTGCCCTGATGTTAAGTATTTTTCTCGTGGTGCAGGGTCTATTTGAAGTCCTCATGGCCATTCAAATCCGGCCCACTCCCAATTGGGGATGGATGCTATTCAGTGGTGCTTTGACCCTCTTACTGGGAGCAATGCTCTGGTCTGGATGGCCAAGTAACGCATTCTGGCTCATTGGTCTACTGGTGGGAATCAGCCTGATTTCCAGTGGTATGTCCAGGGTTATGCTATCCTTGGTGGTCAGGCAGGCAATCCAACAAGAGACCCCATGATATTAAAGGAACGATCGTCATGAGCAATACCCACGGGACCTGTTGGTTACTTTCCCTGGCAATCCTCGCCGGCAATGCCAGCAAGACCATCGCCCAAGAAGAGAACCAGGCTCCTTTCTCCCTCGATAGGGCCGCCATTGAAAAAGCTATCCAATCGTATGTGTCGGCTTTCAATGCAGGAGACGCAAAAAAACTGGCCGCGCATTGGTCGCCGGAGGGAACTTACATCAGTCGCCGCCATTCCGAAGATTCGCAATCCAGCCAGGTTATCGGTCGAACCGCACTCACTGAAGAATTTACCGCCCTATTTGCGGAGTCGGCGGACGTACGCCTGCAAGTGGCCACCGAATCGATTGAGTTTATTTCACCCAATGTGGCTCTCGAGCGTGGCACGGCCACAGTACTACGTTCTGACAGCGTCCCCGAATCGACCGAATACCGGGTTGTGTACGTCAAACGTGACAACCAGTGGCTGATCGACCGAGTCACCGAAGAAACGCTTCCCAATGTCCGTTCTCAATACGACAAGCTCAAAGGTTTGGAGTGGCTGATTGGCGATTGGGAAGACCAGACTGGTGAAATCAACATCAAAACAGAATGCCAATGGACTCGCAATAAGAACTACATGACCCGATCGTTTACCATTACCGCAAACGATCAGGTAGAGATGTCTGGCATGCAATTAGTTGGTTGGGATCCGGCTGAAAACGTCATTCGCTCCTGGCTATTTGACTCTGATGGAGGATTTGCCAGCGCCGTTTGGAAACAACAAGGCCAGCGTTGGACGGTACAAACAACCGCCACCTTAACAAGTGGACAGAAGGGTTCCTCCATGAACATTTTTCGTCCGATTGATGAAAACAGTTTTGGCTGGCAAAAAATTAATCGGCTGGTGGATGGCGAGATCTTGCCGAACATCGATGAAGTCATCGTTGTCCGTAGCGGTTCACAACAGTAGCGATGGGTTGAGTGATAAAAGCAGGGGAAGATACCTGCATGACTATATCGCAATTGCACATATCTGCACTCCTTCCTGATGGCAATGTACAATGACGGATAGAACCATGAATAAAATATCAAAACTGGCGTTCTGTTGGGTATGCCTTGGGTTAGTTTGTCTCTGGACGTGTGATGAAGCTTTAGCGCGTGGTGGCGGTGGCGGTGGACGGGGTGGCGGTGGACGGGGCGGTGGTGGACGATCCTCTATGAGCCATGGCGGTGGTGGACGATCCTCTATGAGCCGGTCTCCCTCCATGAGCCGATCACGACCTCAATCACGACCCGCTCCCAGGCCATCCAGTTCAAGACCATCTTCACGTCCTGCTGCTGGGCGACCATCTACGGGGCGACCATCTACAGGACGACCTGGTACGGGACGACCATCTACGGGCCAACCTGGTACAGGGCAAGGTGGGTTCGGAGCGCGTCCCAGTCAGGGCCAACTCAATAACTTCCTGGACATGAAGGGGGGTTCTGGTAACAACAGACTGCCAGCTGCGGGAGGTGCGGCCGGCAATTTCCTTCAAAACCGACCCAGCACAGGGCGCCCCAGCACGGGCCAATCACCATCGAATTCAAGACCTGGCACGCGCCCCGGCACCAAACCCGGCCCAGGGAACAGACTTGGCATCCAACCGGCCCCTGGAACTCGCCCAGGTACTAAGCCCGGTGTAGGTAACCGGCCCGGTCAACTTCCTGGAAACCGACCTGGCACAAAGCCTGGACCAGGCAATCGACCTGGTACAAATCCTGGAGTTGGGAACCGGCCAGGCCAACGTCCCGGGAATCGGCCCATCCATATCAATAACCAAAATAATTATCTGCGGAATCGGTCCGTTCACAGCAATCATATTCGCAACCATTTCCACAATCATCCTGCCCATCTGCCAGCCTTTGGGCGTGGCCATTGGGGTCGATACCCTCATGCACGTTGGCATTTAAACCGCTACCACAACAATTGGTGGAAATGGGCAACCGTGGGAGCCCTCACTGGTTGGGTCGCAGGTGGTTGGGGAGAACCTGCTTACTATGACTACGGAAGCAACTGTTACTACGAAGGCGACACGGTTTACTACGAAGGCGAGCCGGTTGCGACTGCCCAAGAGTATGCCGACCAGGCCCAAGACATCGCCAGTAGTGTGCCGGAAGACATCCCTGAAGAAGTCGAATGGCTACCACTAGGCGTGTTTGCCTTAACGCAGGACGGAGACTCCGCCGATGTGGAACCGACCGTCTTCCTGCAACTGGCCATTAGCAAAGAAGGCATCCTGGCAGGCACCGTCCAAAACACGGCCACCGACAAAGTGGAAGAGATCGAAGGCATGATCGACAAGGAAAGTGGACGTGCCGCCTGGTCGATTGTTGGTAAGGATTCCCCCATCATGGAGTCGGGCATTGCGAACTTGACCAAAGAGGAAGTTCCCACCCTGCTGCACTTTGCCGATGGCACCACCCAACAGTGGCTATTGGTACGGATGGAAGAGCCTCCAGAGTCTCAGCAGGAATAGTATTTTATCAAACTGAAGACCTCCGCCTGAAGGCGGAGGGTTCGCCGTCAGTCGGCTAAAGCCCGACTTTCTGGTTATGACAATTGGAAATGCGTTATCCCGTGTTGGACGCTGATTTAACCGTGGGGACAATAAAATGGTTTTAGGTGAAGAGCACATGCCGTCGCTCCGCGACTCTGATTGGGAGGGGAACCGTTCCTTGGGTTGAAACCCAAGGCTATCGAATGCCGTCGCTCCGCGACTCAGGTTTGGATTGACCACAAACACCTTTTTCAACCACGGAGCAGTGGCATAGGTTAGCCTGGGACTTCAGTCCCAGGTATCTGGCGAAAGCCGTTATGAGTCGCGGAGCGACGGCATTTGGGACTCATCCTGCCTAGTCTATTGCTCCACGATTGGGAATTATTCGGAAATCATTTGTAAGATCTCTCAGGGCTGGGCGACTATAAACCGTAGTTTAAGAAATCTGTAAAGCCTGATCGAACTATCGTCACCACGAAACC
Source organism: Pirellulales bacterium (assembly GCA_039831705.1). Lineage (GTDB taxonomy): Bacteria > Planctomycetota > Planctomycetia > Pirellulales > Lacipirellulaceae > JAJRWS01. The sequence continues at coordinate 2,366 of JBDOMT010000444.1, read as the reverse complement.
GATAACGTTTCTTGATTTGTCTCACCCGGTTGAGCTTTCACTCCGGTAAACACCTTCATCCAATCCGCCCCCTCTCCCACTCGGATCGTATAAGTGCCGCTGTGAAATACCGGGGGCTGCCAGCTTGGCCCTCGAACGCGCAAGGTGTAAACCACTTCGTCGGTCGACTCGTCTACCACCTGAATTACCCGGCTTTGATCGGCGGGCAACTCCAACATCGGCAGAGTGGCCAACGGCAGACGGGCATAATTGTCCTGTTGCCGGATGGTGATTGGCCAACCCGGAAATTGGTGCGCATCAGGCTGGGTGACATCCACGTAGCGGGGCCAACATTCCATGGTGATTGTCTGCGTCGGTTTGTAAAATCGGATCAGCCCATAACCGGCTGCATTGTGGTTGTGCCGTGTAGGGTTGGCGTAGGCATGCATTGAAATCTTATTGCCAAACCCATCAAGATAACGACCGGTAAATGGAAGTGGACCAGCCACTGATCGCTTAGCCGTTGGTTGACCTTCCGCTGCTTCCAATGGCCACCACCAGCGGCCGTAAAAGTTGATAATCGAGGGCACACAGAACGAGTAGATGGAGTCTTCCCAGGAGTTAATACCGTGATGTATTACCGTTGCCAGATGTTGGTCACCGGCAATATGAAAGGCAAACGCGCGTCTTAATTCCCGAAGTGCTCGGTTGCGGCCCGATTGGGGCCAACCATTGGAATCGAGATCGGCCAACAAGCGTGCATCATGTTTGCCATGAATGTGTGCGCCACCGGCGAATATCGTTTGTGAAAGAGCCGCCTTCATTTCGACTCCTTGCCAACGCTGACCCCACTGCTGCAAAAATTCGAGCTGCCTTGCTCCCAGCAAACGCGCTTCAGGCACATCGACCGCAGCCCGATCGTAATGAGGATCGTTGATATGGTCGGGCCGTGGCCCCTGCTGAGGTATCAGACCATCAGGACCACTCTTCCACTTGCGGTCTTCCAGAATGGCAAAGTCAATACCGCCGACGTTCAGCGACGTGTAGTAAACGGTAATGCCTTGTTTCACCGGAGTCGGATCGTACGGATCGGGCAGATGGGCCGTTTGTGCCCGCTGCACCCGATTGACGTAGTCGGCAGGCATGAAATAGCCGCCGTCATTGCCACTGCCGCGTTGCGACCGTTCACCACCGGCGCCCCACAGGTTGGCCTGACCCACATCGTGGTCATCGGGAATCGTAACGGTAGGCCGATTGCGGATAATTTCACCAAACTGCCGGCCAAATTGCAACCAGGCCGCGGTGTGCTTCCGATGGTCATAGCTTTGGTCACCAGAAAAAAACAACAAGTCTGGATCCTGGGCTTGGATGTTTCGAATGATATCGTTGCGAGGTCCACGATCGGTATTGGAATTACCGGTAAAGGCAGCCACCACGATTTCATCCTGATCGACCGGATCGCGCCGTATCGTGCCTGGGTAACGACTCCCACCGACATGGACAACACGGTAGGCATACTCCCGAGTGGAATCCCATTCTTCCACCCGGAATGTGGCCAACCAGCCATCCGGATTAACCTGGCTGGTTGCGATTTCCTGCCACTTGTCTCCCGATTTTATCTGTAACGTAACTGATCGATCCTCGCCCTCCCGTAGTGGATAGAGCTGCGCGCTGAGTTTCAAAGTATGGTTATGCACCGTGTAGAGCGCAAAACAAAATAGTTCGTCCCGTGAAACCTCCGGAATCGTGGCAGGACCGCCCTCGCGCTTGATCGTAATCGGTTCAGGCTCAGACTCTGGATTACCCGCTTTGGCCAGCAGGCAAACTTGCAAAGATAGGCAAATGACAATTAGGACAGAACGATTGAAATAACGCATGGCAAGTCCATTCGATGTGGCAGTCCGCTTGAGAAAAGAAATTATACGTTGCGAATCGGACCTAAACAGTAGTTGACCAGACCGTGTTATATCATGTTAAAGCGATTTATCGATATCATGGCATGACGGTACGGTTACAACAGCAGGAATTTGGTTTTGACATCTTATTCAACTTCTCGTACAACCCACGATCCAAACAGCCAATAAACCTTATTGCAAATACCGATCGAGCCAATCGAACGCTTGTTGCTGCATGGCTTGGTTGAATACGTGCGGTACGTCCCACAGCTTGCAAACCAATCGGTCCGAGACGGCTTGCTCTGACCAAGCCTTGCGTAGCGTACGGTAGGCTGCTTCGACTCCTGCTACCGGAAACAGGCCATCCCGGTGCCCGTTATAAAAAAGGGTTCTTCAGTGATTTTAGTGGCCAATTTCAGTTGGCATCAGTTTAAGCTTCCCGCAATAGAAGAGGATACGAGTACGATAGTTTTCAAAGGCACGAAATCCTCT
>JBDOMT010000400.1:0-24318 GCA_039831705.1 Pirellulales bacterium | reverse complement strand
TCCTCTTCATCCTCTACATCCTCTACATCCTCATCATCATCTTCATTATCTTCAAATGGATCGCTCTCGCCATCCTCCGATTCTTCGGAATCGTTCGGTTCCGAACTATTTTCGTCCGACTTCTCTGAAGCTGATTCAGGAGGAGCGGCCGATTGCGTCTCTTTTGCTTTATCTACTACTGCCTTACCTCCAGCTGCCAGTTTGCCACTAGGTGCCGCATCTTTGGATGTCTTCGAACTTGTCTCTGGTTTTTGGGCTGCTCCCTGCTGACTACCTGACTCTTTGCCAACCTTTCTCTCGGGCTTGGCAGGTGTAACTGGTTCACCAAAAACATCAACTTCGGTAGTTTCATCCGTACCGCCACCCGCGGAAGATGAGGGTGAATCCCCTCCGAACGGATCAGATTCCTCGTCGGGAGTCTCTGGCTGGCCAAACGGATCTTCGCTCTCACCCGTGGGTACTTCATCAGGCAAGGGTGGGTTGTCTAACTCAGTTTCCAAGCCCTTTGGGTTCTCTGACTGGGCCGCACCAAATGGGTCGGACGTGTCATTAGAGGGCTCTGGCTGGCCAAATGGATCCGCGCTCTCACCCGTGGGTACTTCATCAGGCAAGGGTGGGTTGTCTAACTCAGTTCCCAAGCCCTTTGGGTTCTCTGACTGGGCCGCACCAAATGGATCGGACGTGTCATTAGAGGGCTCTGGCTGGCCAAATGGATCCGCGCTCTCTTCGGCAGCCATTGCAGCAGGCGGATCAACCGGCTCTATCTCCGGTGCAGCGGATGCCTCAGGTTGGGCAGTACCAAATGGATCGGACGTGTCATTGGAGGGCTCTGGCTGGCCAAATGGATCCGCGCTCTCTTCGGCAGCTATTGCGGGCGAGGGAGTTTCTGCGGCCATCGCTCCTGGGACAACAGGAGCAATATCGGCCGGAGCAATGTCAGGTTGTGGGATAGGGGGATCTGACTCTTGCGGGGAATCCTCTTTCTCTACCGTTAAATCTTTCTCCACGGTTGAATTCTCTGCCGCAGAAGCTCGTGTCGAATTGTTCGCTGGCCCTTCGATAAGCTGATCCAACGGCAAATTCACCTGCTGGCGAAGTACGTCCGCTTCACGCCTTCTGAGTTGCTCGTAGCGAAGCTCAGACTGCCGCCTTCGCTGCGATCCGCGAACCAGACGAGCCTCACGTCGAAATTGTTCAAGCATGAGCCGTCCGCTTCCTTGTACCCTCTGCAACGATTTGCTGATGGTTATCCGATCACCGAGTCTGCGAGCTTCAAATATGGCACCAGCACGCATATCATTTTGGGCTTCTTCCTGAAGTCCCATACGCAACCGTGCCATACCTCGAAAGTAATACGCTCGAGGATCGGTGGAACCCGCATCGATAACCGCGGTAAATTGCTGCTCGGCCTGAGATGTCTTATTGGCAAAGTACAAATGAACCCCCCGCCCATACAACAGACTGAGTTCAGGGGATTGCTGAGAACTTGCCGTCGCTGTAGTACTCAACCATGCCAGTAGCATGAACTGTAGAAAAATGAACTGTTTCATAACCTTTGAACCTACCGTATTGAGTTGGACAGCGTCACTTGGGGAAACAATAGCACGACAAAGATAGGCCTATTCTTAAAATTGGACCCCCCATTTTCTAAAACGAACCCTATGCAGGACCACGGCCCAGTCTCCTCCAAACCTGCATACTACCCTCCTTGTCATAGCAAGACAACAAGTTGGCAAGTGAGACCGAGAATTTCCTAAGGGATTCCCCTCTACAGTTTGGCGCTGGTGGAACGAAGGGATTCTATTTTCTTGGCCATTTCTTGAAATTTTTCACGTTCTAATGGGGCAAGTTTCTCGATAGATAGCCCTAACTCGATCGCCTGGTCCCATGCGCCAATCGCCGCGCGACTATCGCCAGCCCCCATATGAGCTTGAGCTAAATGGAAGTATTTCGATTCACTCGGGTCAACCTGCAGTGACAGTTGTAAATGCTCAATGGCCGCATCATACCGCTGGCGAGCAATTTCGATGACACCCCGGGTATCCAATATATCTGCGATTGGGCCAAAGACCTCTTCTGCTTGAGCAATATAATCGGCTGCTTCCTCGAGTTGCTGCCCAAGTATTGCCCAGAGAAAGCTGATGTTGTTCATTGCCATCGCCCGTACCAGACTAGACGTATCGCCATGAGACAACACTTTCTGATAGGCTTGAATGCTCTGTTCATACCGCTCGCGAAACTCGAGTAACTGCGCTTCAACCAAAGTTCGCCGAATCGATTCGGGATCTTCTCGCACCGCTGCTGCTATCATGCGTGACACGCCCTCTATCGTCTGTTCACTTACTTCTCCTCGACGTTGTTGCAGCATTAGTAATCCCATTTGGATCACAGCATCTGGCTGCTGCTTGAACATCTCTTTCATCAATTCAAGGGCCTTGCTCGAATCGCCATGGAAAGCCAACTGTTGGATCAACAGCATCACCGATTCGGGATGTCTTTTCACATAAAAGCCCAGTAGATTTTCAGCCAACTGCTGATCTCCCATATCTGCTGCATTTTGGGCGACTTTGCGAATATCTTCTAACTGCTTATCATCCGCGAGTTTTAAATTGGATGGAAGCAATTTTGACAACTGTTGACGCATTCCTGCCTTGTTGCCACGCGCGCCGGCTAGACGCGCATTCAACATGACTACGGTAGTATCTTGCTTCGACACCAAGTTCTCTAAACGTTTCAGGTGTTGCCCGGCCTGGTCAAACTCGCCGTGCTCAATGAGCAGGGAGACGTAAGTTGCCCAAACCGTCGCATTATTTCTGTACCGACTGATCGCATCGACCAATTGAGACTTTGCTTCATCCCATTGCCCCACTCGACTCTGTAATTTGATCATTTCCAGAATGTGACCAAGATCCAGTTGATGCAACGCCTTGAGGCTTTTGAATTGTTCAATCGCCTGCAGTGTCGAGACAGGGTCTTTCCGAGCAGACAGTATTTTGGCCTTCAGTAATTGATCTTCCGTGGTGAGCTGGCTCCCACCACTGGCGCTGGAGAGTAATTGGAGGGCCCTTTGTGCTTTTTGATAGTCCCCTGTACTGGCCAACATACGCGCCGCTTGTTGACGTGCCCAAGTGGCATTGCTGTCGGTTGCAGGAAGTTTACCCTCATAAACAGCTCGTAATATTCGATTGATCAGCGGTGCCGCCTTCTCTTGATTCTTCGCATCGGCTTTCGACCAGAGCAAATAAAACCCTGCCATACGCCTTGCAATACGCACATTGTCCAATTGACTCGCGTAAGCCGACAAGTATATATCCTCCGCCTCGCGCCAGCGGCCTTGCAGTTCGTTGTACTTGGCTATCAGCAAGGAAAGATACTCGTCATCCAGCTGGAGCTGCGCTTCCCGGAGTATGTGAGTCACTTTCTCAGCTTGTTTCGTTCGCACATAAAAACTCACCAGTTGCTCCCAATACTGAGGATTTTCTGGATTGAGCTCGATCGCCTTAAGGAGAGCCTGTTCCGCTTTGGCATTCTCTCCTGCCTGTTCGGCCAACTTGGCAAACCAAACTTGCGTGGCAACTCGATTTTCCTGGCTGGCGGCCAGCTTTTCCGCTACTGCCATGGCGGCCTCCGGTTCATTGACACGAAGCAGTATGTCCGCTTCAAGCTGCCCAAGAACTGGTCCGCGCAAGGCAGCAGGTAACAGGTTCATCTTTTTGCGCGCCTCCGTATAACGCCCTTGCTTCGCCAATAATTTTACTTGCAGTCTTATTGCAGGCAGGTTAGGAGGACCCAATTCAAGAGCTCGGTCAAATTGCTGTAATACATAGGCTTCGTTTTTATCCAGCAGATAAGTCAAATGGCCATCGAGAACCACCAACTCATGCCAGTCTGGACGCTTTTTCAAAGCGGCTTTCAACATGACACGAACCTCTTCTAGTTCTTGAAGGGTAATCATTTTTTTACCATAAGCGATAATCTGCCGCTTGATCTGGGTCAACACGTAGTTGGTATCACTGGTATTCTTAACGATCTCTAGAATGCCCTTTTGAGCTTCACCCATGGCCTCATCATCTTGTTGACGCAAGGCTAAATCAAAGATGCGCATACGCGCAGGAAGATTTGAGGGAACCAGTTTAGCGCTCTTGGCCCAGCAGCGACGAGATTCTTCGAGCAATCCCAAATGCTGTAGTTGCAAGCCAATCGTAGACCACAAACGGGCTTGGTCGCTTACGGACCAGGACTCAATCCCGTCAGTCAACGCTAGAATTTGTTCCGCCACATTGTCGTCCGCACGTGCCATAAACAAATCGACACGTAAAATACGCATTTCTGGAGAATCTCCAAACTTTTTGACGGCGCGGTCTAAAAGCTTGAGAGCTTGTAGTGGCCCAGTTCCTGGCTCCAATTTCAACAATCGAATTGCTGAGAGTTGTATCTCCACATTATCTGGATCAAGTCGATAAGCCTCCCTAACAAGCTCTCTCGCCTCGGAAAACCTTTTGCGTTGCACAAAAACTTGGGCTCGCACCAGGATACTAAACGCCTCGGACAATTTGTACACTTCTACAAATTTCTCTACTTTTTGTTCGAATAGGACCCAATCTTGCTCTGCTTCTGGCTTGGCTAACTCCTCGGCAACAAGTTCTCCGAATTGGCTGGAGGCGGTAGAATCACTACGTTTAAGTCGGGCAAGAATCCGCTTTTTGCCAAGCAGAGATCGCACTTGCATAGGATTAACAGCGAGTACCCCTTGATAAGTATCAAGAGCCAGATCGAGTTGGCCCAACTGCTCGTAACATCCTCCCAACAAGGTGCTGGCAAATAACTGCCGGGCCGGGAATCTATGCATACTGGGCACAATGCTCTTCAGCAGTTGCGCTCCTGCAAGCCACTGCTTTTGATCCACTTTCATCCTAGCTCGTTCAAATTGGATAATCGGATCGAGCCCGGGTTCCTTAAGATCGACAAGGCTCTGCACCTCACGCTCAACTCCCTCCAAATCATGACTTGAAAACAAGATGTTTATCTTCTGCTGCCGCAACAAGTAACTCCTAATGTCGCCAGAAAATTGATCGATGCCCTGATCAAGTATTTCCAAAGCCTCCTCGTTATTTCCCCTGAATGCCTCCACGCGAGCTAACTTGTCACAAAATACCAGCCTCTCTGGATACTGCTTGATCCCCTCGGAAAGCAACTTGCGCGCAGTTTCCCAAGCTTCCTCATCGATGGCCAACAAACTGGCCTGATACAACACGTCCGCATCGGTTGCATCCAGCGCCAGGGCCTGTTCAATCGATTCTTTCGCTACCTTCTTTTTTTCTAGCCACTGCTTGAAGCGATCCTTTTCCAGCGAGGACATCCATTGGTCTCGCTCTTGCCGGGCAACCTCTGAATCTGGCTTGGCTGCCACCATTTGTTCGATACCACCATAGGCTTTCACGATATCATGTTCGATTTTCACCAGATCGCGTTCTGCCTTGACCCACTGCGTATAAAAGCGACTGCGCTGAAGATGCGCCTCTGCCGATTCAGGATTCGCTTTCACCATTTGATCGATAACTCGTTCGGCTAACTCCGGATTTTTGTCTTTTGCCAGCAACACATTGGACAACAAGTAGTAGGCTTTGGGCCGATCGAGTGCCTTTGCCTTGGACGTGTCGAAGGTGTCAGCCTTTGGGTCATAGCCAATCAACTTGTACGCATATTGCTTTACGTTCTTATAGTCGCCCGCGGAAACTAAACTTTGCAAACGCAAAGACTGTAATTCAGAATCATCCGGTTTGCTTTGTAGAAGAATTTCAATTTGATCTTTCGCGCTAGAATAACGGCGACCTGCAAGGAGCATATCGACAAGCTGGCGACGAAGATCGAAATTATCGGGGACTTTTCGCACTGCCTCTTCCAAAATCCCATAAGCCTGACCGCGTTCTTCACGGGTCGCATCATCCAATTTTGAAACATCTAAGGCCAAGTTAGCCAGTCGGACACGCGCATCCATATTCTCCTTGTGCAGTCGTGTGTACTGAAGAATATCATGAAAAGCCTGACGAAAATTGCCTACCTTCTCTGCCTTACCCGCCCGCTCCAGGTAATAGGTCGCACCACTACTGATCTGGTATGACCAGAGCGCGTAGAGGAGGCCTGCGGTCACCAGACCGCCCACACACAGCCCTGCAAGAAGTCGATAATTTACGCGATAACGTTGCATTTCGAGAGTCCCGGTTCAATGATTTACTACTGCAACCTTCATCCTATCCGGGCAGTCGCGAGTGTCAACAATAACCTCGATCAACTTATCGTCACAATCGCCACAGCCGGCCCAAGGAGACGCAAATCATGCACATTTTGCCAGCCAGTCTGAATAACTGGGTAGACTCTTGATAGCACTCAATTCAATCACAAAGGATGAAGATAGTGAATAAAGCGGAGAGCGGAGCAGGTTTTTTTCCGCTTGCTGCTTTCCGCTTTCCGCTTTGATAAGATAAAGTAACTTATAACGCCTTCAGGAAATCGCTGAACTGCATAGAATTCGAACACCATGATCACTCAGCCTATTGCCGATTGTTGGTTCTTGACAGGAGCGACAGCTGTCGGAAAAACGAAAATCGGCATTGCCATTGCCCAACGTTTGGATGCGGAAATTCTCTCGCTCGACTCGATGGCTATCTATCGAGGCATGAACATTGGCACGGCCAAGCCGACGCTCGAGGAACAAGCGTTGGTGCCTCACCACCTGATCGACTTAATCGAACCTGATCAGTCCTATAGCATTGCCCAATACCTTGAAGTGGCCCATGCCAGGCGACATGACATCCGCACCCGGAATCGCATCGCATTATTTGTCGGTGGCACTCCCCTCTATCTGAAAGGCCTGCTCCGAGGCTTGTTCGAAGGGCCGCCTGCCAATTGGCAAGTGCGGGCTAACACCGAGCAAGAGCTTGCCCAAATGGAAACCGAAAATGGCAGTCGCATACTGCATTCTCGGCTAGAAAAAGTCGATCCCGTAGCCGCGTCGCAAATCCATCCACACGATACCAGGCGTCTCATTCGAGCCTTAGAAGTCTATCGCATCACTGGACAACCCATCAGCCACCAGCAATTACAATTCGACGATGGCCGACCAGCAAATCAATGTCGAGTGTTTGTCCTGCAACGTTCTCCTGACGAAGGACGACAACGGATTGAATCACGAGTCGATGCAATGATCACCCGTGGCCTGATTGATGAAGTAAAACAACTAACTCGCAGTAGACAACCATTGGGTCGTACGGCTAGCCAGGCAGTTGGCTACCGCGAAGCTCTCGACTATCTGGCCGACCAACTCGAATTAGATGCCATGATCGAGAAAATCAAATCTCGGACCCGACGGTTTGCGAAACGGCAACGAACCTGGTTTCGCAGCCTATCGGAGTGCACCTTTGTGGACATCGATGAGAAGTCCGATACAGAAGAAATCGTTTCGCAGATTGTTGACGCAGGGGAGCAGGTAAAACCCACATGATGTTGAGAAGATTTTTGATATATATTGCGGATACAAAAAGGGCACGAGACAGATTGGAGACACAGCCAATGCAGATTTCAAATCAATGCAGAGGGGTTTGGGGAGACAGCCAGCACCGTTTATAAATCAATACCAGGGGGTTTGGGGGGGAACCCCCCAGGGCACTCTTAAGGCTTACCCTCGCCGGTGAAAGTGGCCACTGGCACCACCAGTTTTCTCTTCAAGTCGCATCTGCTCGACAACGATTTCTCGGTCCATCGACTTACACATGTCATAGATCGTCAGTGCTGTGACACTAACTGCGGTCAGCGCTTCCATCTCAACTCCCGTTTTAGCAGTTACCTGGACGATTGCTTCAATAAGGATTTGATCGTCACCCTTCATTTCGAATTCGATATTCACCGAATCGAGAGGCAACGGATGACAGAGAGGAATCAAATCGGCAGTCCGTTTGGTGGCCATGATTCCTGCTAGACGAGCAACTTCCAATACGTCGCCCTTGGTAACATTTCGATCAAAAATGCGTTGTCGTGTCGCCGCAGCCATCCGTACCACAGCACAGGCTCGAGCCATACGACACGTGATCGGCTTTGCGCCCACATCCACCATTCGGCTCGCTCCATGAGAGTCGAAATGGCTTGATTGGCTCATTGTGATTGCCGCTCTTTCCAGACTTCTTCGATGACTTCCGCACCGACCAACCCATACAGCCTTGGACGAGGAGGAATAAGCGAAGTGTCGACATCCTCGTAACTGAGTGTCGGTTCACCCGACTTGTCAAACGTGGCGATGGTTGATTTGAGCCATTTTTTGTTTTTGGCGTCGAAAGCGTCACACCAGGCATTCGCCTGACGCCGCCGATCGGTCGGATCATCCGATTCGATACTAGGCATCTCGAATTCGGGTTTGTAGTGGGCACCTCGGCATTCGTCACGGGCCAAGGCTCCTTTGAGCAACGCCTTGGCCAATGGAAACATATCTTTTAATGACTTGGTAAATAGAACATTCTGATTGGTCCAGTTGCCCGTGTCCGAAAGCGAACAACGCTGGACTCGTTCAGAAAGGTCAGCAACCTTGGAAAGTGCCTCAGTCATTTGTCCATTTTCACGTACTACCGTGGCCGCTTTGGTCATGACATCACCCAGTTGTTGATGGATGACGTACGGGTTTTCGTCTCCCCCATCTCTGGTAAGTAATGCGTCGTGCTCCAATTGCTTCACCGCCCGTTGCCCGCGTAAAAGTTGTCCGTATTTTTCATCCATGGACGAATCCTTGAGGCCACTCAGCCTATTTTCAATGCATGGAGCAACAAAAAGTCCGGAGAAGATACAAGACAAGAGCGAATTGGCCCCCAATCGGTTACCCCCATGGAATTGGTAATCGCATTCTCCAATCGCAAATAAGCCGGGAATATTGGTTTGCTGGTTTCGGGTCGAACCGGGAACCAAACCACCTTGGGAGGTCCGCTCATAGTCGACCCACAATCCACCCATAGAATAGTGGACTGCTGGAAAAATTTTCATTGGTTCATCGCGTGGATTCACACCCTGAAATTTTTCGTAAATATTGAGGATTCCACCCAGCTTGCGATCGAGTTCTTGTCGCGAAATGTGTGTCAAATCCAAATAGACACACTGGCGATCTGCCTCCACACTGAGCCCTTCGTTCACGCAAACATTAAATATCTCGCGTGTCGCTATGTCACGTGGCACCAGATTACCATAAGCCGGGTAGCGCTCTTCCAAAAAGTAGTAACGCTCACCTTCGGGAATATCTTTTGGCGCCCTGACGTCGTGTGGCTTAACCGGCACCCAAACTCGTCCCCCTTCGCCGCGTGCACTTTCACTCATCAATCGCAACTTGTCCGCACCTGGGATGGCCGTAGGATGGACCTGGATGAATTCGCCGTTCGCGTACTTCGCTCCAGCCTGAACGCAGCGACTGGCAGCACTTCCGGTACACGCCATGGACATCGTGCTGCGACCAAAGATCAATCCGCACCCTCCTACTCCCATCACCACCGCATCGGCTGGAAATGCGCGAATCTCCATCGTCACTAAATTCTGAGCGATTGCCCCACGACATTGCCCCGTGTCGTCAAGCACTGGGCTGAGAAAATCCCACCCTTCATACATGGCCACCCGACCTGCCACATGCCAGCGACGAACTTGTTCATCCAAGGCGTAGATCAACTGCTGCCCTGTCGTCGCTCCAGCGAATGCGGTTCGCTTGTAGAGGGTACCGCCAAATCGCCTCTGATCACGATTCCCCTCCGGCGTACGATTGAAAGGCACGCCCAAACGGTCCATTAAGTTAATGATCCGCGGAGCCCAATCAGCCATTTCCTTGACGGGCGGCTGATGTTGGAGGAAATCCCCCCCGTAGACGGTATCATCAAGATGCAGGGCTTCGCTGTCCCCCTGTTGGCGAGTCATTTCATTGACGCTATTGATCCCACCTTGCGCACATACACTGTGCGACCGTTTCACAGGTGTCAAACTCATCAGATCGACGGAAACACCTTGTTCTGCCAACTGCATCGTAGCTGCCAACCCAGCCAACCCACCACCAACAACCAATACACGCTGCTTTGTCATCCTTTATCCCCGGCTTGACCAGACTCACACTACGTCAAACTTATCTTTTGGCATCACCGCACAAAATAACTCAAACCCTGCAAGTTGCTTTCCTGCGGTGATGCTAAAAGTAAGGCTTGACCAGACTCACACTACGTCAAACTTATCTTTTGGCATCACCGCACAAAATAACTCAAACCCTGCAAGTTGCTTCCCTGCGGTGATGCTAAAAGTAAGGCTTGACCAGACTCACACTACGTCAAACTTATCTTTTGGCATCACCGCACAAAATAACTCAAACCCTGCAAGTTGCTTCCCTGCGGTGATGCTAAAAGTAAGGCTTGACCAGACTAATGACCAGACTCGGGCGATCGCTTATGCTCATTGGGCTTAATAGCTCCCGCTTCAACTTTTTTCTGATAAATCTGATTTTCTATAGCAATGGCCTTATCCAAGCCATCCCCTTGAACCGCAGCTCGCATACCGAATAGACCGCTCAATCCGACCACTGCAAGCAGCAGGCCAAATAACGAGCAAACAACTAACATCCGCGACTGTGCTTGCGGAGTCGTCCAGATACCCCAGGTAATACCCATCGTCCATATGCCATTGGCCAGATGGTAGACACATGACAACACGCCGACAATGTAAATCGCCACCATCAGATAGCTTTGCAAAGCCTCCCCAGCAGTCGAAGCAGCATTGTAAGGTCTGAATTGTCCACCACCCAGCGGCTTCACCACATTTTCAAGCCAGACATCTGCGTGAAACCATCCATGCATGTGAAATACGTGCACTATGATGAACAAAAACGCAATCATTCCCGTAACCCGTTGCAACGTATATCGCACATTGGGCGCATAGGGATACTGGCCCGTGTTTGGCAGCCCACCAGCGACAATCACCACGCCGAAAATTGCATGAAATAAGATCGGAATGAAAATAAAAGACCACTCCACCAGTGGTAACAATGATCCCAGGCTGTGGATTTGATGAACATTGTTCTGGAAAGCGGCGGGACTTTCCACCACGCTGGCGTTGACCAGCAAGTGGACTACCATATATGCGCCCACGGGGATTAGCCCCGATAGTGAATGGAGCCGACGAATTAGAAATTCACGCCGTACCAACCACGCCTGAGTCGATTCTGGCCCAGCGCCTCCCGCCTTGGTGATTTTGCCCACGCTCGCGCTTCCCCTATCTATCGAGCTTGAAACGCGTATCGGCTCTCTCCCTTGGCAACCAGCCCTATTGGGTTACAAACAAGTCCGACATCGCAGTGCGAAGAGAAAGGCCCACGAATTCCCTCCGAAGAACCAGAAAATGTCCTCGAAAGGCTGGTACCACCCGTTCGCACGGGCACCATTATAGGTAACCGACTGTGGTTCTGACAAGCAGGGGGGTTCTGACAAGCGGGGGGCAAGAAACTAGACTCGCGTGATAACATTCGGGAGGAAACCGGCTAATTGGTTTGTCCCGACCCTGCTTCTACTTGCTGTGCCTGATTCTCATATTCAAGAGCCAAATTGTTCTTATCAAGCCCTCGTAACGCGTTCGCCATGCCGCGGTAGTACTTTGCCCCTTGAGTATTGTTCAGGATCGATAGCGAGAAGGAATCGGCCGCCTTCTGATGCTCCTCCAACAATAGATGAGCCATACCTCGCTTGTAAAACAGTTCGGGATTGCTAGGCTCCACACCGATGGCCTCATTGAAATTGTCCACTGCTTTCTGGAGCAATTCCAACTGCACGTAAGCCAAACCACGATTGACCAGTGCCAAGGTATAACTGGGGTTTTTGGCGATCGCATCACTGTATTGATTGATCGCCTCACGAAAATCGCCATCCTCGGCATAGGTGATTCCAAGCCAAAAGTAGGCCAGCGGGTCTTCATAATTGATGCTTGATGCCTGATTAAAATCACCCCGGGCCAACGTATCCTGTCCCTGATAGTGCCAACAAATTCCCCGTTTGAGGTACGCCTCTGCCAGGTAAGCAGAGACTTCTCCAGCCGGAACAACCTGGATCGAATCGGTCAATGCTTTGATCGCTTCGCTAAATCGACCCAGCATACGCAGGGCGATACCCTGTTGAAAAAGGGCTTGCCCGGACTGCGGATAGGTATCCGGGTACTCCTTGAGTATCGACTCACAGTCGCTGAATACTGCTTCGTAGAGTTCCTTTTTCTTCTCTGGGTCGGCAACATCTTTCGACAATAACATCTGCCACTGGGCGCGTTGCAAATAGCCGAAATACATAACATCCGGATCAGTTCGCTCTTCGGGTTGATATTTGACGATTGCGATAGAAATGGCTTCGATCGCCTGCTCTAAATGTTCCGCGCCAACATGGATATTGGCCAAGGTGCTGTAACTCTTGGAATCTTCTGGATCGAGGCTGATTGCTTTCTCCAAATCGACAATCGCTTCGTCGAATTGCTGCATCATAGCCTCTGCCAAACCACGCGAACGGTATGCCTTGGCATTCTGGTCATCCTTTTCAATCGCCTTGTCGAGGTAAGGCAACCCGCGCATCGGGTCACGATTGTCTACATACAGCATGCCCAAATTGGCGTTGACCGAAGGATCCCCATGGTTCAATTCGATGGCATTGGTGAAATCATTGAAGGCCATGTCGATTTGCCCCAACTCTCGGTAGCATTCGCCCCGACCGTTATAGGCACTGACCAGGCTCGCATCGATATCCAGCCCATGTTTATAGCTTTTTAATGCCGTGCTATAATCTTTGAGCGCTTTGAGTGCATCGCCTCGCGCCGAATAAGCTTCGGCATAGGTATCGTCCAGGGAGGTGGCTGTGTCAAGCAGACGAATCGCGGCATCGTAATTTTCCTGTTCCAGTTCTGCCAATCCCTGCTGGTAGGCGTCTACGGCTTCAGGAGGGTGTCGCAATTGGGCGAAAGAGTGTGTAGCGCACAGCAAAATCACCATGCTCACTATCAGAAAACGGCTCAATAAATTGCTGCTGAAATACGTCATAGGACTCTTTCGTTTCATCTTTATTTAGGATCACTTTAAACTGGGAAGCCGTAGCCTGATGGCAGCAGCCAAACGAGCCGGTGGTAATAAACAATAGCCCACCTCATCGTAACACGTGATGTCGACCAGCGCACGCCTTTTGTAGGATGCTTGGCCTATTTTCCGCCTCCCAAAGACCGACCGACCGAACCAGACAGCCCAAACAGAAAACCCGGCCTGATGGACATCCCCTGAAAGCCCGATTACACAAATTACGACTATTGTACGCATTGCAACAACGAGTGGTTCGCTTCGGAACAGAGCTAATTTAACTTCGGCTAAATGATCGTGTTCGTAAAGGAAGGAATAAAGACTCTTATGCTCGATATCCTGGTCATTGCTCCCCATCCAGATGACGCTGAATTGGGAATGGGTGGGGCAATTTTGAAATTCAAACAGGAAGGGTTACGTGTCGGCGTACTCGACCTGACAAGCGGTGAGCCGACTCCCCATGGCACGCCGGAAATTCGCGAGAGAGAATCAGCTGCGGCCACCAAAATCCTCGATCTCGACTGGCGTGAAAACCTTGGTCTACCCAACAGGAGCTTGGAGCCAACTCTTGAGAACCGGGGCAAAATAGCCGGCGTATTGCGACAGCAACGCCCCAACTGGCTGTTCGCCCCTTACTGGATCGATGCACACCCCGACCATGTGGCAGCAACGGAACTGGTAGAAGCCGCCCGGTTTTGGGCCAAATTGTCCAACACCGATCTGCCGGGAGAACCACATCACCCTCAGCGAATTTTCAACTATTACTGCGTCCACCTGAAGTTGGCAATTCAGCCAGCCTTGGTACTGGACATCTCAGACCAATGGCAACAAAAACTGGACTCGATTCGCTGCTACGAGAGCCAGTTTATTACCGGCCGGCCTACCAATTCACCCACCTTCCTGGAGCAACTTCGCGACGAAGCCGCCACCTGGGGAAAAGTGATCGGCACAGAATATGGCGAACCATTTACCTGCCGCGAACCGCTTGGCATGAGCAGTCTGGGGGGGTTGATTTGAGGACTTGACCAGAAACAATACCTTGGTGTCAATTCTGCTTCATGCACACATGTGAAAGCGGAGAGCCAAAAGCGGGGATACGCCACCGCATTTTTCGACTTTCCGCTTTCCGTTTTGGTTCACCTTTCCGCTTTATCGTATCTTTGATGCATAAGTTGAGTGGATACTTAAGCGCATGTCCCCGGCAGCCTTGTAGAGAAACGAACCTTGTCCCGTCTTTTCTTCAGCAGCCATATGGATCGGCCCCGTGAGCTCCGCAGCAATCGTACGGCAAGTGGCCATCTGGATGACTAATTTCCCCGTGATATTCAACCCAATTTCCCCATACTCCAAAGCCTGTGCGGCAATGGTTGCAGTAAACAAGGCGCAAGACTGACCATCAATCAATTCTGTACCTGATAACTCCAGTTCAAAATGCTGTACTTTGCCTAACGGTTCGTTCAAACCTAGCAATTGTTCGGCCAAATTTTGTGGTAAGACGATGCGTTCACCTTGGGTAAACTTGCGCCCCAGCAGAAATCGGGCAAGTGGATTGGGTTGCCCCAGGGTTTGCATATTTTCCAAGACGATCTGGTACTGATCCCACGGAGGGATATTGCCCTCTTGATCGGTAACCAGCAACTGCTGCCCTTGACGGGCAACGAAGTATGATTTTCCTTCGACCGGACTCGGCAGTGCTTGGCCTGCTGCCTGCTCTGGGTCTTGACCTGCAGTCTGCTCTGGGTCTTGACCTGCAGTCTGCTTTGGGTTTGGTTTCTGCTCTAGCCTTACCTGCCCGCTTTTGATGTACGTAACATGAGCTCGATGAGCACGCCCCATCGTCACCTCCAGAATTTCGATCCCACGGTCCTGCCGCCGCTGGATTGCATGCCGACTCTGATGGGCCACTTGTCTCGACTGGGTGATGGTCGTATTAAGATTCAGTTCGACATATAATTCCTGCCCAACTCGGTCGCCAACCTGTGCCGGGAGTTGGGAAAATTGCACTGTGCGACTATCCACGAAACGTTCCCTGGAAGGCAAGCTGCCACGCGCAGACAATGCTCCTGGAATGGGCTGCTGCAAAGAGGGTGTGTACGTGGCAGGCTGCACTTCTGCTGGTTGATCGGCAACCACCGGCAGCCCTATTGCAGCTACCAAAATGGCAGCCATCATAAACCGGACCGGCACACGAGAACGATTGGACAATGCTGGAACTACCAGGAAAATCATCGCAGGGTATCCTGTGGTTAGAATGATTGGCCCGCATCATCCGAAGGGGGAATGATCAAGTCAACCCTGATGTAGCTATCATAAACATTCTGCTGCTAGCATTTGGTCCAACGCTGCCAGAGCGACCGGCCAGGCGGTCTGTGTACTTGCCACCGTTGACCACCATTGATGCAAACAATCCAAACCGGAAGTTGACATCGAAGAATCGAAGTGCCAAGCCTTACACGTCTGTCTCAACATTTGCCGATCGTAGCCTGCCAACCCCATCACCTCAGCGGCAGCAAGCACCGGTGGGATCATGGCCAAAGAAGCTACCAGCGGCATTCTGCCAGGTTGGAGTACCTCACTAAATTTAGGTAAACTGAGATTGAGTTGGGAGATCAGCCACAGCAAACGGAGCACCTCGGGCAAATCATCATGTGGATTGGCAAGTACCCCCTCAAACGTCACTCGCCCCTGCTGCCAGTGAGCAGCGCCAAACCCTCCTACACAAGGTGTCACGATCACCACTTCCACCGCATCAGGAACCACCGTGACATCGGTAAGACGACCAATTTGCTTGAGCAATCCTGACCCTAGCGTGTCCCACTGAGATCGCAGAGGTCCACCGCGCACAGCCAACTCCTCAACCATTTGCGGACGCGTTCGCAACACGGCTGCCTCTAAATCAGATAGTCTGCCAGCCAACCTGTGGACGACTGTTTGCGACACACTGTCACGTCCAAGCATTTTCACCAAAACCAACTCAGCCAATCGTTGGTTATTTTCTTCTTCCGAGGCAAACGCTTGCAACAAACGGAGTGGTCGGTCGACAGAACCACCACTGCATTGGAGCTCGTTCCACAATGCTTCGGCAGGATCGCTCAACAATGCAACCAGATCCGTATTGACCAAAGGCAAGCCACTACGCATGCTTGCAACCAGATGAATGCAACTGGCGGAAAAACTGACTTTCCAGCGGACATTTGTCGCCATGGGAGAATACCTTTGGAGTTCCCTACGTACCTACCATATCGTGCCGCCACTATCGGGATAACGTCAAGACTGTTCCTACTCGAAAGCGGAAAGGGAGTACCAGCAAAATGCCATTGTATTTTCCCGATTTCGCTCTCCGCTCTTTAATCTCCCTTCCTTGCCTGGTCTGACCCTATGAACCGCGCTCGTCCTACCTCTTCAAAACCCTACTTAACTTCCCCTTCAGACTCGACCCAATTGCCTCGTGGCATTCCCTACATTATTGGAAATGAGGCGGCCGAACGCTTTAGTTACTACGGAATGCGAACCATTCTGGTCATCTTCATGACCCGCTATCTGCATTACATGGTAGATGGCGAAGTGGGGGCAGAAATGAGCAAGGCGGCAGCAAACCAATATTTTCATACCTTTGTGACCGCCACTTATTTTTTTCCCGTATTGGGGTCATTTCTTTCAGACGTATTTATCGGTAAATATCGTACGATCCTGTGGCTGTCGATCATCTATTGCCTGGGCCATCTGTCATTGGCCTTAATGGGTGAAGCCGGGATGTCTCCGACTTCCTGGCTATTTTTAGGATTAATTCTAATTTCACTTGGCAGCGGCGGCATCAAGCCATGCGTTTCTGCACATGTCGGGGATCAATTTGGCGCCAACAACAGCCATTTGATGTCGAGAGTTTTCCAGTGGTTTTATTTCGCCATCAATCTGGGCTCAACCTTTTCAACCATGATGACACCCGTTTTATTGAAATGGTACGGCCCACACATAGCGTTTGGTATACCGGGCGTTCTGATGGGACTCGCCACCCTTTTATTCTGGAAGGGCCGACATGTGTTCGTGCACGTACCCCCAGGAGGCAAGGCCTTTTTCAAAGAAACCTTCAGCGCTGAAGGCATTTCAGCCCTTCTTAAACTGTCTATTATTTACGCCTTTGTGGCCATGTTCTGGGGTCTGTTCGATCAAACGGGCTCCTCGTGGGTACTTCAAGCAGAGAACATGGATCGTCATTTCCTGGGAGTCAACTGGCTTGAATCGCAAATTCAAGTCATCAATCCGATTTTAGTTTTATTTCTCATACCCCTATTTCAATTTGTCGTATATCCGGCAGTCAATTCTGTATTTACGCTGACGCCAATACGTAAAATTTCAATCGGTTTCTTTTTTGCGGTTGGTGGCTTTGCATTGATTACTCTTGCGCAGCGTCTTATCGACCTGGGTCAAACCCCCTCAATCGCCTGGCAACTTTGGGCCTACCTCTTGCTGACCAGCGCGGAAATCATGATTTCGATTACTGGGCTCGAATTCTCCTACACCCAATCGCCAAAAAGCATGAAGTCGGTCGTGATGGCCGTTTGGCTATTATCCGTTTCGCTTGGCAATTTGTTCACAGCCACTGTCAACTACGCCATCCAGGTACCGGGAATTAACCAAGTTGCTGCAAAAGTGAAAATACTCGAACCCGATTC
The DNA here is from genome assembly GCA_039831705.1 of Pirellulales bacterium. GTDB lineage: Bacteria > Planctomycetota > Planctomycetia > Pirellulales > Lacipirellulaceae > JAJRWS01. Next base: position 6,543 of record JBDOMT010000400.1, on the reverse strand, counting down.
AGAGAAAGTGATCGGAACCTGGCAAGTCAAAACGACTCGCAGAGTAGATCAGAAAAACGCCAAAACAGTACGCGTCTGCGGATTTGATGGCCTGTTCGATAGCCCGGACGACCTGGTCATGCACTTTAGTACCTTGCATCAATTGGAAGATGTCGAAACGACTGAGAACGAAATCTTAAATAAAGCAGCAGTTGAAATTGAAGCCGCTTTTCGAGGGACTGCCGAAGATCCCAGCCAGGCCATTCTTCCAGACCGGGAACAAGGACAACGACTACTTTCCACGATCCGCGATACCTATGGACAATCACTGGGTTATCAACTGCTATCCAGAAATGCCTTCCGTATCATTTCATCCGGAGCTGACTTGAAACGGGGAACCCAGTGGGATGTGATTCTGCTGGCAAAAGTCAATCGAGCTGACACCAAATCTTCCTCGACCGAACTCCAGGATCAACCATACGATTGGCTGGAAAAACAAATCATTGCCACTCTTGGGGAAGCCGGCAAAAAAAACATAATGCGTGCTCGAGGAATCATGCCAGAAACCACGATCGACCGTCACATCACCGTGGGGGGTCAAGACACACTCGAAGGAGCCGCCTACTTTGAGTTTTGGACAGTCGCCATCTTGATCACGGCTGTCTTGTTTGTACCTGTAGGCTGTTTCTATAAAGAAAAATCGTACATCCAGAGCGATTGATTGGATCTCCAGTTGATCTAATTGAACGACAACCGACTGAAGCCGGTAGGTTAGAAAAACGTGAGCGTCGGACTGAAGTCCTTTATAGCTCACAAGGGTGGCACCGACAGTCTTTCGAAATAGACATTGCTAACTCGCAAACTTACTCGAACGATTGTCGGTGTGCGCAGCACAAGAGGCCAGTAACCTCTATCTCCTCCTGTGCTACGCACACCGACACTGGTCCGAATACATCTCTCTCACCAAACAACCGTACTGCGGACCAGTGTCGGTGCCACCCAAAAATATCAACTCGCATAACACTGCTTGGTTTTACTGAATCGTAATAACCTAACAGTCTGTTGCTAAAGGTTTCGCCTGAAGGCGAGTGTTGGATACACATCGTGGGGACAATAAAACAATCGCAAAGGATCGGGCCTCGATTCTAGCCCATGCTAGCACCAATATACGAGACTTAAAGCGGTCTAGGTGCCAGTCAGCGCGGTTGCTATGATTCGACCCGCTGTGGCTGAACTACCACTACCCACTGTCACTTATGGTGAGAACCCATACCGATGTCGATGTACCCACAATCTATGTTTTCTAAGGTCATCCTCAGCACCATGGCCATTGGATTGTGGTCTCAGCTAGTTTCTCACGGACTGGCCCAAGAAGGCACCACCTCCAACCAAACGACAGCACGCCCCAACGTGCAGATAGCGCAGCGATTGGGGAGTCCCATCCGACAGCAAGGGGAACCTGTCCAACAATCGGGCCCTACGGCAAACCGGGCGGCCGTCCATGGCGCACCGTTCCAGCTCAGTCTGGCTGAACAGCAATTCGTGAATCAGGTGCTGATGATGTGGGAAAACCAAAGCAATCAAATCACCACTTACAGCTGTGACTTTCAGCGCTGGGAGTACGATCCAGTCTTTGGCCCGAGTGGGGATGTTCCTTTGATCAAGAGTCAAGGTCAGTTGACGTACGCGAAACCCGACAAGGGCAGTTTTAAAATCAACCGCATTCACCGCTGGGTCCAAACAGACCCTCAGCAGGCGGGCCAACACGTTCTGCAAAAAAACGAAATCGGTGAACACTGGGTCTGCGACGGCAAAGCGATCTTCGAATACAAGCACAACAAAAAACAATTGGTTGTCCAACCTTTGCCACAGGAGTTACGTGGGAAGTCCATTGTCGATGGCCCGCTGCCATTTTTATTCGGCGCAGAAGCAGAGAAGATGAAAGCCCGATACTGGATACGCAGCTCTCAGGGAAATCCGAATACGATCATATTGGAAGCCTATCCACGAAGACAAGTCGATGCCGGCAATTACCACCATGTGGAAGTGATGCTTGACCGAAAAACAATGTTGCCCAGCGCCATCCAGGTGCACATGCCCAACAACCGCAATCGGGCCGTTTACATCTTTTCCAAACCGACCATCAACGGAACAATGAACCAGTTATTCGGCGCAATTTTCAAGTCACCCCTTACCCCAATTGGTTGGACCCGAGTAGTCCAACCCGCGCCCCCCCAAGCAACCCTGCCAAAGCCGGTAGTTCGGTAGTTCGGTGTTTCAACGGAAACACCGAATTACCGTCTCTACCCAAACAGCTCGTCGATCACCTTGCCTCCGTTGGCAATTTTCATTGGTCGGCCACTGTTACTGGTGAAGCTTGTCTTCAGTGATATTCCCATGGATTTGCAGACTGTCGCCATGAGATCTTCGGAACTGTACGGTTCAGTCGTCACCTTGGTACCATCTTCATTGGTTGCTCCCACAATACGTCCTCCTTGGATATCACCTCCTCCCATCACCACACTCCAACTCCGTGCCCAATGGTCGCGCCCCGCGTTGCCATTAATTCGTGGGGTACGCCCAAATTCTCCCATCCAGAGCACTACCGTATCTTGCCACAAGTCGCGTTGGACAAGATCTGCCACCAGTGCACTCATCGCTTGATCCATTTCAGGCAATTTTGTCTGCAGGGTAGTGAAACAATTTTGATGTAAATCCCATCCCCCCATATTTACTTCAACAAAAGGTGTCCCTGTTTCCACCAACCGTCTGGCCATCAGGCAACCACGGCCAAAATTGGTGTCACCATACTGTTCGCGTACAGTTTCAGGCTCACGCTCCACGCGGAACGCTTCCATTTGAGGACTGGTCATCAAAGAAAAAGTTTTCTCCAGTACCTTGGCGTGTTCACTGGCCGCACTACCCCGATTCTCTCTAACGAAGCGCCCCTCCAGTGCCCCCAGCAACTCCGAGCGATCCATTCGACGCGACGCTTCAACTCCCATCTCTAAATTCCTGACGCGACCCCGAGAATCTACCTGAAACGGCGCATAACCCATTCCCAAAAAGCCGGGGCCTTCGCTGGCGCCTCCTATAGAAACAAAAGGGGGAATCTCCAAATCGGCTGTTTGGGCAGCCAGTTCATGAGCTACAACTGCGCCGTAACTAGGATGCTGGACATTCGGATTTGGGACAAAACCGGTGTGCATATAGTAGCGACCACGCTGATGATCGGCCTCGCGGGTACTCATCGACCGAACCACCGACAGATGTTGCATCTGTCCGGCTAAGAGGGGCAGTAGTTCATTGATTTGACCCGCACCAGAAGTGCTGATCGGCTTAAACGTACCGCCGGTGGGGACGCTTGGCTTCATATCCCACAAATCAATCGTCGGTGGCCCACCACCCATCCACAACAGGATGCACGAACGGTGAGTTTTACCCAACTGGGTGGCTTGTGCACGCAGCGAGTGAGCCAGCGTCAGTGAAGGTCCAATCAGCGTGGCCGAACCAGCCAGATGCCGCAAAAAATGCCGCCGCGACATACCCTCAGGTAATGGAAAAGGAAACATGGTCACTCCTAATGGATCAATATAAATTCATTGCTATTGAGCACCGCCCACCAGATATCTTGCAGTGATTGGGCCACATCGCCTCCCCGTGACTGCAGCAGACGGTTGCAAATTTGGATTTCTTGCCTGGTCGGTTGCCGGGCCAGGGCAGCCAGATAAAGGTGATTGATCTTCTCTCGGTTGGTCTGCTGGGTATCGGTGGCTATCTGGTCCAAAAAACTGCCATTGCCAATACTGCAGGCCCGTTCGACCAGATCTCCATTGAGCATCATAAGCATCTGCGGGATCGAACCATTGAAAGTGTTCGACTCGCTCTGATCATCGGTACCAAAGGCCGTACTGAACTGTTGCAGCCATCGCTGTTTGAGTTGACCACGCTCTTCCGTGGAAACCGTCTGTTGTGCCTGCGTGGCAACCAGTAGTGATTCATACAATTGTTCCGCCTGCATCTGGCGGAGGTAAAAACGGCTAAACAGGGGTGGGCCACCCAATGCGGGATCATCCTTGGCGTTATTTCGTGAAAAACGGCTACTCAGTGCGTAGGGATCGCTGAGTACCATCCAGCGTTGCAACTGTTTCAAATCGAAATCAGCTTTACGAATTGCCACTCCTAACCCTGCCAGCAATTCAGGATGTGAAGGTGGGTGGTGGGGTCCCATGTCATGAATGGGACGAGTAAAACCGCGGCCGAAAAAATGGGCCCACATGCGATTGACCAACGCCAACTCCAGATAATTCGACGCCACCACCAAATCGGCCAATTCACGGCGTCGATGGACGTCTCTTACCGCACTGCTGTTGCCAAATTCAACACCGCGATCAGGATATTCTTTGCTAAACATCTCCGCCAATGAAGTGCCATCGACGAACACCGGATAGGCAACCCGAACTTGCCCATTGCGTAATTCATAAAATACCGGCGCTGCTCCCAGAGATACCGCATCCCGATCGACCAGACGGCCAGCTCGCATTTCCAGTACGATTTCATCGCGACGATCTGCCTCCCTGGAACGTCCTTCGCCAGCAAAATCAACATCCGTCAGCATCGCATTGACAATCCGACCATTGTTATCCGGGTCGCGGGTGACCTCCACTTGGGCCTGGCGAAAAAAAGCATTGAGCTCCCAAAACTGGTTTTGTCGTGCTTCGTTGAATGGGTGATTGTGACATTGAGTACAACCCACCGCTAAACCCAGAAATATCTGTGCAGTCTTGGTCGTCGCCTGGACACCCTTTTCAGCCAGTTTGTCGACCAGAAAGTTCGTTGCCCCATTGAAATCCTTCTCCGTGGGCGAGGTGCTTCCAGTGGCAGTCAGCAACTCATAAACAATGCGGTCATAAGGCTTGTTGGCCCGTAGTGACTCTTGTAAATACTCCATCATGCCCGCCCGGTTGGTCCGTTCGCGCCGAGTGGACCCTCCGGTTCGACCGATGAGGATGTTGGTCCAAATGGACCGCCAGTTACGTGCATACTGATCCCGATACTCGGAGCCCAGCAGACGATCCACGAGCGCCGCCCGACTGATGGTATTGGCAGGTGAAGACAAAAAGACATCGAGTTCACCGGTCGTGGGAACACGCCCTAACAGGTCAAGATATACTCTTCGGCACCACTCACCCCGAGTCGCCTGTCGAGACGGTCTGACATCATGCGCCCGCCAACCCAGACGGATCTGCTGGTTAATCAAGTCAACAGGCTCCAGCAACTGCTCTACGATCTCAGCCTTTTTTGAATTGCCAGCCCCTGGAGAGTCTGCCTTTTCAGCAGCGCAACTCGACCCCTGAGCCAAAAGGAGAGAGGCCGCAGCCATCGGCGAGAAGACCCACCACAAATAAAACCGGCGATCCAGCATGGTTCTCCGCCCGGTGCTCAAGAGGGCAATTCTACATCCATTTTAACAAAACATCCGGTGGTTTCCACCAACGGTTATGGTTATGCCTACCGATCGGGCTTGAGGCAATGATGGCCTAACCCGCATACCATAACGGAAGCCGATTCATGGAGCCCATTCGCACCCAAATTGGACGACCTCCACAATCTCCTAGAACGTATCGTTATTGCACATGTGTTCTATTATGATACATGATATAGCAACAGGCGGGCCAAGAGGCCAATTTTGTTGATCCTCTTGACCCGCCTGGGTTGCCTATCCGAGTTGTGACTAAATGGCAACTGACAGCAGCCTATTGGGGAGGGCAAGGCTGCTGAAAGTTGCCTTCTATAGGACTTTTAGCGTCACAGTAGAACGTTAATGTCCCAGCCAATGCCTCTTCGCTGGCCGACCCCATCAGCGTACCTCTTCTCTGTTACGGCCCCATGCGGTGTTCCAAGCCGCATAGCCTCACAGTATGAACAATTAACTAGGCAAAAGTTGTGCCAATACAGCGAAGCCTTGCTTGGGCGAAGCTACTGTCAGTCTGTACGCCAATGTGCAATACTCCATTCCTATGCTAAGGATTGCCTAACCCCAATATTTCATAAACTTTCTGCTGCGAGTCCGAATAGCACTGCGTCTGCTGCGTTAAACGATCATTTGGGTGTGCTCAAGTATAGACAATACGTTCCGCACCCAAATCACCGTTTGCCTTGCAGCCACAGCACTCTTCGGCCTCTCGCGACGAAGCTGATGAAATATCCGGGCTAACCCCACACACCGGTTAATGAAATGAAAGTTGCAGTTGTTAAAGAGTCTTTTCCGGGTGAGCGTCGCGTAGCAATCGTTCCTAATATGGTTCCTTTGCTCACCAAAGCGAGCTGGGAAGTCCTACTCGAAACGGGTGCTGGAAGCGCAGCTGGCCTTACCGATGATCTGTTCAAGGCCAAGGGGGCTCAAATTATCCCTGATCGGGCCACCGCCTTGGGGCAGGCTGACGTGCTCTTGCAAGTCCGCACTTTGGGCGCCAATCCGGAAGCCGGCCGGGCTGATTTACAGCACCTCAAACCGGGGCAAGTCGTGATTGGCATGAGCGACCCGTTGGGGCAACTTCCAAT